>NZ_JBHLSV010000001.1:0-334999 GCF_042434575.1 Brachybacterium hainanense
CCCCGACCCCTGTCCGGTCCGGGTGATCCACGAACTCTGCACGGTGAGGCCCCGGCCCACAAGACCACCGCAACCCACCACCCTCATAGGGTCTGACCCAGCGGGACGGCGCGCTGGCTGCTGATGACGAGGAGCCGCAGCTCCGTCAGGCTTTCGCCGTCCTGGCCCCCGCGCGGAAGCAGTCCTGGCTGGAGGCGCAGCTGCTGCGCCGGCGATCGACCACGAGGGCGCGCATAAGCGGATGCCGGCATACACCTGATCTGACGCGTCGCCCCCGTCGCCCCGAGCGGGTCAGATCCACCCCCGCTCCTCCGCCATCGCGACGGCCTGCTGCCGGTTCTCCACTCTCAGCTTCCCGAGTGCGGCGGAGATGTGGTTGCGCACCGTCCCGGGGGCCAGGTGCAGGGCCTGTGCGATCTGCCGCGTGCTCTGGCCGCCGCGACCAGCGCGCAGCACGTCCAGCTCCCGGTCGGTCAGCGGGGAGCGCTCGTCGCTGAGGGCATCGGCCGCGATCTCGGGGTCGACGTAGCGGGCGCCACCGGCGACGCGGCGGATCACCGCGGCGACCTCGTCGGCCCCGCGCGACTTGGGCAGGAATCCCGCCGCCCCGGAGGCGAGGGCCCGGCGCAGCACCCCGGGGCGGGCATGCCGGGTGACGATCACGCAGCGGGTCGCGAGGCTGCGGCGCAGCTGCTCGGCGACCTCGACGCCGTCCATCCGCGGCATCTCCAGGTCGAGCAGGCACACATCGGGCCGCAGCCGCTGCGCCTGCTCGAGGGCATCTGCGCCGTCGGCGCATTCGGCGACGACGTCGATGTCGCTCTCGAGGCGCAGGAGTGCCGCGAGGGCGGAGCGGATCATGCCCTCGTCATCGGCCAGGAGCACGCGGATCATCGAGGGCTCCCTGCCGGATCGGGGACGGTGGCGACGAGGGCGAAGGTGCCGTCCTCCTCCCGCACGTCGAGGGCTCCTCCACTCTCCTGGAGGCGTCGGTCGATGCCGGCGAGGCCGGTCCCGGAGCCGGGCATGAGCGTCGGCGCGGCGGGCGCGACCGGCAGGTCGTTGACGATCTCGTATCGCCAGGAGGCTCCGTCGAGATGGAGCGCGAGGCGCGCCCATCGGCCGCCGCCATGGCGCAGGACGTTGGTGGTCGTCTCGCGGATCACGGGGCCCAGCACGTGAGCGGGCGCGCGCGGCACCTGAGGTGCGACGTCCAGGTCGACGTGCGCCCCGGCGGCGCGCAGCAGGTCCGCGGCGTTGGCGAGCTCGTCCTCGAGCGGCACGGAACGGAACCTGGCGGCGAGACCGACACCAGCGGCAGCATCATGACGAGCAGGACCAGCTGGTACCAGCGCTCCCCTGCCTGCGCGGCGGGGCCCTGGCGGGAGTCGATGGCGACGAGCGCCACCAGCAGCACGGTCACCGCGATCGCGAGGCGAAGCCGCATCCCCGGCGGCCAGTTCAGCAGCAGCAGGATCTGGACGAGGGGCAGCACTGCGATGATCCACAGCCCTGTCGCGAGCCCCGCCGCGCATCCCGGCAGCACCGAGGCCGTCAGCGGCCCGACCGCGCGGGGCCAGCGCAGCAGCGGCGATCCGGGGGTGCGGCGCCGGTAGTCGGCCAGGACGATCAGCCCGGCGGCGACCCCCAGGCGATGCCTGCGAGGCCGATGCCCAGCTGGAGGGCGCGTCCGGTGCCGCCCGCGGCGAGCCCCGCGACGATCAGCAGCACCAGGCAGAGCTCGAAGAAGACGATCCCGCTAGCGACGTACCACCAGGTCGCGGTGACGCTGCGCCGCAGCGGCAAGGACCGGGCTCGATCCTCTGCGGCCTGCGCGGCAGGACGAGACACGTCGCTCATGCGGCCACGCTACAGCCATGACATATGTCAGGGTCCGGGCGGGTGTTCCACCCGGGCGTCGATGACGCGGGAGCACTTCTGCGCAGCGCTCACAGGCAGTGGACTGGAGACATCCCCCGGGACCGGCCCGGTCCCCGAGAACTCAGGAGCACCTCATGGACCTCATCGACCATCTCCAGAACCTGCTGGGCCACCTGCCCGGGCCGCTGCAACCGCTCGTGTCCGCGCTCGCGGGCATGATCCCCTTCGTCGAGGGCGAGGGAGGTGCCGCGATCGGGATCCTGGGCGGCGTCCCGCCCATCGTCGCGGCTCTTGCCGCGATCGCCGGGAACTTCCTCGTCGTCGCCGTGCTCGTCCTCGCGAGCTCCGGGGCGCGTCGGGCGGTCGTCGCCCGCAGCCGCCGCACGGTCCGCACGGAGGTTCCGGCCGCCGTCGGCGCCGACGGAGCTGCGGCGGTCGATGCCGAGGGGGCCGATGCGCTCCCGGAGAGCTCGGACGTGTCTCCGCGCGCCGCCGCTCGCCGTGAGAAGTTCCAGCGCGCCTACGAGCGCTTCGGCGTCCCGGGTGTGAGCCTGCTGGGCCCGCTGCTGCTGCCCACCCACTTCACCGCGACGATGCTCGCCGCGACCGGGGTCCGCAAGGGATGGATCCTGCTGTGGCAGGGCATCGCGATCGTCGGCTGGACGACGCTGACGGCCCTCATCATCACCGGAGTCATCACGGTCGTCCGATGAGGGCCGGCGCCGTGCACCTGCTCGAGGTGCACGGCGCCGGCTGCCCGTGACGCCTCAGCTGGGCTTCGCAGCTGCGGTGGAGAGCACGGTCGCGCTGACCTCCGCCTCCCCTTCGATCACCTCGAGCAGGACCGCCGTCCCGGCCGGTGCCTCGAACCGGGTGCTGAGGGCGACGTCGTCGACGTACAGCACGGCGATGTCCGCGTCGAGCACGAGCTGCAGGCGGTGCTCGCCCCCGTCCGCGATGTCCGGCAGCGGCCGATCGAGTCCGCGGCTGTCCAGCTGGCCCCACGGCCAGTTGGGCCGCTTGTCGAACTCGAGCCGTCGCTCGTCGATGATCAGGGAGAACTGGTAGCCCACCCCTGTCGCGCGGTCCTCGCCGAAGCGCAGGTTCACCTCGCGGGTGCCCGGTGCGACGCGGATCGTCGTCTCGAGCAGGCAGGGCCGCGGCGCGGTCTCGGCAAGGAGCTGCTCGGCCCTGCCATCGGCCCGGGAGAGGGCGAACGGCGCGGCCGCCGCCACCTCGGTGCCGCGGAGATGCCGCTGTACGGCATCGGGGATCTTGGTGCCCAGGGTTCCGTCCTCGCGCACGACGACCTCGTGGACGACGAGGGTGCCGCCCCACTGCCAGGTCCGGGTGTCGTCGTCCTCCCAGCGGGTGGCGACCCAGCCGACAAGGTAGCGGTGCTCCCCGTCCGAGACGGAGCGTGCCGCGTAGTAGGGCCTGCCGTCGAAGGCGTCGTCATCGGTGGCCTCCCAGGGCCCGTACAGCGAGCGGGAGCGACGGTAGACCGTCGTGGACTTGTCGCTGTACTCCGTCACGAGGTGGTACCACCAGTCGCCCTCGCGGAAGACGTCGGGCATCTCATGCATGGTGAACAGGCCCGGGGCCCAGAAGTCGCCCTGGAACTCCCAGGTCTCATGGTCGCTCGAGGTGAAGTAGACCGTGGAGCCGCTCAGCTGGGTCTTGGGCCCGGCCTTGCGGGTGCCGAGGATCATCACCCACTGTCCGGCGTCCTCGTCGTAGATGACCCAGGGGTCGCGCCAGTCGTCGGGGTCATACCCGTCCTGGGGCGCGACCAGGGACCTGTCGGTCTTGCGCCAGTGGATGAGGTCGTCGCTCTCGGCGATCATGAGGACCTGCGAGGGCTTCCCCTCGTCCGCGAAATGGTCGCGGTTGTAGCCGGTGTACATCGCGTAGAAGGTGCCCTCGGCCTCGAACACGGAGCCGGCATAGATGAACTGGTCCTGGTCGTGCTCGCCGCCGCGGACGATCGCCTCCCCCAGGTCCTCGTACTCCACGAAGTCGGTCGTGCGGACGAGGTGCCAGCCGAAGGGCTCGCAGTCCGGCAGCGGACCGGGGTCGCGGCCGTCGCGCTGATGGAACAGGTAGAAGGCGCCGTCATGGAAGAACGGCATGCAGTCGCCGAACCAGGTGCCGGGATGCTGGTAGTACACGTCGGGCATGGTGCTGATCAATCCTTCGATCGGGGTCGGGTCAAGGGGACCGGAGCCGCGGCTCCGCTGCGACCCGGCGCGCTGGGGCGCCGGACCGGGTCAGATCCGCGTGCCGCCCAGGCTGGAGGCGAACACGCGCTGGAAGGCGAGGAAGACGATGACGGTGGGCAGGGAGACCAGCAGCGCACCGGCGAGGACCACCGGCGGGCCGACGGTCCCGTAGGCGCTCTGCAGGCCGGCGAGGGCCGCCATCACCGGACGGATGCTCTCGCTGTAGCTGAGGGTGATGCCGAACAGGAGCTCGTTCCACACCCACACGAACTGGAAGATGAAGGCCGCGGCGAGCGCGGACCGGCTCAGCGGCAGGAAGAACCCCGTGAAGATGCGCCACCACCCCGCACCGTCCAGCTGCGCGGCCTCGGCGATCTCCGACGGGAGGGTGAGCATGTGGTTCCGCAGGATGAAGAACGAGAAGGGTATGCAGGTGGCGACGTAGATCAGGAGCAGCCCCAGCCGGGTGTCGTAGAGCCCGCTCTCGGCGTATCCGGTGAACAGCGGCCGCAGGAAGGCCTGGGCAGGGAAGAGGGAGCCGGCATAGATGACCCAGAACCACAGGACTCGCCGCCCTCCGGGGATGGCGGTGACCGCGAAGCCGGCGACGGCCGCGACCAGGACCGCGAGGAGCCCGGCGATCACCGCGTAGGCGAGGCTGTTGAGCATGGAGGGGCCGAGCTTCGCGGCGTCCCAGGCCGCCGCCATGTTCGCGAGGAGCGCGGCCCCGCCCGGCACCCAGCGGGCCTCTCCCGTGTAGGCGTCGCTGGGGGTGAAGGCATTGACGATGATGAGGTAGGACGGGACGAACCAGATCACGGAGATCAGGACGACGGCGACGGAACGAAGAGTCTTCATGGAGTGCTCCTCAGTGGGTGCGCAGCTGCTTGCGCAGGTACGCGACGGAGACGGCGACGACGATGATCGTCAGGACCACGGCGATGGCGGCCCCGGACCCGGGGCGCTGCAGGACGAAGCTCTGCCAGTACATCGAGACGGCGAGGGTCTCGGTGGCGCGCCCCGGACCGCCGTTGGTGAGCACCCAGATGAGGTCGAAGGCCTTCAGTCCTCCGGCGAGGCTGATGCCCATCACCACCGCGGTCGAGGTGCGCAGCTGCGGCACCACGATCAGTCGGAATCGGCGGATCCCGTCCACGCCGTCGAGGGCCGCGGCCTCGATGGTCTCGCGGGGGATTCCCTGCAGGCCGACCAGGTAGAGGATGACGGCGACGCCCGTGGCCTGCCAGGAGTTGGCGATGATCAGGGCGATCGTGTTCCCGGGCCAGTTCAGCAGCCAGGGCTGGGCGAGCGTCCCGAGGCCCAGGCCCCGCAGCAGGGAGTTGAGAGCCCCGGAGTCCTGCAGCACGAAGTTCCACACCACGGCGACTGCGGTGCCGGACAGGGCGTACGGCAGGACGATCGACAGGCGGGCCAAGCGGCCCCAGGGCACCGAGTTCGTCAGCGCCGCGATCGCGAGGCCCAGGCCCACGGGTATCACGACCGTGCCCACGAGCCAGAACAGGGTGTTGACGCTGGACAGGACGATCACCGGGTCGGTGACCAGCCGGGCGTAGCTGGCGAGCCCCGCGAAGCCGGGATCGGTCACGGAGTCGTCGAGGAAGCTGCGGCCGACTGTGATGGTGAAGGGCAGCAGCGCGAGCAGTGCGACCAGGAGGACGGCCGGGGCGAGGAAGGCGAGACGAGGCGCCCCGCGGACGAGGCGGTCGCGTCGTCGCTGCGCGGCGAGTGCGGCCTGCGGATCGAGGATCGTGCTCATCGGGTCGCCTCCTGCCAGTAGGACCACTCGGACTCGGCCTTGCGCTGCAGGGACTCGAGGACCCCGCGCGGGTCGGAGGGATCGGCCATGAACCCTCCGAGGTCCTGGGTGACCCCGACCACCAGCGGGGGTGGCGAGTTCTCCCAGTACCGGTTCACGACGTCGACCCCGTCGTCACGGATCATGTCCTGGAGCCGCTGGCTGACCGGATCGGACCAGGTGACCTGGAGGTTCGCGCTCGAGCCGTTGAGGAAGTCGGACCAGGGCTGCTGCACGTCGGGGGCCAGCCAGGACGCCATGGCCTCGGTCGCCTCCGCCAGATGCCGAGACCGGTCCGGGACAACGAGTCCGGCGATCTCCGTGACGACGGTCGGAGCGGGAGCCTGCACGGCGGGCAGGAGGAACGCGTCGAACCCGCTCCCGGACTCCATGCCGGCGAGCTCCATCGACTGGGTGCTCCAGCTCACGGGCGTCGGCTGCATGCCGATCTGACCGGAGGCCAGCATCGAGGGGAAGTTGTCGCCGACGGAGTCGGCGCTGGTGTGCAGGCCCTGGCGGATCATGTCCTGCCACAGCTCCATGAACCCGATGGCCTGGTCGTCCAGGAAGCTTGCCTCATTCCGGCACAGGGCGCGGTACCACGGCGCGTCGTAGGCGGCAGCCAGCATGCTGAACCAGTTCGCGACCGGCCAGATGTTCATCTGGGTCGTGCCGATCGGCGTGACGCCGTCGTTCTTGAGGGCGTGGCACACGGCGAGGAAGTCGTCCCACGTCGTCGGCGCCTCGAGGCCCAGCCGTCCGAAGACCTCCACGTTGTAGAACATCACGTAGTAGCCCTGGATCAACGGCATGCCGTAGATGCCGCCCTGATATGTGAAGTCCTCGCGCATCGCGTCGTCGAGCCACCCCGCCGCGACGGAGGCGTCCCAGGCGCTGCTGAGCTCGGCGAGGGAGCCGGCGCGGGCGAGATCGCGCATCCGGTACCCGCTTCCCCACTTCACGAGATCGGGAGGGTTCTTCGTCTGGAGCAGCGAGCGGATCACCTGCTCGTACGAGGACGCGTTGGGGATGGTCTGCGGAGAGAGCCCCCAGCCCGTCCGCTCCCGCAGCACGTCGCCGGCGGCGAGGTAGCCGGGCTCCCAGGACGCGGCGTCGTTGAAGAACTGCAGGGCGTCCCCTGGGATCGTCTCGGGCCCGGCGCAGGCGCTGGTGGCGCCGGCCAGTCCGAGCGCCCCGACAGCGCCCAAGAAGCTGCGTCGTCGCATGCCTCTTCATCCTCCTTGATCGATGGTCGATGTCCTCGCGAAGGTCTCCCCCGTCGCTATGACATCCTTGTCGCCAGTCTCCGGTCGGCACGGCTCCCTGTCTGCGGCGCCGAGGGCCGCATCAGGTCCGGAGACCCACCCCCTCGCGACGAAAGGCCAGATGGCACCGTATGACACCGTTGTCTGATCCGCGTCCGTCAGCGGGTCCGCGCGCAGCTGCGGACCGGCCCCCGACCATCCGGGACGTCGCGGCGCGCGCCGAGGTGAGCATCAAGTCCGTCTCCCGCGTCCTGAACTGCGAGAACTACGTCTCGGATGCTCTGCGGACTCGGGTGCAGGAGGCCATCGACGCCCTGGCGTACCGGCCGAACCCCGCGGCTCAGAACCTCCGCAGCACCAGCTCGGGCTCGATCGCCATGGTCGTCGAGGACATCTCGGAGCCCTTCTTCTCCCAGCTCGCCCTCGCCGTGGAGCACACCATCGCTCCTGGCACGATCGTCATCGTCTCCTCGACGATGGGCGACCCGAAGCGGGAGGCGGAGACGCTGCAGGCGCTGGCGGCACGACAGATCGATGGCATCATCCTGGCGCCGACGCGTGCCCCGCGGCCCCGGCTGCTACGCGCCCTGGGGCGGACGGCCGTGGTCTGCGTGGACCGGCCCGTCCTCGGAGCGCAGACGGACCTCGTGCTCTCGGACAACGTCGGCGGCATGCGGCGCGCCGTCGAGCACCTCCTGTCCCAGGGGCACCACCGGATCGCCTACCTGGGCGACGCGCCAGAGGTCTTCACCCAGCGCGAACGGCTCAGCGGCTACCGCGACGCCCTCGCCGCACGCGGCATCACCCACGATGCGGCGCTCGTCTACGAGCACCGTCCGGACCCCGCGCGGATCGGCCGTCACCTCACCTGGCTGCGGAGCACTCCCGATCCTCCGACGGCGATGGTCTCGGGCAATTCGCTGACCACCCTGGCCATGCTCCGCGCCGGCTTCGATGCGGGGACCGACGCGTTCATCGCCTTCGACGACTTCCCTCTGGCCGAGGTCGTGCACGGAGGGGTGAGCGTGGTCGCGCAGGACGCGGAGGCGCTGGGCGCTCAGGCCGCCCAGACCCTTGAACGACGCATCGCGCATGACTCCGCCCCCGTGCGCAGCACCCGGATCGAGACCCGCCTGACCCTGCGCCGAGGCGATCCCATGCCCGATGGCGCCTGACGTCCCCCGTCAGACGAGTCGGCGCAGCATCGTCAGACGCGACCCCGCCCCGTCGAGGACGTCCTCGAGGGCGGCGTTGAACGCGGCGTTCCGCGGATCGGCGAGATGAACCTCGAATGCGGCCGGGTCCTCATACCGCTCGACCACGAGGATGCGCGACGGCTCGCCATCCGCCGCATACACCTCGAACCGGAGGTTACCGGCCTCGCTGCGCACCTCCTCGGCGTACTGCGCGAGCAGGTCCCGGACGGCGTCGACCTCCCCCGGCGTGACGTCGATGGCGGCGATGAGATCCACGTGCTCCATGAGGGTTCCGTTCCCGAGGTGCTGAGGCAGGAGGGCAGCCGTCCCTCGGCGTCCCATCCGGCGCAGGATAGCGGACCAGCAGGTCGGATCATGATCCCGATCACCTTCCGCCCGCCCGTTGCGTCAACCGATTGACGCCCCTACCGTCCGTCATCAATCGATTGACGACGACCGGAGGGAGCAGCCATGGTGCGGATGCGCGACATCGCCGATCACCTGGGCATCTCGGTGTCCACGGTGTCGCTGGCGATGAACCGGAAGGACCAGGGGCGGGTGAACGCACCGCTCGCGGAGCGGATCCGGGCGACCGCGCAGGAGATGGGCTACACGCCGAACCTGCACGCCCTGGGGCTGAAGCTCAACAAGAGCCACGCGATCGCCCTGATCTGCCGGACCAGCCCGGACGACCCGTTCCTCTCGGCGATGACCGGCGGCGCGCAGGCCGCGGCGACGGATGCCGGCTACATCCTCATCACGATCCCGGTCTCCTCCGCTCCCGGCGCGGAGGCGGAGGCGATCGAGACGGCGCTGCAGCGCGACGTGGACGGGATCGTCTTCGCCGCGGACTTCTACCGGCGCCGCAGCATCCCCGGCGTCCCGGACTCGACGCCCTTCGTGTTCCTGGACTGCGTGAGCACGGGCGCGAACCCGGTGGTCACGGAGGTGATCGCCGACGAGGTCCAGGGCTCCTTCGAGGCGACCGCGCATCTGCTCGCGGCGGGGCACACCCGCATCGGCTACATCGGGGTGGACGACGACCGCTACCTCGCCCGGCACCTGCGCGAGCGCGGCTTCCGTGCGGCGCTGCGCGAGCACCTCGGCTCCGGGGCCGCCCCGCTGATCGTCAACGCCGCGGACCCCTCCATCTCCGCCGGGGAGCAGGCCGCCCACCAGCTCTTCGAACGGGCGGGGTCAGAGCCGCCCACGGCCCTGTTCTGCTTCTCGGACCGCACCGCCTTCGGCGTCGCCCAGGCCGCCCGGGCCCGGGGTCTGCGCCTTCCCGAGGACCTCAGCATCGTCGGCTTCGACAACGTCGAGTACACCTCCGAGTTCTTCAGCCCGCGCCTGACGACCGTCGAGCTCCCGCACCAGCGCATGAGCGCCGAAGCGGTGCGTCAGCTCGTCCATCGGATCGAGCATCCCCGCTCCGATCCCCTCCGCATCACCGTCCCCTGTCCGCTCATCCACCGTGATTCCGTCCGCCCCGCTGTTCCTTCATCAGAAAGGCTCGAACGATGACGTTCACCCGTCGACAGACCCTCGGCGCGCTCGGCGCCGCCGCCGCTCTTCCCGCCCTCGCCACCGGGCTCACCGCCTGCGGCTCCTCCGGCGAAGGGGACGGGAAGTCCCTCAGGATCCTCCAGTACGAGGATCCGACCTCCGCCCAGGGCGAGGCCTGGAAGCGCGCCCTCGAGCTGTTCCAGGAGAAGCATCCCGATGTCGAGGTCGACTTCCAGCAGACCAGCTTCGACGCCGTCCGCCAGAACGCGAAGATCACCCTCGCCGGGAACGACGTCCCGGACGTCATCGAGTTCAACAAGGGCAACGCCGACGGCGGCCAGCTCGCCGCGCAGGGCCTGCTCTCCCCGTTGACCGACGTCGTGACCGAGCGCGGCTGGGACCAGAAGGTCGGCGAGTCGATGCGCTCCTTCGCCCAGTACGAGGACGGCATGGCCGGCTCCGGCGACTGGTACGGGATCCCGAACATCGGCGAGTACGTCACCCTCTTCCTGAACGAGGACCTCCTCGCCGAGCACGGCGTGAGCGCGGACTTCACGGACCTCGACGCGCTCGAGGCCGGGATGGACGCCCTGCTCGCCGCCGGCATCACGCCGATCGCGAGCTCCGCCGCGACCAGCCAGGGCTTCAACCAGATGTGGATCTGGTACTCGCTCGTGTGCGCCTCCGCGTCCCGCGAGGAGATCGACGACTTCATGTTCGTCCGCGGCCCGGTCGACTTCTCCTCCGGCGCCTGGAAGGAGGGCACGGAGCGGTTCCAGGCGTGGATCGAGCGCGGCTACGTCGGCACCGGGATCTCCGGTCTGAACTTCGAGCAGGCGACCGTCAACTTCCTCAGCGGGAAGGCCGCGATGGTCATGTGGAACCACGGCGTGTTCCATCGCGCGATCTCCGAGGCCGATTTCGCCTGGAGCTGGATCACCATGCCGGGCGCGCACCTCGTCATGGGCTCCTCCGGGCACCTGTGGGGCGTCCCGGAGCGGGCGAAGAACAAGGAGCTCGCCTACGACTGGATCGACATCACCCTCTCCCCCGAGATCCAGGACCTGATCGGTGAGAAGGGCGGGCTGCCGATCGCCGGGGATCCCGCGACGATCACCGATGAGCGCATCCGGGCCTACACGGAGGGATTCGTGCAGCTCATGGATGACAACGAGCTCTCCTACTACCCGGACTACCCGGTCGTGGGCTTCCTGGACTTCATCCAGGAGCACATGCAGAAGATGTCCAACGGGAACGAGACCGCCGCGCAGTTCCTGGACGCGCTGCAGACCTTCTACGACGAGGGGACCGCCCGGTGACCGCCGCCTCCCCTCTCGCCCCGGCGCGCCCTCGGTCCCGGCCGCGCGAGCGCTACTGGCCCTACCTGGTGCCGATGACCGCAGGATTCCTCGTCATCGTGCTGATCCCGCTGCTCGCGAACGTGGGCATCAGCCTGTTCGACTGGCGCGGCGGGGCCTCGGACATGGAATGGGTGGGCCTGCGCAACTACACGGATCTGCTGTCCGATGAGCTGTTCTGGCGCTCGTTCCAGAACTCGCTGCTCATGATCGTCGCGATCGTGGTGGTCCCGACGCTCGCGGGCCTGGTCCTCGCGGCGCTCCTGTTCAACCTCGTCGCGCCCCGGTACGGCAGCCGGATCGCGAGCTTCCTGCGCGGCAGCTTCTACCTCCCGCAGATCCTGCCGATCGCGGTCGCGGGATTCATCTGGAGCTGGGTGATGAACACCGACGCCGGGGCCGTGAACTCCTTCCTGCGCGGCATCGGCGTGCAGGACCCGCCGGACTGGCTGGGCGACCCGCGGATCGCGATGCTCACCGTGATGCTCATGATGGTGTGGCTGCAGCTGGGATATCCGCTGGTCATCTTCATGGCGGCGCTGGGCCGCGTGGACCCCTCCCTGTACGAGGCGGCGGATCTGGACGGCGCCTCCTTCGGGCAGCAGCTGCGAAGGATCACGATCCCGGAGATCCGCCCGGAGATCTTCATCGTCTCCCTCACCGCGACCGTCGCCGCGCTCAAGGTGTTCGCGCCGATCCTCATCCTGACCGGCGGCGGACCCGAGGGCTCCACCGTCGTCCCGTCCTACTACGCGTACCGGAACTTCTTCGAGCTCTCGGAGGTCGGGTACGGCTCCGCGATCGCGACCGTGATGGCGGGCGTCATCCTCGTCGTCGCCCTCGTGATGCTCTGGTTCCAGAGGAGGACCGAGAATGCCTGACACCCTGCTCGCCGACCGCTCCCCCGCGCAGGCCGCGCCTCGCGGCCGAGGCCTGCCTGCGCGGCTGCGCCCCGGCTCCGTGCTCGTCCTGGGCCTCACGGTCCTGGCCGCGCTCGCGGTGCTGGCGCCGTTCCTGCTGGTCGTGCTCAACGCCTTCAAGAGCCCGGCCGACTACTCGACCCACGGGGCGCTCGCCTGGCCGCAGCATCTGGACCTGGGGCCGGTCCGCACGTACCTCGAGATCGTCGACTTCCCGCGGGCGCTCCTGAACTCGGTGGTCATCTCGAGCCTCGTGGCGGCGGGCGGCGTCCTGCTCTCGCTGCTGGCCGCGTACGCGATCGGCATCGGCCGGATCCGCATGCGCACCGGGGTCCTCGCGATCCTGCTGCTGGCGACGATGATCCCGCAGGAGGCGCTCATCTACCCGCTGTTCTACCTCGCGCAGGCGACGGGGACGCTGAACACGATCTGGTCGGTGACCATCATCTTCATCGTCCTGCAGGGCGCCTTCGGGACGTATCTGCTCTCCGGGGTGCTGGGCACGTTCCCGCGGGAGCTGCTGGAGGCCGCACGCGTCGACGGCGCGGACCGGTGGCGGATCCTGTGGAGCATCGTCACCCCCGTGCTCCGGCCCACCCGGTCGGTCCTCATGGTCTTCTTCTTCATCTGGACGTGGAACGAGTTCTACATCCCTGTCGTCCTGCTCAGCGATCAGAGCGCCCAGACCATCCCGATCGCGCTGGCGACCCTGCGCGGCCAGCACACCGTGGACATGACGGTCGTCAACGCCGGCTCGTTCCTGTCCCTCGTCCCCACCATCGTCTTCTTCCTCATCTTCCAGAGGACCCTGAGCAACGGCGTGACCGCCGGTGCCGTGAAATGACCCGAGGAGCTTCCTTGTTCGAGATCGTCGACCCGACCCGCATGCCGCGCGGCCTCACCTCCCGCAGCTTCAACGCGGAGAACCCGCAGGGCCGCAAGGGCGTCGCCGCCCAGTCCGCCTCCCGCCTGGGCGTGGGCCGCAAGGGCTCCCCCGCCACGGACCTGCGTCCGGGTGAGGAGCTGGTGCTCGCCGATGTGGAGGGGCCCGGCGTGATCCGGCACATCTGGATCACCTGCGCCGCCATGACGGAGACGGACCCCTTCGTCTACCGCAACCTGGTGCTCGAGATGACCTGGGACGATGCGGAGGAGCCCTCGGTGATCGCCCCGCTGGGGGACTTCTTCTGCTGCGGCGGAGCGGTCTCCAGCCGCGTGGACTCGCTGCCGATCGTGGTCGCCCCCAACTCCGGCTTCAACAGCTTCATCGCCATGCCGTTCCGCAGCCGCGCCCGGATCGTGGTGCGCAGCGAGCATCCGGATACGGTGCGCGGCTTCTTCTACCAGGTCGATGCGACCACCGGCGACGAGCTGGGCGAGGACACCGGGTACTTCCACGCGCAGTGGCGGCGCTCGAACGGGGACCTCGCCCGGGGGCAGGACCATGTCGTGCTGGACGGCGTCCGGGGACGCGGCATGTACCTGGGGACGTTCTTCTCGCTCACCTCCCTCGAGCGGTTCTGGTGGGGCGAGGGCGAGCTGAAGTTCTTCGTCGACGGCGATGACCGCTGGCCCTCGCTCACGAGCACCGGCCTCGAGGACTACGTGGGCGGCTCCTGGGCCTTCCAGGACGGCCTGCAGAAGAATCCCGAGCCGGTCCCGCAGACCTATTCGAGCCATTCGCTCGGCTTCACGCGGGTCGCCACGAAGGAGTCCACGAAGTTCTCGAACTATGAGCGCGCGATGCCCCCGCAGTTCGACATGTACCGCTGGCACCTCGTGGATCCGATCCATTTCGCCTCCGATCTGCGCATCACCCAGCAGATGATCGGCGACTGGGACGGCGGCCTGTTCGAGCGCTGCGACGATCTGGCGACGGTGGCCTACTGGTACCAGGACCGGCCCGTCGGGGTCGGCGGGTACATCGGCTCGCGCCAGGAGCGCCGGCCGCGCTGATCCGCAGCGCACGTCCCGCTCGCGGAGGGGCTCCGGGGAGGGCATGGTCGCCGGGAAGACACGTACATCACGTCCATGATGTACGGCTTTCCCGAACGCACCCTGCCTTCCCCGCGATCCCTCTCGCCTCCCCCGCCCCGGTGCCCGCCGGTCGCGGTGATCGGCGAGCTCGCCCTCCTGCTCGCGGCGGCCGTCCTGTTCGGCTGTCGCACGATCATGCCTCTGTGGGTGTATCCGCCATGGCTGCGGCCCGCGCGGGCGCAGGACCGGGAGCGGATCCGCGCCCGGAGGACGGGCCCGGGATCAGCCGCGCGGAGTTGAGGATGAACGCGGTCTCGCTGCCGACGTGGATGAACGCGGCGGCGACCGGGGACAGCAGCCCCGCGGCGGCGAGGCCCATGCCGATCAGGTCGATCACGATCGTGCCCACGAAGTTCGCGATCACGATGCGGCGGGCCCGCCGGGCGACGTGCTGGGTGCGGACCAGGTCGTGCAGGTCGGAG
This sequence comes from Brachybacterium hainanense, assembly GCF_042434575.1. NCBI lineage: Bacteria > Bacillati > Actinomycetota > Actinomycetes > Micrococcales > Dermabacteraceae > Brachybacterium > Brachybacterium hainanense. The sequence goes on from NZ_JBHLSV010000001.1 coordinate 14,624, forward strand.
CTGATGAGGACGACGTCGGCGCTCTCGCGGGCGATGTCGGTGCCCGATCCCATGGCGATGCCGACCTGGGCGCGGGCGAGCGCCGGTGCATCGTTGACGCCGTCGCCGACCATCGCGAGGCGATGCCCGGCGGCGCGCTCGGCGTCGATCGCGGCGAGCTTCTGCTCCGGCAGGAGCCCGGCACGGACGTCCTGGATGCCGAGCCGCGCGGCGACGGCGCGGGCGGTGGCCTCCTGGTCGCCGGTGATCATGAGGGTGCGCAGCCCGCGGCGGTGCAGCGCGGCGACGGCGTCCTGGGCGCTGTCGCGCAGCGCATCGGCCAGCAGGATCGTCCCGGCGTAGGCGCCGTCCAGCGCCACGTGCACGGCGGTCGCCGCCTCCTGCTCCGGGAGGGCCTCTGGTGCATCGGCCACGAGGGCGCGGCTTCCGGCGGTGACGGTCCGCCCGGCGACGCGGGCCCGCACGCCCTGGCCGGGCAGGTAGACGAAGTCGGCGCAGGGGCCCACCGGAAGATGCTGCGCGCGGGCGTGCGCGGTGATGGCCCGCCCCAGGGGGTGCTCGGAGTAGGACTCGGCGGAGGCGGCGAGGACCAGCAGCCCTTCCTCGTCGACGTCCCCCGTCGCCTGCACGGCCAGGACGCTCGGCTCCCCCGTGGTGAGGGTTCCTGTCTTGTCGAAGACGACGGTGTCGACGCGGGAGAGCTCCTCGAGGTGGGCGCCGTCCTTGACGAAGGCGCCGGACCGGGCGATCCGGGCGATCGCGGCGAGGACCGCGAGCGGGGTGCCGGCGGCGATGCCGCAGGCCCCGGCGACGACGACCACGGAGATGGTCGCGGTGAGGTCGCGGGTGATCGCGAAGGTCAGGGCGGCGCCGGCGAGGGCGAGGTACACGAGGGCCGCCGCGAGCCGGTCGGCGAGGCGCTGGACGGGCGGCTCGGAGGCCTGCGCCTGCTCGACGGCGGCGATGATCCGACCGTAGGGGGAGTCGGCGCCCACGCGCTCGGCGCGGATCTCGAGCGCGCCGACCTGGTTGATCGAGCCGGAGGGCACCGCGTCCCCGGGGCCGATGTCCACGGGCAGCGGCTCCCCGGTGATGCGGGACTGGTCTGCGGCGGAGCGCCCGGCGACCACGGTCCCGTCCACCGGGATGCTGCCGCCGGGGGCGATGACGAGCACGTCCCCGGGGGCGACCTCGGCGAGGGCGGCGGTCTCGACCTCGCTGCCCCGGCGGCGCTGCACGGTCTGGGGCAGGAAGCTCATGAGGTCGGTGAGGGCGTCGCGTCCGCGGTCCATCGAGAGGTCCTCGAGGATCTCCGCGGCGAGCACGAAAGCGGTGATGACCAGAGCTGTCGTCCATTCTCCGATCGCGGCCGCGGCGGCGATCGCGATGAGCATCGACAGCTCCATGCTCATGCGGCGGTGGCGGACGTCCTCGAGGGCCTCGGTCGCGATGGGCCAGCAGCCGACGACGATCCCGACGACCGCGAGGATCGGCACGGCAGGCCAGGGCCCGGTCAGCCCGAGGCCCACCGCGAGCGCGCAGACCGCGACGAGGACGGTGCGGGCGAGGTCGCGACGGTCGATGCGACGCCACAGGGACTCGCGCTCCGCGGCCTGGGTCATCGCAGGTCCTCGGGGGCCGGATGGGCGCTGCCGTGGTGGGCGGGCGCTGGGTCCAGGACGTGCTGGGCCTGGAAGACGGCGTGGGCGACGAGCTGTCGGGCGTGCTCGTCGATCAGCCGGTAGAACGCGCGGGTGCCCTCCTGGCGGGGCTCGACGATCCGTCCCCAGCGCAGCTTGGCGAGGTGCTGGGAGATGACCGTCGGGGACTTCCCGATCCGTTCGGCGAGCGCGCCCACGGACATCTCCCCCTCGCGCAGGGCGAGGATGATGCGGATCCGGGTGGCATCGGACAGGAGGGTGAACACCTCCGCCGCGACATCGGCGTACTGGCTGTCCGGCCCGAAGGTGCATCTCTTCGAATCTTCACTCATGCTTAGATATTAGGTGGTCCTCCCGCCGGAGGAAACCCGGATCACGTCCTCCTCCGCCCGCGGCCGGTACACCGCGGTCACGAGCACGACGGAGATCAGCATGAGCAGCAGCCAGGAGACCAGCTTCGCCAGCGGCACCATCTCCCAGCCCGCCTGCTGGTGGGGGTAGATCCATGCGCCCGCGCCGGTGCCGATGTTCTCCGCGACCCACAGGAAGAAGGCGACGCCGAGGAAGGCCAGCAGGATCGGCATCCGGTACCGCGTACCTCCGCGGTGGTTGCGGAAGCTCATGACGCACGGCCCGTACAGGGCGGCGACGGCGAGCAGCAGCACCCAGCGCGCATCGGGCAGGTAGTGGTGGGCGAAGAAGTTGACGTAGATCGCCGCCGCCAGCACCGCGGTCGCCCACAGCGGCGGATACCGGCGGAAGCGGAGGTCGAACAGGCGGAACACGCGCACCATGTACGAGCCGACCGCCGCATACATGAAGCCCGTGTACAGCGGCACCGCACCGATGCGCAGCATGCCGTCCGTCTCGTAGGACCACGAGCCCACCTGCGTCTTGAACACCTCCATCGCCGTGCCCACGACATGGAACAGGACGATCACCCACAGCTCCCGCCCGCTCTCGAGGCGGAGGGCCACCATCGCGATCTGCAGCGCGACCGCGGCGAGGACCAGGGCGTCGGCACGGACGAGCACCGCGTCATCGGGGTAGACGAGACGGGCCAGGACCAGCAGCGCGAGCATCGCGGCGCCGAAGATGCAGGCCCAGGCCTGTTTGAGCGTGAACACCGCCAGCTCGATCATGCCGCGTCGCAGCGGCCCGGCATCGGCGGCGAGGGCCTGCAGGCGACGTGCGGCGACCGCGTCGATCCGCGCCTCGAGCGGAGTCCCGCCCTCCCGGAATGTGCTCATGGCCTGAGCGTATGGCCGCATCGGAGCAGGGCCCGGGTCCGAACCGGGAAGATCCTGGGGAGAGGATGCGGACGCTTCGCGCAGGCGCCCGGGCACATCGCGGACATGAGCTGTCCTCGACCTGCCCGAGGATCGGGGCATGAGCACGATGCTGCCGCCCTTCACCGTCACGCTCGCGGCGATCTCCCGCATCGAGGAGCTCGGCGGGGCGTTGCTGGTCGACGCCGAGCCGGGCGGGTGCAGCGGGACCGCCTGGGTGTTCACCGTTCCCGGGGATGCGCCGCCGGGATCCCAGCGCTACGGCTGCCCAGGGGCGTACCTGCACGTGAGCACAGCGGCATCGGATCTGCTCGCGGACGCGAGGCTCGACTACGCCGTCAGGATCCGCCCGCCCCGGTTCCGGGTGCTGCAGAACCCGAACACACCGCTGACCTGCCCATGCCGCCGGTCCTTCGGTCGGGCGTGGCCGGGAGCCGGCGATCCTGCCTGCCGCCCCTACGAGCCGATGCCCTGGGACGAGGACTTCGTTCCGCCGGCGCGCTGGGTCCGGCAGACGGGCTGGCACCGCGCAGGCAGCTGAGGCCTGCCCCCGAACCTGCCCTCGGAGCGGAGGTGCTCTCGGCGGACTCGTACATGATGGACGAGCTCGCCGGAGAGTGGTCCCCGCGCAGGCACGGGGGCGAGCGGCGAGCCGGTGGGGTGCGCAGAGCGCAGCCCGGGGACGCGTGCGCGCACGGACCGCGCTCGACGCCCCGGCGGGACGGTCCCGGTAGGGTCGCGGGGTGAGCAGCACCCGCCGATCCAGCACTCGCGGCCGCCGCCGCTCCTCCCGCCGCACGGGGGCGCGGTCCGCACCCCGGGAGCTGCCGTTCGTGGGTCCCGGCGAGCGCCTGTGGGTGCTCGACGTCCCCTACGGGACGCAGGTCGAGGGCGCGTCCTGGCACCCCGCGGTGCGGATGCACCTGTTCGTGGGTCGCGCGCTGCCCGCGCACCTGCAGCCCTACGCCCCCGGCCCGCACACGCTGGGCCGCTTCCTCGAGAACTCCCTCAACCCCGGAGATCCTGCTCCTGTACCGCCGCCCGCGGAGGATCTCGAGCCGCGCCGGGCCCAGTTCGAAGCGGCCGATGCGATCGCGGAGCGCGCGGCCGCGGGCGGGCGGATGTTCCTGCTGGCCGATGAGCCGGGCGTCGGCAAGACGATCTCCGCTGTGCTGGGCGCGAGCGCCGTCGGCTCCCTGCGCGGCGCCCGACGGGTGCTGGTCGTCGCCGACCGCCCGGCCGCGATCACGATCGGTCACTGGTGCCGGAGCATCACCGCGCTCGGCGACAGCGGCCTCGAATGGGTCGTCATCACCTGGGATCGCCTCGAGAAGGTCGCGGACCACGACTGGGACGTGATCATCGCCGACGAGGCGCACGCGCTGCGCCGCACCTCCACCAAGCGCTGGAAGCTCTGGGCGCAGATCTCGGGCCACCGGAGCGAGCATGCGGCGGCGCCGTTCGTCATCGCGACCACGGCGACGCCCGGCCACACCCCGCTCGAGCTGCCCTACCTCGCCCCCGCCTACGCGCAGGCCCACGGGGAGCCGATGTCGCGGTGGGCCTCGGCCACCCGGCCGGAGGCGACCTTCGCCGATGCTCTCGAGCGGCATGGCATCGCTCTCGAGAAGGGCCGCTACGGCGCGACCTGGACGAGCGATGCGACCCGCCGCGCCGAGGACCTCGCGCGGGTGCGCGGCTGGCTGGCCGATGCACGTCCCGTCGCGATGCTGCACCGCGCGGCGCCCTGGGGGCCGGTGCCGATCTCCGGGATGCCGGTCGCGCTCACGCCCGCGGAGCACGCGGCGTACGAGGCCGAATGGGGCGAGTTCTGCCGCGAGATGGATCTGGCCCGGCGCGGCCGCTCCACCGCCAAGGGCCGGGCCGCGCTGCTGCGGTTCCGGCAGAAGGCGGGCCTGATCCGCGTGGACTCGACGGTCGCGTGGATCGCGCAGCAGGTCGAGGCCGAGCGCCAGGTGGCCTGCTCCGTCGAGTTCGTGGACACCGCCGCGGACCCGATCGTGGAACGTCTGCAGGACGCCGGGATCGAGGTCGCCACGATCTACGGCCGGGACCGCTTCGACGTCGAGGAGCAGCGGCTCCGCTTCCAGCGTGGGCAGGCACCGGTGTGCGTGTTCACCACCGTCGCCTCCATCAGCCTCCACGCCGGGGAGACCCTGCCCGACGGGGAGCAGGCCAGCCCCCTGCCGCGCGTGGGCCTGTTCCACCAGGCCCGCTTCTCGGGCATCGCCGGCCGGCAGGTCACCGGCCGCACCCACCGCGACCAGCAGGTCTCCCCCTGGCACATCGCCTATGCCGAGGGCACCGTCGAGGAGCAGGTGAGCAAGCTGATGGTGGAGCGCATCGCCGCCGCCTCCGACACCGTGGGCGGCGACACCGCGGGCCTCGGCGACGTGGCACGGCTGCTCGGCGCCGACTGGCTGCCGGCGGCGACGCTGACCGGGGACCGCGGCTGACGGGCGGTCGAGGACGAGGCCACCAGCCGGCACGGCAGCGCAGAGCTGCAGGGAGCACCATGGGCGGCAGGGCCGCGGCCGCGCGAGCGAGCACCCCTGCCGCCGAGGGTCACTGGATCGCCCGCTCGATCGCGCAGCACACCGCCGTCGCGGTCATCCCGTGCTCCGCCGCGACATCCGCGGCGGGCGCGGACGCCCCGAAGCCGCTCACGCCGATCACAGCGTCCCCGTCGCGAGCGATGCCGTACCAGCTCATCGGGTGGGAGGCTTCGACGCAGATCCGCGGCAGCGACGAGGGCGCGAGCTCCTCACGCCGATCGCGGGGCATGTCCCGGAACCGCTCGAGGTTGGGCACGGAGAGGACGCGGACGCGATGGGCGGCGCGCTGCGCGGCGTCCACGGCGGTGGTGACTTCAGCGCCGGTCGCGAAGACCACCGCCTCCGGCTCGTCCGCGTCATGGGCGACGTACGCACCGGCGGCGATGTCGTCCGGGGTGCGGAGCGCCTGGATCTGGTCCACCCCCGAGCGGCTGAGCACGATCGCCGCCGGGCGATCCGGGGTCGCGAGGACCTCTGCCCAGACGACCCGGGTCTCGAGGTCATCGGCCGGGCGCCACACCTCGAAGTCCGGGATGGCGCGCAGGAACGGGAGCACCTCGACCGGCTGGTGGGTGGGGCCGTCCTCCCCCACCAGGATCGAGTCGTGGGAGAAGACGTGGATCGCGCCCAGGCGCTGGATCGCGGACATGCGCAGCGCGTTCGCCTCGTAGGTCGCGAACATGAGGAAGGTGGAGCCGATGCCGCGCAGCACGGAGTGAGCGGTGATGCCGTTGGCGATCGCCCCCATCGCGTGCTCGCGCACCCCGAAGCGGATGTTCGCGCCGCGGCGATCGTCGGGACCGAAGATCCCCCCGTCGGCGAGCACGGTGCCGGTGGCTCCGGCGAGATCCGCCGAGCCGCCGAGGATGCCGACGTCGAGCCCCGGGAGCGCGGCGAGCGCGCGCGAGGAGGAGACGCGGGTCGCCACGGGAGCGGTGGGCGCGGGAAGCTCCAGGATGCGCTCCCGGGCCTCGGCGACCTTCTCGGCGAGCTCGCGGGCGTGTCGATCCCACGCCTCGCCCTGGGCCTCCTCCCACTGCCTGCGCAGGGCGGCACCGCATTCACGGACCGCCTGCCAGCGGTCGGCGACGTCGGCGGGCACCTCGAAGGGGCCGACGTCCTCCAGCCCGAGGGCGCGGACGATCTCCTCATGCTCCTCGGTCGTCGGCGCTCCGGAATGCGAGGCGGAGGTGCCGGCCCTCGGCGAGAGGAGCCCGATGACCGTCGGGACCCGGACCAGCGTCGGCCGACCGTCGCCCTGCTCGAAGGCCTCGTCCAGGCCCTCCCGCAGGGCCGCGCGGTCGTTCCCGTCGGCCACCTCCACGATCCGCCAGCCGAGCGCCGCGAAGGCGTCGCAGACGCCCTGGGAGCTCATCACAGATGATGCCGCGGAGTCGATGACGATGTCGTTGTCGTCGTAGCAGACGATCAGGCTCCCCAGGCGCTGCTCGGCGGCGAGCGCGGCCGCCTCGTAGGCGATGCCCTCCATGAGGTCGCCGTCGGAGGCGAGGACCACGGTGCGATGCGAGATGACATCGGCCCCGAGCTGCGCGCGCAGCGCGGTCTCGGCGATGGCGAGGCCGACCGCATTGGCCAGCCCCTGCCCGAGCGGACCGGTGGTCACCTCGACCCCGTCGGTCTCGCCGCGCTCGGGATGGCCGGGCGTACGGGAGTGCAGGGTGCGGAAGGCGCGGAGGTCATCGGCGGTGAGATCGTATCCGGCCAGGTGGAGGACGGCGTAGAGCATCGCCGAGCCGTGTCCGGCCGAGAGCACGAAGCGGTCGCGGTTCGGCCACTGCGGGGCGGTCCCGTCGAAGCGGAGGTAGCGGGAGAACAGCTCGTCGACGAGGTCCGCGGCGCCGAGCGGGAAGCCGTAGTGCCCCGAGCCCGCGGCGAGGACCTGTTCGACCGCGAGCTTGCGGAGGGTGTGGGCGCACCGGTCATCCAGGGCGGTGGCCGGAGCGGAGTCGGGCCGGGCGGTGGTGGAAGCCATGGGACGTGGTCAGCCTTTCGTAGCGCCTGCGGACAGCCCGGCCACGATGTGGCGCTGGGCGACGATGGAGAAGACGAAGATCGGCAGGCTCATGAGCACGGCCGCCGCCATCAGGCCGCCCCAGTCGATCGAGGCGTAACCGATGAAGTCGAACAGGGCCACCGGCAGCGTCTTCAGCCGTGAGGAGCCGAGCACCATGGAGAACAGCAGCTGGTTCCAGGAGAAGATGAAGCTCAGCAGCGCGGCGGTGGCGATCCCGCTGCGCACCACCGGCAGGACGATCCGGACGAAGGCCTGGGCGCGGGTGAGGCCGTCCATCGAGGCGGCCTCCTCGAGCTCTCTCGGCACGGTCGCGAAGAAGCCCATCATGATCCAGATCGTCATCGGCATGACGATGACGAGATGGCTGAGGATCAGCGAGGCATAGCTGCCCACGAGGCCGATGCGGGTGAAGATGATGTACCAGGGGATGAGGTAGATGATCCCGGGGAGCATGCGGATCACGAGCAGGACGAAAGCGGTCCTGTTCATCGAGTAGCGGGCGATGACGTAGGCCGCGGGCAGTCCCAGGAGCACCGCCAGCGCGGTGGAGCCGACGGCGACGATGAGCGAGTTCCATGCCGCCTCGACGAGGTTCGAGCTGGCGAGGATCGTCTCGAAGTTCTTCAGGGTCGGGGTGAAGACGAGCAGCCGGGAGACGTTGTTGATGTCCACGTTGGTCTTGAAGGCGGACAGCACCATCCACACCAGCGGCAGAGCGCACCAGAGGGTGAAGACGAGGATGACCGCTGCGCGCAGGAACGATGACGCGGAGCGCGGTCGGCGTCGACGGTGCACGGATCCTCCATCGGGGTCGGGGCAGACGGTGTCCGCCCGGCGGTCGGCGGCGGGTGCGGGGGCGGCGAGGGTCATCGCAGGATCGCCTCCGCGCGGTTCTGCACGATCGCGAGAGAGGCGGTGATCGCGACGACGATGAGGATGAAGCCCACGACGACCGATGCCGAGGAGCCGAAGTTCGTGTACTCGAAGGCCTGCACGAACGCATAGGTGTTCAGCGTCTCCGTGGCGAATCCGGGCCCGCCCTTGGTGGTCGCGTAGATGATGTCGAAGGTCTTGAGCGAGTCGACCAGGCGCAGCATGATCGCCGAGAACATCACCGGCAGCATCAGCGGGACGGTGATGTGGAAGAAGCGCTGCAGCGGGCTCGCGCCGTCCACCTCCGCGGCTTCGAAGGGCTCCTCCGGCAGGGCGGTGAGGCCCGCCAGCAGGATCAGCACCATCATGGGCGTCCACTGCCAGACGTCGATCACCATGAGCCAGCCGAGGGCAGCCGAGGGGTCCGAGAGGAACTGGTGGCCGCTGATCCCCACCAGCTCCAGGATCCGCGGGGCCAGCCCGATGCCGGAGTCGAGGATGAGCATCCAGGCCATCGCGACCGCGACCGGTGTGAGGACCACCGGGATGAGGGCGATCGTGCGGACGATCCCGTCCCCGCGGAACGGCTTGCGCAGCGCGAGAGCGACGACGTAGCCCACCGCCACCTCCACCACGACCGTGACGGCGGTGAACAGCACCGTGCGTCCGGCCGCGCCGAGGAATCTGCTGCCGGGCTCCACCAGGGCCGCGAAGTTCTCGAACCCGGTGAACCGGGGCGGGTTGAGCGCGGTCCCGCTCCACGCGGTGGTGCTCATGTAGAGCGTGTAGACGATCGGGAACGCCACCAGGGCGAGGCTCACGGTCAGCGCCGGCAGGAGGAACGAGATCCTGAATCTCCGCTCCTGCGCAGCGATGCCGGGCTTCCCGGTGGCCCGGACAGCGGCGGTGGTCATGACATCCTCCTTCGAGACTCTGGGCTCAGGCGGGACGCTGATCAGCTGATCCCGAACTCGGACTTCTCGGCATCGAGCAGCCCCTGGAACGTGGCGTTCGCGGACTCCGCCGCGGCGGCGATGTCCCCGCCCTCGATGGCGGTGGCGATCGCGGTGCCGATGGCGTCGCGGGCCTCGCCGACCTTGACGATCCGCGGACGGTCGTAGGGGATGCCGTCGGCGTTGCCCGCCTGGACCACGGCGATGACCTCCTCGGGGAACACCTCGGCCGTCTCGGGCGACTCCCAGGCGGAGTCGCGGGCGCCCATGACGCCCTTGCTCTGCATCGCCGCTGCCATCTCCTTGCTCGAGGCCCACTTCACGAACGCCCAGGCGATGTCCGGCTTGCTGGAGCCCGAGGCGATCCCGAGAGCCTGGGCGGGGACCACGCTGGTGTGCGCGGGGCTCGGGGCGTATCCGACCTGCTCCTCGGTGAGGGTGGAGACCTCGGGGTCGGTGAACTCGGGCCAGCGGTCGTCGCCTTCGATGTACATCGCGACATGCCCCTGCTGGAACTGCGCCGTGCCTTCTGCCCAGGACATGTTGAGCACGCCGTCCGGGCCCGACTCCCGCAGGATCCGGCCGTAGTACTCCAGAGCGGAGACAGCCTCGGGGCTGTTGATCGCGGCGTCGCCATAGGGCTCGCCGTCCACGTTCCAGTCGCCGTCGTGGGCGTACAGGAACTGCGCGAAGGTGGTGACGGCCTGCGCCCGCTGGCCGCGCAGGGCGATACCTCGCACCGAACTGCTCGTGAGGGCCGCCGCGTACTGCTCGAGCTGTTCGAGATCCGCCGGAGGGCCGGACAGCCCGGCCTCCTCGAAGAGGTCCTTGCGGTAGAAGAGCATCTGCCGCGCGGTGCCGAGCGGCACCGAGACGACCTGGCCCTCGCGCGAGGTGGAGGCCTCCCGGGCCGGAGCCCCGAAGTCCTCCCAGTCGTAGCCGTCCTCCGTCACGTACTCCGACAGGTCCAGCAGCCAGCCGTTGTTCTCGAACTGGGCCTGGTCCTGGAGCGGGCGGAAGAGGAAGACGTCGGTGTCGAAGTTCCCGGCGCCGTACTCCACGCGCAGCTGCTGGGAGACCTGGTCCTCGTTGAGAGAGGTGAGGTTGACGGTGACGTCGTGGGCCTGCTCGAACTCCGCGATCCGCTCCTCGAGGGTCGAGGTGATCGTGTGCGGTGAGACGAGGACGTTGAGCTCGCCCTCGGGGCTGCCGCCGCCGGCGCTCCCGCAGCCGGCGAGCCCGAGGCCTGCGGCGAGGGGAAGGGGGGCGAGGAGAAAGGTGCGACGCTGCATGGATGCTCCTTGGTGTCTCGGGCGCCGATCCTCTGCGACCGCGCCGCTCCGGAGAGGCGGACGAACCGTCTTGTAAGCCCGCGTCGTCAGCATAGATGTAAGTATTGTTGTGTTGCAAGTCTCGAAGAGGTAACGAACAACGAGCAGGGTCCCGCGCACGGACGCGACGTCTTCGCCCTGCTCAGTGCGAGGACCCCCCCCCCCCCGAGAAGGGAGGCCCTCAGCAGGATCGCCGCCGAGTGCCCTGCAGACGACTTCGTTGTAAATAAGGTATGCTCCCACCAGCTCGAGGGGCCTGTCGGCGAGGATCGCCGGTTCCCGCGCGATGAGGGCTCGGTGGCGCAGCGCACCGCGGTCCGATCACGGCGGGGCGCTTCCTCGGGTTCGGGAGAATGAGCATCGACACCGGTGCCCCGGTGGAGCCCGTCGGTGCGATCTGTGCCGCCGCGACGATCGCGAAGAGGAAGTGGACGAGATGGATCTGCACGAGCTGCCCCGCATGAGCACTCTCGTGCACCTCGATCGGGACCTCGCGAGCCCGCTGTACATCCAGGTCGCGAACGGGATCCGCGCGAGCATCGACGAGGGACGGCTCAGCGAGGGCCAGCGCCTGCCCTCGGAGAACGAGGCCAGCGACGAGCTCGGGGTCTCCCGCCCCACCCTCCGCCAGGCATTCCGCCTGCTCGAGAACGAGGGGCTCCTCGTGCGGAGCCGGGCGAGCGGCACGCGCGTGCGTCGGCAGAGAGACGCCCCCGATGACGCCCGCGCCTCCGCCTCCGAGGTCGTGCGTGCACGTGTCGACGTCCGGCTCATCGGCATGGTCGTCCCCGACTGGACGAACCCCTTCTTCATCTCCCTGTGCGCCGGAGTCGAACGGGCTGCCCGGGTCGCCTCGATGCGCGTGTCCGTCACCGATGTGATGGAGGACCGCCGGGTGGAGCGTCGGACCCTGCGCCAGATGCAGCGCGACTGCGACATCACCGTCGCTGTGGCGCCGCGGCTCGACGACGCCGAGATCACCGAGCTGCTCGATCCGCGCCGCACCGTGCTGGTCAACCGCGCCGTCCCCGGGTTCCGGTCGGTGAACGTCGATGCGACCACCGGTGTCAGCCAGGCCGTGGGGCACCTGGTCGCGCTCGGGCACGCGTGCATCGGCTACATCTCGGGACCGGCGAGCTCGCGGGCGAGCGGAGCCCTGGCGGCCCACGTCAAGCAGGAGGTCACCGCCCGAGGCGCCGACTTCCTCGCGTTCGGGCCGGTCGAGCCGACCATCGGGGGCGGAGCATCGATCGCCGACGAGGTCCTCAACTCCGCCGTGACAGCGGTGGTCACGCATAACGACCTGGTCGCGCTCGGCATGATCAGCTACGCGAAGAGCCGTGGCGCGTCCATCCCGAGGGACCTCAGCGTCATCGGATTCGACAACATCCCCTTCGACGCGGTCGCCGACCCGCCGCTGACATCGGTCGCAGTGCGCAGCCACGAGGTCGGACGCCTCGTCGTCCACGAGATCTCCGAGATGCTCGAGGGCGCCGGGGGGCAGCCCGGGGTGGTCCACCTGGGCAGCGAGCTGTACATGCGGGAGTCGACGGCGCGTCCGGGGAGCTGACGGGACGCGGATGACATGCGGCGGAGCCTGACCGGGGATGAGCCAGAACGACACAGGTCCGCCGTGGCGGACCGGGGATGAGCCAGAACCGTAGCGCGGGTGCCTCAAAGACGGTCAGCACGTCCTCCGGGACGAGCCCGTGCCTCACACACGATCAGCGCCCCCACCGGGACGAGCCGGTGCGTCCACCGCGGTCAGCGGCTGGTGTCGGCTCTGTCGTGAGGCTCGGCGACGATCCGCGGACCCATCAAAGCGGTGGCGTGCCGCCTCGGCTCGTCCGCGCCCCTCAGGCCCCGGCGACCGCCCGCGCGAACCAGCCGGTGATCGTGCTCGGGTGCGTGATGGCGGTGCCGACCACGACCGCGAAGGCCCCGGCATCACGGGCGGCGGCGGCCTGCGCGGGGGTGTGGACGCGGCCCTCGGCGACGAGCACCGCCCCCTCGCCCAGCTGCTCGGCGATCTCCGCGAGCAGCGCGAGGTCGGGCCCGTCGGTCTTCTCGCGCACGCCCGTGTAGCCGGCGAGGGTCGTGCCGATGATCTCCGCACCGGCCCGGGCCGCGGCGAGCGCGGAGGGAAGGCTGTCGCAGTCGGCCATGATCGGACCGTCGAAGCCGTCCTCGCGGAGGGCGGCGATGGTCTCGGCGAGGGTGCGCCCGTCGGGACGCTCCCGCTCGGTGCCGTCGAGGGCGAGGATGTCCGCACCGGCGGCGATCACGGCGCGGCAGTGCTCGAGCGTGGGCGTGATGAACACGCCGTCCGCACCGTCCTTCCAGATGCCGATCACCGGCACGGACACGGCCGCCGTCACCTGGCGGATGTCCTCGAGGCCCTGGGCGCGCACAGCAGCCGCGCCCCCGGATTCGACGGCAGCGGCGACCTGCGCCATGGTGCGGGGATCGCGCATCGGCTCTCCCGGGTAGGCCTGGCAGGACACGATGAGGCGGCCTTCGAGGGCCGCGACGAGAGGATGCATGGCTGGTTCTCCTGGGTCAGTGGCCGTGCCCGGCATCGGACAGCAGCCGGTGCACGTGCAGGGCGATGTAGGTGGTCTCGTCGACGCTGAGGTGCTGTCCCCAGGTCGCGTCGAGGACGGCGGCGACCTCGCGGGCCAGGCGCACCACCTCGGGGACGGAGCTCTCGAGGGCCTCGCCGACGAGCGCGGGGGCGACCGTCACCTTGCGGCCGTCAGCCAGGCGGACGAACAGGAACCGCAGATGGGTGACGAAACGGGCCGCAGCCTCGCTCTCGCGGTCCAGGCGCGTCCCCGTCTCCTCCTCGAGCACATCGAAGATCTCGGCGAGCGCCTGCGTCATCGACACGGTGCGGTCCAGGACCTCGCCCGAGAAGGTCGCGGAGACGAAGTGCAGGGCGAAGGCGGTGGCCTCATCCCCGGGAAGGCGCACGCCCAGGCGCTGCTCGATCATGTCGAGCGCCGTCCTCCCGGCGGCGAGCTCGCGCGGATACAGATGCCGGACCTCCCAGACCAGGGGCAGGTCGATCACGACACCCTCGCGGGCTCGTGCGATCGCGTGGTGCAGGTGATCGGCGATCGGCAGCAGCAGCGTCTCCGGCCGCGCGAGCCCCGTCAGAGCCGTGGCCTGCTCGAGGATCCCCCGCGCGAGCAGGATCTCCACGGGCGGGATCTGCGCGAGGGTCCCAGCGGCGGCATCGGCGCGGCTCGTGTCCTCGGGGACGTAGACCGCCTCCGCGCGCTCCGTGTCCACGAGCACGCCGCGGCGTGCGCCGAAGCCGACGCCCGGCCCGGTGACGACGACGCCGCGGCCGCGCGCATCGAGCGCGAGCACGACGTTGTTGTTGTGGACCCGCTGGATCACGAGCCGCTGCGGCGGGATCATCGGGCCCGGACCGCCAGCACCCGCTCCCCGACCGCGGCGTCCAGGACGGGCCCCTCGATCTCGAAGCCGTCCGCGTTGGAGACCACCACGGGCGTGATGACCGACGGGATCCGGGCACGCAGCAGCTCCAGGTCGACGTCGAGGATCGCCTGGCCGGCGGCGACCTCCTCGCCCTCGCGGACACGCGCGGCGAAGCCCTCGCCCTTCAGCGCGACCGAGTCGACACCCACGTGGACCAGCACCTCCGCCCCGTTCTCGGCGCGGATGCCGATCGCGTGCCGGGTCTCCGGCACGAGCACGACCGTGCCCGCGACCGGCGCGCAGATGCTCCCGCCGGCGAGGTTCACCGCGAAGCCGGGGCCCACGAGGCCCCCGGAGAACACGGGGTCCGGCACCGCGTCCAGGCCCAGCAGGACGCCGGGCGCGGGCGCCGTCACGTCCACCGCCGCCGGGGTCTGCTCCAGGGGCTGCTTCTTCTTGCCGAATCCGAACATCGGACTCCTCCTTCAGTGGTCGTGTCTGCATGACCGATCGACCGCGCACCGTCCTGCGGATCCGCTCGTCCCTCGCGAAGCCTCCGGCCGGAGCGCGCCCGATCAGTCGTCCCTGTCTGACCGATCGACCGCGCACCGTCCTGCGGATCCGCTCGTCCCTCGCGAAGCCTCCGGCCGGAGCGCGCCCGATCAGTCGTCGTGTCCGATGATCTCGTTGATGACGCCCTTGTACAGGACGGCCTTGCCCCCGTACACGGCCTGGACCCCGCCGGCGACCTCGAACACGTCGACCGCGCCGAGCTGCTTCAGCCGCGCCTTGTCCACCGTCGACGGGTCATGGACGGAGACGCGCAGGCGGGTGATGCAGGCGTCGACGTCCTCGAGGTTCCCCGCCCCGCCGAGCGCCTCGATGATCTGCATACTCGTGGACCGCAGCTCCTCCTTGCGCGAGGCCGCGGAACCGCCGCGCGACGCGGGGACCGTGGACGCCGTCGCGGGAACCGGCACGGCGCCGGGCTCCCGGGCGGGGTCGACCTCATCGGCGGCCGCGTCCCGGCCGGGGGTCCTGATCCCGAAGCGGGTGATGAGGAAGCGGAAGGACACGTAGTAGAGCACGAACCAGAGCGCACCCACCGGCAGGACATACAGCCAGTGGGTCTTGTCCTGGCCCTGGAGGATCCCGAAGAGGGTGAAGTCGATGGCGCCGCCGGAGAAGGTGTTGCCGATGCGGATCTGCAGCAGGTCCGCCACGAGGAACGACAGCCCGTCGAAGAAGGCGTGCAGCACGTAGAGCAGCGGGGCGACGAACAGGAACATGTACTCGATCGGCTCGGTGATGCCGGTGATGAACGAGGTCGCGGCGACGCCGATGAACAGGCCCGCGAACTTCGCGCGGCGGTCCTTCGGGATGCAGTGGTACATGGCCAGGCACGCCCCGGGCAGGCCGAACATCATCGTGCCGAAGCGGCCGGCGAAGTACTTGGTGCCCTCGGTGTACAGGCCCGTGTGCCCCGGATCTGCGAGCTGGGCGAAGAAGATGTTCTGGGCGCCGGAGACGCTGGCGCCCGCGACGGTCTCCGTCCCGCCCAGCGGCGTGTACCAGAACATCGGGTAGATCATGTGGTGCAGGCCCACCGCGCCGGAGAGCCGCAGCAGGAATCCGTACAGGAAGGTGCCGAGCGGCCCCAGGGTCGCGATGCCCTCGCCCGCGCCGACCAGCGCGTGCTGGATGGGCGGCCAGACGAGGAAGAACGCCGCGCCCACCGGGATCGCGGCGAGCGAGACCGCGATCGGCACGAAGCGCGACCCGCCGAAGAAGCCGAGCACCTGCGGGAGCTGGATGTCGTGGTAGCGGTTGTGGAGGGTCACCGCGATCGCGCCGATCACGAGCGCGCCGACGATGCCGGTGTCGATCGGCTCGCCCTCGGGCGAGAAGATCTTCAGCATCGAGGCGGTCGCGCCGGTCATCACGAGGTAGCCGACGATCCCGGCGAGCGCGGCGGTGCCCTTGTCGCGCCTGGCGAGGCCGATGCACAGGCCGATGCTCAGCAGCAGCGCGAGGTTGCTGAAGACGACGGTCCCGGCATCGGCGATGACGGTGAAGATGCCCTGGAGCACGGGATTGTCGAGCACCGGGTAGGCGCCGACCGTGTTCGGGTTCGACAGGGCCCCGCCGATGCCGAGCAGCAGACCGGCCGCGGGCAGGATGGCGATGGGGAGCATGAAGGCCTTGCCGACCTTCTGCAGGTTCTTGAACGGGGAGCCGAGGCGGGCCTTCAGGGACCGGGAGGTGCCGGGACCGTCGGAGGCAGGGCGCTCATCGGCATCGACGGCGGAGGACGCGGAGGACATGGGAGGGCTCCAGGGCAGTGCGCTGCGCCAGGTCTTGCCTCCGAGGAGTCACAATCCTGCGAACGGACCGAACTGTATGTCCGTGCGGAGCCCGGCGTCAAGGCGCCGTGCCATGGCGCGACGCGCCCCGGCTCCCCGGCTCAGTGCTCGTCGGCTGCCTCGACGCCCGCCGGCCTGCGCCACACCAGCACCGCGACCATGCCGATCATGATCACGGCGGTCAGCGCGAAGGGCACGGGGATCACGGGATCGATGAGGACCAGCACCGCGCCCAGCGGCACGCAGGTGTTCACCCACGCGTCGCCGTGGCGCCGGATCACCAGCGCCCAGGTGCCCAGCACGAACACGGCGATCGGGATGGTGTACGCGAAGGACGCCCCGACGGCGGAGAGGCTGCTGTGCCCGAGGATGTGGTCGACCTCGGCCTCGATGCCGGCGCTGAAGGCGCCGGCGGCCGCGAAGATCGCGATGTGACCGTACCCGTAGGTGAGGGAGCCCCTCAGGCTGGTGATCGCCGTGTGGTGCGGCGCCCAGAAGTAGATCCACCACAGAGCCGCCGTCACCACCAGCGCGAGGGACGAGAGGAACGCCAGCTCGCCGATGTGCTCTCCCTCGCCGACCGCCTCGATGATCGCGTTCGCCGAGGCCAGCAGGCTCTCGCCCAGCAGGATCAGGACGAACAGCCCGTAACGCTCGGTGATGTGGTGAGGGTTCCACGGGGTCGTCCCCGTGCGCTCGGCGATCACCGGCACGGCGAGCTCGCACAGCGCGAGGACGATGAAGGCCGGCAGCGCCAGCTCATCGGGCACGAGCAGGAACAGCACCCAGAGCAGCTGCACGAGGCTCACCCCGACCGCGTAGGTCAGCGCGGTCCGACGCAGCGGCGTGTGCCGCGAGGCGCGCAGCCACTGCGCCACCAGCGCGAGGCGCATGACGACGTAGGCGAGGATCGCCAGACGGAAGTCGTGCTCCTGGAAGGCGGGCACGACCCCGGCGGCGAGCACCAGGACCCCGCCCATCTGCACGATCGTCAGCACCCGGTACAGCCAGTCATCGGTGTCGAAGGACGTGGCGAACCAGGTGAAGTTCATCCACGCCCACCAGATCGCGAAGAACACCATGAGGTAGCTGAGCGCTCCGGCGCCGACGTGGCCCTCCGTCAGGGCGTGGTGGAGCTGCACGGCGGAGATCGACACGGCGATCACGAAGACGAGGTCGAAGAACAGCTCGAGAGTCGAGGCCACGCGGCCGCTCTCGTGGGGATCGCGCGGGAGCATCGGCCGGAGGCGGAGCGAGGTGGCTCGGGACATGCGCTCACTGTATCCCAATCCCGCGATTCTATATCAGCGATACATTCCGGTGCTCGCCCCGTGCGGTCCACCAGCGCCCGACCGCCGTCCGCGCAGCGGGCCCCGTCACCGGCCGAGGTCGGTCCGGCTCAGCTCTCGTCGCGGCTCAGGGCACCTGCCCCCTGCGAGGCCTGCCAGCTGGCCAGCAGCCGCAGACGCTCGGCGCTCTCGCTGCCGGGCTCGGCCGTGTAGACCAGGAGCACGCAGCCCGGCTCGGCGGTGATCGCGAGCTCCTCGTACGCGAGGCTCACCGCGCCGACGACGGGATGACGGTAGCGCTTCACGCCCGCGCCATGGGTGCGCACATCGTGCTGGCCCCACAGCGTGCGGAACAGGTCCGAGCAGGTCGACAGCTCCCCGACCAGATCCTGCATCGCCGCATCATGCGGGTCCCGGCCGGCATCCGCCCGCATGATCCCCACGCACATGCGGGCGAACAGCTCCCAGTCCGGGTAGAAGTCCTTCGCGACCGGGTCCAGGAACTGGAAGCGGGCGAGGTTCGGGACCCGTCCGGGACCGGTCGGATCGGCGACCCAGATCCCGGACGGGGAGCCGCCCGCATCCGCCTCCCCGATGATCGGGGAGAAGAAGGCGCGGCCCAGCGCGTTGGTGGCCAGGAGGTCGTGATGCTGGTCGCGGACGAAGGCGACGCCGTGGGTCAGCGATTCCAGAGCCCATTGCAGGCTGGGGCGGATCCCGGCGCGCGGGGCGGAGCGACGGCGAGGCCGACCCGAGGTGGGGATGCCATCGGCCGCTCGGGCGAGATCCAGCAGGTGCACGCGCTCGGTCTCGTCCAGCTGCAGGGCCCGCGCGAGCGCATCGAGGACGGAGGCGCTCGCCCCCGCGATCGCGCCGCGCTCGAGCTTCGCGTAGTACTCGACGCTCACCCCGGCGAGCATCGCGACCTCGCTGCGACGCAGGCCGGCGACCCGCCGCCCGGTCCCCGCAGGCAGGCCGACCGCCTGCGGCGTCACCTTCGCGCGGCGCGACATGAGGAACTGACGGACCTCTGCTCTGTTGTCCATGACCGCACCCTAGGCATGGTCGGCGGCGCTGTGGGGTCCCCTGCCGGTACACCTCTCGCGAGGGTCTCCTCGCACCGTGCGCGGGCGAGCACGATGGACGGGAACCACCGTCCCCACCTCAGGAGAACCCCATGCGCGCAGTGATCATGCATGCCCCCGGCGACGTCCGCATCGGCGAGCGCGAGGACCCGGTGCTCGTCGAGCCCGCCGACGCGGTGATCCGCCTCGCCGCCACCTGCATCTGCGGCTCCGACCTCTGGCCCTACCGCGGCGACGACCACGTCCACGAGACGCCGATGGGTCATGAGTACGTGGGCGTTATCGAGCAGATCGGCTCCGCGGTGACGACCCTGTCCCCCGGCGACTTCGTCGTCGGTTCCTTCATGGCCTCCGACGGCACCTGCGAGATCTGCGCGGCCGGCTACCAGTCCCGCTGCGCGCATGTCGTCCCGATGGGCGGGATCGGCACGCAGGCCGAGCGCGCCCGCATCCCCTTCGCCGACGGCACGCTCGTGAAGACTCCCGGCATGCCCGACCGGGACCTCCTCCCCTCCCTGCTCGCGGCCTCCGACGTGCTGGGCACCGGCTGGTTCGCGGCAGACGCCGCCGCAGCCGGCCCGGGGAAGACGGTCGCCGTGGTCGGAGACGGGGCGGTGGGCCTGCTGGGGATCCTCGCCGCGCGGCAGATGGGCGCCGAGCGCATCATCGCGATGAGCCGTCACGCCGACCGCCAGACGCTCGCCCGAGAGTTCGGCGCGACCGATGTCGTCGAGGAGCGGGGCGACGACGGCGTGGCGCGCATCAAGGAGCTGACCAGCGGGTACGGCGCGCATTCGACGATCGAGGCGGTCGGGACGCAGGAGGCGATGATGCAGGCGATCCGGGCGACCCGGCCGGGCGGCCACGTCGGCTACGTGGGCGTCTCGCACGGGGTGAGCCTGCCCGGCGAGGAGCTGTTCTTCTCCGGTGTGCATCTGCACGGCGGTCCCGCCCCGGTGCGCCGCTACCTGCCCGAGCTGATCCAGCTGATCTGGGACCGGACGATCGATCCCGGGAAGGTCTTCGACCTCGTCCTCCCGCTCGCCGATGCCGCCGAGGGCTACCGCGCGATGGACGAGCGCCGCGCCATCAAGGTGATGCTGACTCTGTGAGGCCCGGGCCCTAGCCTGGTGCGGTGGCCGCCGATCTCCGCTCCGTTCCCGAACCGTCCCTGCCGCGGCGACGGGCTGTCGCCGTCGTCGTCGAGGACGGCATGGTGCTCCTCATCGGCCGTGTGAAGGACGGCCGCCGCTACGCAGTGCTCCCCGGCGGCGGCATCGAGGCGGGTGAGGAAGCGGAGACGGCGTGCCTGCGCGAACTCTGGGAGGAGACGGGCCTGGTCGGGAGGATGCTCGGTCCTCTCCAGGTTCCGTCTGCCGCCCCGGAGGACACCGTCCTGTTCGCGGTCAGCGCGCAGGGGACGCCGGCGCTGGGCGGTCCCGAGAAGGAGCGTGCGACTCCGACGAACCTCTATCGGCCGATGTGGCTGCCGCTCGCGGACCTGCCCGCGGCGAACCTCGTGCCCGCCTCCTCTCGCGAGGCGGTCACCGCCGTCATCGCCGGTCGCGTGGGGTCCGAGGCCGGCCGAGCCGCGCTCCGCGCGGTACGACGGGGACCGGTGAGGCCCCTGGAGGACTCGGGACCATGACGGCATGGGCGTCGCCTCGCGCTTCCGAGTCCACGACACCGATCCGCGCCGTGGTCCTCGACCTCGACGACACGCCGTTCGATCACGCGACATCGATGCGACGCGGCGTGCTCCGGCTCCTCGCGGAGCTCGGGCTCCGTCCCACACCGGAACTCGCGAGGTCCTGGGAGGAGCAGGCGGTCCGCCTGATGGAGCGACACCGGGCAGGAACGCTGGGCCCGGAAGGATATCGCAGGGCCCGGGTGGCGCATCTGCTCGCCGCGGCAGGCCACCCCGACGCGGACGGCATGACCCATGCCCCCGATGTCCTCGACCAGACCTACGCGCAGTATCTCGAGCTGTACGAGGACTCCTGGATCGCGTTCCCCGACGCGCATGCGACGCTGGACCGGCTGCGTGCAGCAGGGCTCCGGCTCGGTGTCCTCACCAACGGCCCGGAGGATCGTCAGAGACGGAAGCTGCGGGCCCTCGAGATCGATACCCGTGTCGATGCGCTGTGCACGAGCGAGAGCGTCGGATCACGCAAGCCGGACCCCCGGATGTACGCAGCGATCTGCGAGGTGCTCGACGTCGCTCCTGAGCAGGTGCTCCATGTCGGCGATGACGTCGAGAACGACGTGCGGGGACCGATCGCAGCCGGCATGCGCGCGGTCCACCTGGATCGCTCGTCCGCGGCGTCCTCCGACGGACCTGACCGGGGCGGCTCGTGCCCCCGGCGCATCACCGGCCTTGAGGCGATCCTCTCGATGGTCTGATCAGCGTCCCGATCCCCGCCGAGTGCGGAGCACATGAGGGTATGGAGATCCGACAGCGACACGTCCGCCGCACGTCTGGACGTCCCGCCCCGTCCCCAGCCTTCAGGCCCACGTCTTCACCCCGGGTGCGGAGCACGTGAGGGAATCCGGCTCCGAGAGCGGCACCTTCACCGCACACTCGGACTTCCGACCCCTGTCCCCGCTCCGAGTGCGGCACAGATGCGGGTATCGGGAGGTGAAAGCGACATCTGCGCCGCACTCGGGCGATGGCGCGGCCCGAACCGGCGATGCGACGGAGTCGGGAGCGCGGTCTGATCGTCGCCGCGCACTCCACCCCAGGCACCACCCGGAGGGGCCGGCAGGACGACGAAAGTCGCTCCGCCGCAGACCCTCCGGCGGTGCCGCGGCGAGCTCCGTCCCGCGCATGCTCGAGGCATGACCAGCTCAGCCCCGCCCGACCCCCGCGACGTCGGCATCCGCGTGCGCGGCCTCCGCAAGCAGTACGGAGACCGCGCGGCGGTCGACGGCATCGACTTCGACTGCGAGCCCGGCACGATCACCGGCTTCCTGGGCCCCAACGGGGCCGGGAAGTCCACCACCCTGCGGATCCTCACCGGTCTCGCCGATGCCGACGCCGGCCGGGCCCTGATCCGCGGCCGCCGCTACCGGGACCTGCCCGCCCCGTCCCGCGAGGTCGGGGTCATGCTGGATGCGCGATCGCTGCACGGCGGACGCACGGGCATCGAGACCCTGAGCCTGGCCGCCACGATCGCCGGCATGCCTGCCTCCCGCGCGGCCGAGGTCCTGGACCTGGTGGGGCTCGAGGGTGCGGGCCGCAAGCGCGTGGCCTCGTACTCGTACGGGATGCGGCAGCGGCTCGGGATCGGCGTCGCGCTGATCGGCGAGCCGCAGGTCCTGATCCTCGACGAGCCCGCGAACGGCCTGGACCCCGAGGGGATCCGCTGGATGCGGCTGCTGCTGCAGGACTTCGCAGCCCGCGGCGGGACGGTCCTGCTCTCGAGCCACCAGCTGCACGAGGTGCAGGCGACCGTCGACCATCTGCTGGTGATCGCGCGCGGCCGCCTGGTCCGCCAGGGCCTGCTGGAGGAGGTCGTCTCCGCGGGCGGCACCCGGGTCGGCGTGACGGAGCCGGAACGGCTGGTCGCGGCGCTCGACGCCATCGGCGCGGGGCACACGCAGCGCTCCGACGGCCTGGTCGACGTGCCCCTCGAACCGGTGCAGGTGGGGCGCCTCGCCCTCGAGCACCGGCTGATCCTCACCTCCCTCGGCGCCGTCGAGACCGGCGGCCTCGAGGACACCTTCTTCTCCCTCACCGCGGATCCGGCCGCACCCGCGACCCCTGCCCTCGTCACCGCCCAGGAGGCCTGAGATGCGCCCGATGCTCGATCTCCGCCAGCTTCTCGACACCCGTGGCGGCACGGTCCTCACGGTCCTCGCGCTCGCCTCCGGCATCGGCGCAGCGCTCCTCTCGGCGTTCCTCCAGCCCGTGTTCACCGACGGTGCGCCCGTCCTCCTGTACGGCACGCTCGTGGTGATGGCGCTCCCGCTGGGGATCGCGCTGCCGGTCCTGGGCTCGGTCATGGTCGCCTCCGACTGGTCGAGCTCCTCGATCCAGACGACGTTCCTGCAACGGCCCCGCCGCGGCGCCGTCCTCGCCTCGAAGCTGCTCGCGGCGCTGATCCTCGGTGCGGTCGTGATCGCCGCCGGGCTGCTCGCGTCCATCGCGGCGACCGCCGCGGCCGGTGCGGTCACCGGGGCCGGTGCGGACTACTCGCAGGCCGGGACCACCATCCTCGCCCAGATCATGTACCTGCTGGGCACGCTCGCCTTCGGCACGGCGATGGGCACGCTTCTGCAGTCCACGCCCCTCGCCCTGGTCGCCTCCCTCGCGGTGCCCTTCGCGGTGACGGTCGCGGGAGGACTCACGATGCTCCTGGACTCCGAGCTCGTCACCCGGCTGATCGCCGTGCTGGACCTGTCCCAGGCGACGGCCGCGATCGCGGACGGCTCGGTGCGCCCGGAGAACGTGGGCGCCGTCGCCCTGCTCGTCCTCGCTCCCCTCGTCGCGGGCACGCTGCGCTGGAACCGTCGCGAGATCGGCTGAGCGGAGCCCGGGCAGGCGCTCGGCGGCGGGCGCATACTGCGCCCAGTCACCACGGCGAGGTCCGCGGCCCGGTCGGAAGAAGGACCCGTGATGCCCCGCTCCCCTGACACCTGCGTCTGTCCGGGATCCTCGCCCTGGTGGGAGGGATCCTCGGCAGTGTCGTCATCTTCGTGATCATGCTGCTGACGCGGAACCCGACTCTGCTGCCGACCGTGCTGCTGGTCGTCCCCGCTCTGGTGCTGCTGCTCGCGCATCGGCGCACCCGCGGCGGCGGGATCGTCATCGGCGTCGACGCCCTCCTGGCCCGGGGTGGCGGCCTCGGCGCCTGGCTCGGCGCGGTCGTCCTGCACACGGCCTGGGACGCGACGACCAGCGGCGCTCTGCACGTGGTCATCGGGCTGATCAGCGTGGGCGCGCTGCTGCGGCTGGCCCTCTCCGCGCACCGGGCCTTCAGCCGCCGTGCGCAGGCCGTCGATCACGATGCGGCGGCACCGGTCGGGACGCCGTGAGGGCGGCGCGCCGACCCGCCGGCCTCAGACGGCCGGGACGCTCTGCGGCTCGTCCATCTCCCAGGTGCTCACGTGGAACTCGCCGCCCTCGGCGGCCTCGGCCGGGATGAGGAAGACGAGGTTGCCCTCGGTCGTGCCGCCGTCGGTGACCGCCGGCTCGAGGAACAGGTCCTTCTCGACCACGGCGCCGTCGGAGGAGTACTCGGCACCGTCGGCCCCGACGAAGGTGACGGTCACGTCGAGCCAGCCGGTGAACTCACCGGTGCCCGCGTACGTCATCGTCACCGGGACGACGATGTAGACGTGCCCTTCCGGCGGAGCGGCGTTGGAGGAGTTGGCCTCGGCGACCTCGGCGTTCGCGTCCCAGTCCACCGCCCCGAAGGACACGGTCGCGGTGCCGTTCTCGGTCGGCACCTCGACCGCCTCGCCGACGGCGGTCCCACCGCCGGGGTCGGTCTCCTGGGTCGCCGTGGCGGTCGGGTCGCCGCCGGGCTGGTTCGCACGGTAGACCACGAAGCCGGCGACCCCGAGCACGAGCAGCGCCAGGAGGAGCAGCACGCAGCATCCGGAGACGATCCAGATCCAGGTCCGGTTCGGGGCCGAGCTCGAGGTCGGGCCCATCGGGGAGTTCGTCATGCTGTCACCAGCACCGCACCGTCGCGGCGCAATCCTTCCGTTCGTCCGTGCCGGAACGACGGTAGCGCATCATCGGCGACGGCGCTCGGGCCCCCGGGTCCCCCCGGGCGATCAGACGCGGGCGTCCCGCTCTCCGAGCCACGGGGCCAGAGCGTCCTCGGCTCCGAGCCACGGGCCGAGCCCCTGCGCCCATTCCTGCGGGGTGAGCAGGCAGCGGGCGAAGGCGTCGCGCACGCGCGGGAGGTCCTCCGCGTCGATGCCGGTGATCACGAGCCGGGTGGTGGGCAGCTCGGTCCCGGCCTCGTGGGCGGAGCCGATGGAGACCTGTCCGCCCGCGCCGTCCCACTGGCAGATCGTGCCGGGCCGGTCCGGGACCCAGAAGCGACCGCGCCCCCGCATGCGGCCCGCGCCCAGCAGCTCGATGTCCTCGAGGAACCGCTGCGGGTGGAAGGGGCGCTCCGAGCTCAGGTCGAGGGTCCAGGTCCCGTGCTCGACGGGCCCGCCGTAGGCCTCCACGCGGCGCACGTCGCGACGTCGCATACCGCCGCCGTGGTCGAGCGCGCCGCGCAGCAGCATGCCCGGCCCGACCCGGTGGACGGCGGGGACGAGGTGCTGCTCCGGGGCGCGGAGGTGCTCGACGAGCTCGGCCTCGGCGGGATGCTCCGCGGCGCCGTCGAGGACCACGAGGTCGGAGTACTCGATCTGCGCCGCGAGGGCCTCGCCGATGCTGCGCTCGTCCTCCGAGGCCCACTGCAGCCCGCGCTCGGCGAGCGTCGCGTCGCCCAGCAGGTCGTCGATCGCACGCTCGGCCTCGAGCACGCAGACGGCGCCGGAGAGATGCCATCGCCCCTGGTGAGGGACCAGCGTTCCGGCGACGACCAGGGGGTCCGCGCTGATGGGCGGGGCCAGCAGGACCGCGTCGGTGCGCGGGTCCGCGGCCAGGCGATGCAGCACGGCGACGGCGTCCTCGCGCATGGCGCAGGAGACGCAGGGATGCTCGAGCTCGACCAGCGCGTCCTCGAGCACGCCGCCCATGTCGACGACGAGCCGGCGCAGGGCCGCGGTCCGGGGCTCGACCTCGTAGCGGAGGATCGCGGTCGACGGGGCGTCCAGCAACATGCTTCCCAGCAGTGCCTCCCGCAGGATGGGGTCGATCGCGGTGACGAGCGCGACGGGGGTGCTGCGGCGGGCACGGTGCGCGGCGGTGCGGTGCTGCGCATGGGGTGCCTGCAGGAACTGGCGGCCGTGCGGATCTCCCGGCCGGCTCGCGCGGTGGTCGGAGGCCATCGGGTGCCTCACCCTCCCTCTTGACGATAATGATTCTCAAGAACTAGTATCGCCTCCCATGTCCCGTCACTGTCAAGTCACCGGAGCCGCGCCGAGCTTCGGCAAGCGCGTCTCCCACTCGCATCGCCGCACCTCTCGCCGCTTCGACCCCAATATCCAGACCAAGCGCTACCACGTCCCCTCGCTCGGACGGACCGTCCGCCTGCGCGTCTCGGCGCGCGGCATCGCGATCATCGACCGCCGGGGCATCGAGTCCGTGGTCGCGGAGATCCGCGCCCGCGGCGAGAAGATCTGACCGCCAACCCCTCACCCCAGGAAGGACGTCTCCCATGA
The DNA here is from genome assembly GCF_042434575.1 of Brachybacterium hainanense. Lineage (NCBI taxonomy): Bacteria > Bacillati > Actinomycetota > Actinomycetes > Micrococcales > Dermabacteraceae > Brachybacterium > Brachybacterium hainanense. Next base: position 40,819 of record NZ_JBHLSV010000001.1, read on the forward strand.
CCCGCAGGAACGAGGTGCGCACCGCCGTGACGATGCGCTCCACCGCCGGCACCGGCTACACCTATATGACCACCAAGAACCGTCGGAACACCCCGGACCGCCTGGTCATGCGCAAGTTCGACCCGCGACTGCGCGCGGTCGCCCTGTTCCGTGAGGAGCGCTGATGGCGAAGACCTCGAAGATCGCGGCCGACGCCCGACGTCGCGAGATCGTCGCCCGGCACGACGAGCGGCGCCGCGCCCTCAAACGCACGATCAAGGACCCCTCCACCCCGATGGCGGAGAAGATCCTCGCGCAGCGCGCCCTGCAGCGGCTCCCGCGCGACGCGAGCCCCACCCGGCTGCGCAACCGCGACGCGGTCGACGGACGCCCCCGCGGACACCTGCGCACCTTCGGGCTCTCGCGGGTCCGCTTCCGGCAGGCGGCCCACCGCGGCGAGCTGCCGGGCATCACGAAGTCCAGCTGGTGAAGCACAGAGAGAGCACCATGAAACACGGCATCCACCCCGAGTACCGGCCCGTCGTCTACCGCGACCAGAGCGCCGGATTCGCATTCCTCACACGGTCCACGGCGACCTCGGACCGCACGGTGACCTGGGAGGACGGAACCGTCTACCCGGTCATCGACGTCGAGGTCTCCTCCGCCTCCCACCCGTTCTACACGGGCACCGCGAAGGTCCTGGACACAGCCGGGCGCGTCGAGCGCTTCCGCCGCCGCTACGGCCGCCGATCGTCCGAGGGGACTCGATGAAGGTCCGCGCCTCCCTCCGCTCCCTCGTGGACAAGCCCGGAGCCCAGGTGGTCCGCCGCCGCGGACGCATCTACGTCATCAACAAGCAGAATCCGCGCTTCAAGGGGCGGCAGAAAGGGTGACGACGCATCGGCCCCGTCGCGAGAGCTCTCGCGACGGGGCCGATGCCGCACGTCGGGCTCACACGGCGGCGACGAACAGCTCCTCGCCCGTGATGCTCATGAGCGGCGCGACGGAGAAGACCCCGCTGCCCACGGCGCTCTCGGGGATGAGGAAGACGACGCCGCCCTCGGCGACACCGCCGTCGTAGAGGTCCCCGACGTTCATGAGGTCATCCTCGAGGACGAGGGTCGCCTCGTCGTAGCCACGGCCGTCGTCGGCGATGCAGGAGATGCTCAGCTCGAGCCACGGCGTGATCGAGGCGGAACCGGAGTAGGACATCGTCACGGGGACGGTGATGCAGACCTGCCCCTCGGGAGCCTCCTCGTTGAACATGTTGGCGTCGGCGACCGTGCCGTTCGCGTCCCAGACGACATTGCCGAGGGTGACCGCGGTCGTTCCGTCCTCGGCGTCGAAGACGAGGGAGTCGGTGACGGGCTGGGCGGGGTTGTCGCGGCTGGTCCCGATCTCGCCGGCGGGCACGGCGAGGGTCGTCTCCTCGGTCGGCGCCTCAGCGGCGGTCGTGTCCGCAGCGGCGGCCTCCTCGTCCGGGGCGGTCGTGACGGGGCTGCTGGTGCGGACGGGCGAGGGATCCTCGTCCCCGCCGGAGCCATTGACACCCCGGCGCACCTCGCTACGATTATGGAAGCTGGTTTCATATCGTCCCGCGGGCAGTATCCCGTGACAGGATCGGGCACAGGGCACGGACGCCGCCGCCCCATCCGCACACGGCCCCCACCCGCGCATGACCTCGGACGAGCATCACCGCAACGACTGGAGAGAACAGATGAGCGAACCCCGTACCGGCGCCCTCGTCGTCGGCGTCATCGGGACCGGCGGCATCGCCGGCGCCCACGGACCCGGCTGGGTCGAGGCGGGCGTGGATCTGCACGCCTACAGCCTCGAGGGCGCCCCGGCCTTCGGCGAGCGCTTCGGCGCCACCGTCCACGAGTCCCTCGACTCCCTGCTCGCCGCCGTCGACGTCGTCGACATCTGCACCCCCACCCCCGTCCACGCGGAGATCGCCCACCGAGCCCTCGACGCCGGCTGCCACGTGATCTGCGAGAAGCCGCTGACCCGGACCCTCGCCGATGCCGAGGCCCTCCTCGAGCACGCCGAGCGCGCCGGGAAGCTCCTCTTCCCCGCGCATGTGGTCCGCTACTTCCCGCAGTACGCGGCGGCGAAGGCCGCGATCGACGCAGGGGCGATCGGCACCCCCGCCGTGCTGCGGTACGAGCGCACCGGCCAGTTCCCGCGGATGCCCTGGTTCGCGGATCAGGAGTCCTCCGGCGGGATCGTCATGGACCAGATGATCCACGACATCGACCAGGCGATCTGGGTCGCCGGCCCGGTCGCGTCCGTCTACGCGCGCGAGCACGTCGCCGCCGACAACGGCGAGGTCCGCACCGCGCACGTCGTGCTCACCCACGGCTCCGGCGCGATCTCCCACTGCCGCGGATTCTGGGGTCCGGCCGGCACCGAGTTCCGCTACGGCTTCTCCCTGGCGGGAGATCGCGGGCGCCTCGACTACGACTCGGCCGACGACTCCTCGGTCCGCTTCGACGCCGTCGCCAGCAGCGGCGCCGGCGGGGACGGCGACGCCCTGCTCCCGGACATCAGCGGCATGCGCAGCCCCTACGCCGAGGAGATCCTCGACGCGGTCGCCGCGCTCTCGACCGGAACCACCCCGCGGGTCGCCGCCGCCGACGGCCTCGCCGCCGTGCGCGCCTCCCTCGCAGCCCTCGAGTCCCTCGCCACCGGACGGAGCATCCCGTGCTGAAGATCGCCATCCTCTCCTGCGCCCACACCCATGCCGCGGGCTACGCCGCGATCCTCGGGGCCCGTGCGGACGTCGACCTCGTCGTCGCCGATCCCGACGGCTTCGGCGACGTGCAGCTCCCTGCGGAGGCCGGCCGCGTGGTCGGCTCCTATCAGGAGGCCTGGGACGCCTTCGAGGGCGGACCCGACGCCGTCGTCGTGACCTCCGCCAACGCCGATCACCGCGACCTCGTGCTCGAGGCGGCGCGGCGCGGCGTGCACGTGCTGTGCGAGAAGCCGCTCGCGACCACGGTCGCCGACGCCGAGGCCATGGTCGCCGCCTGCCGCGAGGCCGGGGTCGTCCTCATGACCGCCTACCCCGTGCACTTCTCCCCGGCGGTCGAGACGCTGCGCGCCGCGGTCTCCGCCGGGAGGCTCGGCGAGGTCGTGGGGCTGACCGGCACGAACAACGGCATGCTGCCGGCGGGGCGCGACTGGTTCACGGACGTGTCGAAGTCCGGAGGCGGCTCGCTCGTGGATCACACCGTGCACATCGCGCAGATCCTCGATGCGACCTTCGGCCAGCCGGAGTCCGTGCACGCGGTCGCCAACCGGATCCTCTACGCGGATCGCGCGGGCGAGGACGCGGAGACCGGCGGTCTGGTCACGCTGACCTATGCCTCCGGCATGGTCGCCACGATCGACTGCTCGTGGTCGATGCCGGCGGACGGCCCCACCTGGGGCGGGCTGACCCTCCAGGCCCTCGGCACCGGCGGCCAGCTGAAGGTCGACGCCTTCGCGGAGCACGTGGGCGGCCCGAACCAGTGGCATCCCTACGGCGTGGACCTCGACGCGAAGCTGCTGGAGGCCTTCCTCGGGGCGGTCCGCGCCGGTGCGGCCGTCGAGCCGACCGGTGACGTGGGACTGCGCACGGTCCGCATCGTCGCCGCCGCCCAGCGCTCGGCCCGGACCGGCGAGGTCGTCTCCCTCGCGGACGTCTGAGCCGTCTCGAGCTCAGTCGGGGCTCGGGTGCGGGTCCACGAGGTCCATCCCCGCGGACCGGCGCCCGAGCCCCTTCCGCGTCCGGGTCCGCCGCGCACCCGCGATCACGGCCGTCTCCTCCGCGGTGCGCTGCGCGTCGCGGAGGCGGACGGGGCCCCTGGGCCTCGGTCCGCGCGCATCATCCGCGCGGACCGAGGCCGACGCCCGTGCCATGTCCGGCCGGGCGGAACAGGTCGCACCCTGGAGGCTCAGTCCTGCCGGGTCGTCTCGCCCGGGAAGAACTCCCAGGTGAACTCGTGTTTCGCCCCGGGCTCGTCGCGGCGGACGCGCGCTCGGTGGACGATGATCTCGGCGATGCGGGAGAACACGTCGCGCACGCCGTAGAAGCTGACGGGCTCGAGGAACTGCGACTCCTCGGGCACGTCCCCGATCGCGATGATCTCGAGCTCCTCGGGCACGGAGATGCCGAGCCTCGCCGCGGCCGCCTGCAGGGCGAGGGCCAGGTAGGCGGTCGCGCAGATCACGGCGCGAGGTCTCTCCGGTCCGAGCAGCCAGGCCGTGCACTCCTGCAGGGCTTCGCGGCGGGAGTGGTCGCGGGGGGCGCGGATCAGACCGGACACGTCCTCGCCGCGGGCCGCCGCGGCATCGCGGTAGGCCCAGACCCGCGAGGGCCCGTAGCCGCGGTGATGCAGGCGGGGCCCGGGCAGGGTCAGGAAGGAGACCTGGTCGTGGCGAGCGCGCAGGCTGTCGTACGCCTGGGCCACGGCGGGCTCCGCCGAGGAGCAGACGACGTCGAAGGACTCGGGCTCGATGCGCTCGCTGAAGGCGACGATCCCGCCGTTGCCGCGGGAGAGCTGGCGCACCTGATCGGCGGCGGACTCGGAGAAGTCGACGCTCGTGACGAAGGAGCAGTCGTGCGGCGATCCGGAGAGGAACTCGAACCAGCGCTCGTCGGCGAGGGTGAGCGTGGACAGCCCCCTCGGCAGGGCGCGCAGGCAGACCTGCTGCGCCAGGGAGATGCCCCACGGGTCCTCGACGTTGCCCAGGGCCAGGACGATCGAGTCGCTGCGGCCGGTGCGCATGGCGCGGGCGTTGCGGTTGGGGATGTAGCCCAGCTCCTCGGCCGCCGCGCGGACCCGCTGCTGGGTCTCGGGCGCTCCCGAGGGCTTGCCGCCGGAGCGTCCCGACAGCACGAAGCTCGCGGTCGCGACGGATACCCCCGCTCGGCGCGCCACGTCCACGAGCGTCGCCGGTCCCGGGCGCCGGGCTGCTCCCGAGGCGGACCGCTCCGCCACGGCTCCCGGTTCGGAGCCGGCATCCGCCCCGGTCACGATGCGTCCTCCGCAGCATCGGCGGCGAGCTCGGGCTCCCCGGCGAGGCCGCGCGGGTCGGCGAGGTGCACCTCGACCCCGGCGGCTCGGAGCGCGGCGAGGTCCTCCGCGCCGATGCTGGTGTCGGTCACGAGCGCGTCGACGCGGCCGATCGGGCAGATCAGGGCGAAGGCCGGGGCCGTGGCCTTCGAGGAGTCGGCGAGCACGATCACGCGGCGGGCCCGCTCGACCAGCCGGGCGTTGATCGCGGCCTCCGATTCGTTGTGGGTGCGGGCGCCGTCGGCGGCGCTGATCGCGTCGACGCCCAGGAACAGGGTGTCGATGCGGATCTGCGCGAGCAGCTGGTCGGCCCATGTCCCGACCAGCTCGAAGGACTGCTCGCGGACGATCCCGCCGGTGACGACCATCTGCAGATGGCTGCGCACGGCGAGCTCCTGGGCGATGTTGACGGCGTTGGTCACCAGCACCGTCTGCCGCTCGGACTCGACGAAGGCGGGGCGCAGGGCGAGCTCGTGGGCGAGGGTCGTGGTCGTGGTGCCGCCGTTGAGGCCGATGACGCTGCCGGGCTCGGCGAGGGACGCGGCGACCTGGGCGATCGCCTCCTTCGCCCGGGCGTGCCGGGACGCCTTGTAGCGCAGCGGGAGGGCGGCGGCGCTCGCATGCGCGGAGGCGCCCCCGCGGGTGCGGATGACGAGCTGCTGGCCGGCGAGGTGGTCGAGGTCGCGGCGCACGGTGGCGGGCGAGACGCCGAGCTCGTCGGTGAGCTCCTCGACGGCGATGTGGCCGCGCTCGATGATCAGGTTCAGCACATCGTCCAGGCGCTCGCGCCGACTGCGGTGGACGCCGCGCGGACGGCGCGGGGCGGCAGGGGGGTGCTCGTCCATGGCTCCTCGGTCTCGTTCCTGGGGCTCGCGCCCCTGCGCTGCAGCGCTTTCGCACGAGCGTACTCAGCTCATGCCCGCTCCTCGGGACCTCGTCCGCATCCCGACTCAAAATTGCTTGTATCTGATCGCAGTATGCGAGTACGATCAGTTCCAATCAGTCTTACGAAGCATCGCGTCCACCCTCAGGAGCCCACATGACCGCGCCCGCCGCCTCCATCACCGCCACCGAGCAGGAGCTGCGCAGCCAGCCCGAGACCTGGGACCGCGCCGTCCGCCTGCTGCCCGAGGTCGCCGCGCACCTCCCGCGTCCCGGCGAGCGGGTCCTCGTGGTCGGCTGCGGCACCAGCTGGTTCATCGCCGCCTCCTACGCCGCTCTCCGCGAGGCCTCCGGACAGGGCACCACCGATGCCGCCACCGCCACCGAGATCAGCCCCGTGCGCGAGTACGACCGCGTCCTGGCGATCTCCCGGTCCGGTACCACGAGCGAGATCATCGCGGTCCTCGCCGCCCTCGACGTCCCCTCCACCCTCGTGACCGCCGTCGCCGCCGGCCCCGCCGCCCAGCACACCGATGCGGAGATCGTCCTCGACTTCGCCGACGAGACCTCCGTCGTGCAGACCCGCTTCGCGACCACGACGCTCGCCCTGCTGCGGGCGAGCCTCGGCGAGGACCTCGCCCCCGCGATCGCGGACGCCCGCACTCTCCTCGCAGAGGAGCCCGCTCCCGAGCTCGTCGCCGCCGAGCAGGTGACCTTCCTCGGCACCGGGTGGACGAAGGGCCTCGCCGACGAGGCGGCCCTCAAGATGCGCGAGTCCTCGCAGTCCTGGACCGAGTCGTACTTCGCGATGGAGTACCGCCACGGCCCCATCGCGATCGCCCAGCCCGGCCGCGTCACCGTGCAGCTCGGCCTCGCCCCGGAGGGTCTGGCCGCACAGACGGAGCGGGCGGGCTCGACCTTCGTGACCTCGGACCGCGACCCCCTCGCGCAGCTGGTCGCGATCCACCTGTGGGCCGTGCGCCGTGCCGAGGCGAAGGGTCTGGACCCCGACCGTCCCCGCCACCTCACCCGTGCCGTGCACCTGGACAGCTGACCGGCCCCCGATGAGGAGCATCCCATGAGCACCCCCGCACCGCTCGCCCCCGATGTCGTGATCGGCGTCGACGTGGGCGGCACCCGCATGAAGCTCGGCCTCATCGGCCCGTCCGGCGAGCTGGGGCTGCAGGTCTCCCTGCCCACTCCGGACGCCCCCGGCCAGGTCGTCTCCTCCCTCGCCGCCGGCGTCGCGAGCCTGCGCGCCCGGGCAGGTCTCGCCGAGCACACCCCCGTCGGCGTCGTGGTGCCGGGCGTCCTCGACGAGCACGCGGGCGTCGTCGAGCTCGCCGTGAACCTGGGTTGGGAGGATCTGCCGATCCGCGCCCTGCTGGAGGAGGCGCTGCCCGGCCCGGTGGCCGTCGGCCACGACGTCCGCGCCGGTGCTCTCGCGGAGGCGACCTGGGGAGCGGGCCGGCTCCTGCGCCGCCGCGCCGATCACGACGACCGCACCCACGGCGTCGACGCCCCCACCGACCTGGTGTTCGTCCCCATCGGCACCGGCGTCGCCGCCGCGGTCGTCCACGAGGGTCGCCTGCTGGGCGACCGCTACGCGGGGGAGATCGGCCAGCTGCAGGTGCTCGAGCCGGTCACCGGCGCGCGGATGCGGCTCGAAGCCGTGGCCTCGGCCAGCGCGATCTCGCGCCGCTATGCGGAGGCGACCGGCACCGACGCCGCCCTCGCGATCAGCGCCCACGACGTCGTCGACCTCGCGCGCGAGGGCGAGCGGGCCGCCGAGGAGATCCTCTTCGGGGCGCTCGACACGCTCTCGCAGGCGCTCGCGACGATCATCTCCGGGATCGGCCCGGTGCCGATCGTGATCGGCGGCGGGCTCGCCGAGGGCGGGGACATCGTCCTCGCGCCGCTGCGCGGCTCGATCGCCCCGCGTCTCGGGGCCATCCCCGCCCCGCCGATCGTCCCGGCGACCCTCGGCATGTGGGCGGGCTGCCGCGGCGCCGGGCTCCTGGCCCAGCGCGCCCGGGCGGCAGTTCTGACGGGGACGCAGGCATGATCCTCGCCCTCACGCCGAACCCGGCCCTCGACATCACCGAGACGCTCACGGCCCTGAGCCCCGGCGCCGTCCATCGACCCGAGGAGGTCCGGGCCATGCCCGGCGGGAAGGGTCTGAACACGGCGCGCGTGCTCGACGCGCTCGGCGAGGCGGTGACGGTCCTCGGCCCTCTGGGCGGCGCGACCGGCCGGGGGATCCGCACCCTGCTGGCGGAGGCGAGCCCCCGCATCGTCCAGGGCTTCGTCGAGATCGGGGGCGAGACCCGGCGCACCGTGACCCTGCTCGCCCGGGGGGAGGCGACCGGGATCCACGAGCAGGGCCCGGAGCTGCACGGCTCGGAGCTCGACGCGCTCGAGGCCTCCGTGCTGCACCGGCTTCCCGGGGCGCGGGCGCTCGGCATCAGCGGCTCCCTCCCCCGGGGGATGGGCGACGCCCGCCTGTCCGCGCTCGTGGCCGCCGCCCGCGCGGCCCGGGTGCCGGTGCTCGTGGACACCTCCGGACCGGCGCTGCTGGCCGCGGCCCGCGCCGGAGCCGATGTCCTCAAGCCCAACCGCGAGGAGGCCCTCGCCGCGACCGGGGCGACCGATCCCTCCGCCGCCTGCCGCGCCCTGCTGGATCTGGGCGCCGGATCCGTCGTCTGCTCGCTCGGCCCCGACGGCATGCTCGTCGCCTCCCGGGACGGGCGGCTCCTGCGGGCCCGCCCGCCCCGCAGCATCGCCGGCAACCCGACCGGAGCAGGGGATGCCGCCGTCGCCGCGCTCCTGCGCCATCTGGCCCGCGCGAGGTCCCCGCATCCGGCGCCGGTCACCGCCGATGCCCTCGTCGACGCGGTCGCGACCAGCGCCTCCGCCCTTGCTCGCCCCGTCGCCGGCGAGATCGACCCCGACCTGCGCGCCGCGCTGCTCGCCGAGATCCGCCCCGAGACCTGCACCCCCCTGGAGATGCGATGACCCTCGCCCCGCTCGCGCCCCTCGCCCGTGCCGCCCGCGAGGCCGGCCGCGGCCTCGCTGCCTTCAACGTGATCCACCTGGAGAACGCCGAGTCCTTCGCCGCCGCCGCCGAGGAGACCGGACAAGGCGTCGTGATGCAGATCAGCCAGAACGCGGCGCGCTACCACGGCTCCCTTGCCCCGATCGCGCTGGGCACCCTCGAGATCGCCCGCACCTGCTCCGTCGACGTGGTCGTGCACCTCGACCATGCCGATGACCTGGACCTGATCGGCCAGGCCCTGCGGCTGGGCTTCACCTCCGTCATGTACGACGGATCCCGCCTGCCCGATGCCGAGAACCGCGCCCGCACCCGCGACGTGGTCCGGGCCGCGCATCTGCTGGGCGTCAGCGTCGAGGCGGAGCTGGGCGAGGTCGGCGGCAAGGACGGGGTCCACTCCCCCACGGCGCGCACCGATCCCGGCGAGGCCGCGCGGTTCGTCGAGGACACGGGCGTGGATCTGCTGGCCGTGGCCGTCGGCTCCTCCCATGCGATGACCACGCGCGACGCCGAGCTGGACCTGGACCTCATCGACCGGATCGCCCGCGCCGTCCCGGTGCCGCTCGTGCTGCACGGATCCTCCGGGGTGTCCGATGCCGGGATCCAGGCCGCGATCCGCGCGGGGATGACGAAGATCAACGTGTCCACGCATCTGAACCAGGTGGTCACGAGCTCGGTGCGGGAGGTCCTCACCGGCGAGGGGGCCCCGGTCGACACGCGCCGCTGGTTCGGCCCGGGCCGCGAGGCCGGACGCGCCGAGGCCGCCCGCCTCCAGCGGCTCTTCGCCGATCCCGCGCCGCTCCCCGCCTGAGGGCGGGCGCCGGCCCGCGGGAGCGCTCGTCCCTCGCCCTCCCTCCGGCCGGAGCGGAGACGATCAGGTCTGTTCTGGATGGCCGATCGCCACCGCACCGGCCTGCGGGAGCGCTCGTCCCTCGCCCTCCCTCCGGCCGGAGCGGAGACGATCAGCCCTTGACCGCCCCGTCCTCGACGCCGCGGAAGAAGAACTTCTGGAAGACGGCGAAGAAGATGATGATCGGGACCAGGGCGATCATGGTGCCGGCCGCGACCACGCGGGGATCCGAGCCGAAGGCGGAGTTCAGGTACTCCATGCCCACGGTCAGGGTGTACTTCGCCGGATCGGACAGGACCACCAGCGGCCACAGGAAGTCGTCCCAGCCGCCGATGAACGCGAAGATCGCCACGACGCTCGCCATGCCGCGGACGCTCGGCCAGACGATGCTGCGCAGCACCTGCCAGGTTCCTGCGCCGTCGAGCACCGCCGCCTCGAGCAGCTCCTGCGGGATCGCGCGGCACGCCGCGGTCAGCAGCAGCACGTTGATCGCGCCGACGAGACCGGGCAGGATCACGCCGCCCAGGCTGTCGGCGAGCCCCAGGGACTTGATCGTGAGGAACTGGCTCATGATCGTGACCTCGCCGGGCAGCAGCAGGGTCGCCAGCAGGATGCCCATCGCGATCTTCTTCCCGCGGAAGCGCAGGCAGCCCAGCGCGTAGCCCGCTGCCGTCCCCAGGACCACGTTCCCGATCGCGAGGGCGAGGGCGACGATCAGCGAATGCCCCGCGTAGCGGAGGATCGGGATGGTCGCGGCGACGGTCGTGTAGTTCCCGAGCGTCGGATCCGAGGGGATCAGCGACGGCGGGAAGGAGTAGATGTCGTCCATCGGCCCCTTCAGGGAGGTCGACAGCTGCCACACGAACGGGCCGACGGCGAGCACGAGCACGGCCACCAGCAGCACGTAGCGCAGGATCAGGCCGGTCAGCGTGGGCTTGCCGAAGCCGCCCGCTCCCTTGGTGCGGTACGGCCGCTCCCGGCGGCGGCCCGCCGGGGCCGAGGAACGGCGGGCCTCGGCGGCCGGCGCCGAGGGGTTCTCCAGGACGGTGGTGCTCATGCGTCCTCCTTCGCGGCCGCGGAGTCCCCGCGGCTGTTGAGGTAGGCGACCAGCAGCAGGGGGCCGATGGTCACCACGAACAGGGCCACGCTCAGCGCGGAGGAGTAGCCCAGGCGTCCCTGCAGGCCGCTGCCGGTCTGCTGGACCAGCATGACGAGGCTCATGGCGTCGCCGCCGGGGCCGCCAGAGCCTTCCGAGAGCACGTACAGCTCGGTGAACACGCGCATCGCGGCGACCGTCACCATGGCGCTGACCAGGAACATCGCTCCCTTCACACCGGGGACGGTGATCGTCCAGAAGCGGCGGATCGCGCCGGCGCCGTCCATCGCGGCCGCCTCGTGCAGAGAGCGGCCCACGTTCCCGAGCGCTGCGAGGTAGACGACCATGTAGTAGCCGAGGCCCTTCCACACGGTCAGCAGGATCGCGGTGAGGGTGATCCCCCATCGGCTCGCGAGGAAGGGGATGGGCGCATCGACGAGGCCCACGAACGCGAGCGCCTCGTTGACGATGCCGCGCGAGTCGAACAGCCACGTGAAGATCAGACCCACCACGACGACGGAGGCGATCACCGGGAAGTAGAAGGTGGTCCGGAAGGCGGAGATGAAGGGGATCTGCTTCTCGACGAGGATCGCGAGCACGAGCGGGAGGAACGTCAGCAGCGGCACGCACAGCACGGCGTAGACCAGGCTCGTGAGCAGGGAGTTCCAGAACCGGCGGTCCTGGAGGAGGGTCGCGTAGTTCTCGAGGCCGATGAACGTGCCGCCCGCGAGGGGGCGCGCATCGGAGAAGGAGAGCACGACGGTGTTGATGAACGGCCAGAGCGCGAAGACGCACACCCAGATCAGGGCGGGCCCCGCGAGCAGCCAGGGGATGTGGGCACGGTAGGCGCGCATATGCCTCAGACTTCGTCGGATCGGTGGTGCAGGTGAGGGGTGCGGAAGGGCGCTACTGGAGGTTGAGGTTGCCGTAGCGGACGGCGTCCTCGAGCGCCTGGCGCGGGGTGATCTCCCCGGTCATGGCCCGGGAGATGAGCTGGGTGAGGTTGGTCTTCATGTCCGGTGTCCACAGCGGGTTCGACATGACCTCGGCGGTCTCCATCGAGGTCGCGGCGATCTGCACCGACTCCTCGAGCAGCGGGCTCCCGTCCTGGACGGCGTACTGCGAGGGATCGGCCGCGGCCGCCTGGGTGCCCGGCACGAAGCCGGGGGCCAGCTTCGCGAAGCCGATCTGGTACTCGTCGGAGGTGAGGAAGCGGCCGAAGGCGAGAGCGGTGGCGAGGTTCCTCGAGGTCGAGGCGATGGAGACGCCCTGCCCGTACAGGGGCGGGATGCCGATGCGGGGCGAAACCGCGGTGGTCTCCAGCAGGCTGGGTGCCTGCTTCGCGAGGTCGCTCGCGAAAGTCGAGGTCGCCGTGGTCCACAGGACCTTGTCCTGGATGAACAGGTCCGTGTTGCCCTGCTCGGCACCGGAGAGGACCTCGGGGAGCATCGCCCCCGACTGGTACAGCTCGGCGTAGCCGGTCACGAGCTGCACGTTCTCCTCGGTCGCGAAGGTGAACTCGTCGCCCTCGCTGGTGATCGAGAAGTCCGGCATGTTGGAGATGACCGGGTTGCGGGAGCCCGCCTCGTGCACGGCCCGGGCGACCTCGAAGAGCTCGTCCATGCTGGTGGGCAGGGACGCCGCGTCGACGCCGGCCTCCCCGAGCCCGGCGAGGTTCCACCAGTTCATGTCGGTGCCCAGGTACCAGGGCAGGCCGAAGGTCCCCTCGACCTGGTCGTAGCGGAAGGACTCCACGGCGCCGGGGACGTAGACCTCCTCGAGGTCGTCCTGGACGGCGCCGACGTCCAGCAGCAGCCCGGCCCGGGCGAGGGCGAAGGCGATGTCGGGCGCGAGGTTGATGACATCGGGCAGGGAGCCGGAGTTCGCCTGGGCGAGGAGCTTGTCCTCGTAGCCCTCGGGCGGCTGGTCCATCCAGCGCACCGAGGTGCCGGGGTGCTGGGCCTCGAAGTCGGCGATGACCTGCTCGAAGAACGGGGTGAAGGTCTCGTTCTTGAGGGACCAGGTCTGGAAGGCGATCTCTCCGCCGATATCGCCTTCGGCGGCTTCGCGGATGATGTCGGCCGAGGGCCGGCCGGTGGGTCGCAGTCCGCAGCCGGCGAGGGCGAGCGCGGTGAGCCCGCCTCCTCCGGCGACGAGCGCGGTGCGGCGCGTCGCTCTCATGTGCAGGGTCCTCCTGGGAAAGACGCTGCCGGGCAGCCCGAAGGGGCGGCCCGGCAGTGGGTGGAACGGTCAAGCGGTCATGCGGTGTCGCGGGATGCGGCGGTCGTGCCGGGGCCCGGCGGGTCAGAAGGTCGCGCGGACCGTCGTGATCTCGAAGGGCTTGAGCGTGAGGGCGAGGATCTCGCCCTCGGCGGTCGCGGCGCGGTGGCCCAGCACGGACTGGGCGGTCAGCGGGCGCTCGAGCAGGTCCACGACCGTGAGCTCGCGCGCCCCGGGGACGGTGAGGGCTGCCGGGCTGCGGCGGCCCTCCGCCTCGTACAGGCGGACGATCACGTCGCCGGAGCGGTCCTCGGCGAGCTTGACCGTCTGGATGCGGGCGCTGCCGCCGTCGAGGGCGGCCAGCGGTGCGAGGTCCTCGCGGCGCCGGACGGTGCGGACGGTCTGGCCCAGCCCCTCCCCCATGTCGATGGCCTCGGCGACGCCGGCATCGGGCCGGATCGCGTAGCGGAGGGTGTAGGTGCCCTCCTCGGCCAGCGGGTCCGGGAAGGTCGCGGCCCGCAGGACGGTCGCGCGCACGACGGTGGTGGTGCCGCCGTCGTCCTCGCGCAGCACGCGGCGCACGTCGTGTCCGTAGGAGGAGTCGTTCGCGAGCGCGATGCCGAAGTCGGCCTCGGCCACGCGCACCCAGCGGTGCGCGCAGGTCTCGAAGCGGCCGAAGTCCTCGTTGGTGTTCACGGGGATCGGCCGGTCGAGGTGGCCGAACTGGATCTCGCTGCTCATCACGGCGGCGCGCACGTCGAGGGGGAAGGCGAGCTTGAGGACCTTCTTGCGCTCGTGCCAGTCCACGTCCAGGGCGATGCCGAGGTCCTCGGCGCCGGGGGCGATCGTGTAGGCGAGGACGATCCGCGACCCGGTGCCGATCGAGGGCGCCGCGTCGTAGGGACGCTCCGGGGAGCCCTCCGGGCGGGTGCGGTAGGCGACCTCGATGCGGACGGTGCCATCGGCCTCGACCTCGGCGAGCGGCTCGCCCTCCGCCTCGAGGTCGCGGTGGACGTGACGGTAGAACTCGTCGATGTCCCACGAGTCCCAGGCGTTCGGGGCGTCGCGGTGCAGCTGCAGGAGCGCGCCGGCCGCACCGGGGGCGATCGCCTCGCGGCCGTCCGTCCCCGCGCGCAGCGAGGTGAGCAGGCCCCTCTCGTCGATCTCGACGTGCAGGCCGGGGGTGTCCACCAGCAGCCGTCCGCCCTCGCGGGTGAGGACGGGGGCATCGGCCGGTGCCGCGGGGACGCCGATGCCGAGCGGGGCGACGCCCGCGGCCGTGCGGGAGAGCGAGCTCGCCCGCCGCGGAGCGCCGTCCTCGTCGCCGAGGGCCGCGAGGGCCGCCGCGACGAGGGCCTCGCCGCGCTCGGTGATGAACTCGTAGGACTGCTCGGCCTCGCGATGCACCCACGCGATCGAGGAGCCGGGGAGGATGTCATGGAACTGCAGCAGGAGCAGCTTGTCCCAGAGGGCGTCGATCTCCTCGTACGGGTAGGCGAAGTCCGGGACCAGGTACGCGGCGGTCGCGCTCCACAGCTCGACGTCATGCAGCAGCGCCTCGGTGCGGCGGTTGCCCTGCTTGCCGTGGATCTGCGAGGAGTAGGTGCCGCGGTGCAGCTCGAGGTACAGCTCGCCGTTCCACAGCGGCGCGTCGGGATGCTCCGCCTGGGCGCGGGTGAAGAAGTCCCGGGACGTGGACCATTCGACCTTGGGGGCGCCGTCGAGGTCGGCGAAGCGCTCCTGGGAGGCGATCATCTCGCGGGTGGGGCCGCCGCCGCCGTCGCCCCAGCCGGTCGGGGTGAGGCCGATGTGGCTCGCGCCCTTGTCCTTGAAGTTCGTCTCGAAGTAGGCGAGCTCCTTCGCGGTGAGCTGGCCGTTGTAGGCGTCGATCGGCGGGAAGTGCGTGTACTGCGTGGTCCCGTCGATGCCCTCCCAGCGGAAGGTGTGGTGCGGGAAGGTCGAGTACTGGTTCCAGGACACCTTCTGGGTCAGGAAGTGCTCGTTGCCGGCGAGGGCGCAGATCTGCGGGAGCGCGGCGGAGTAGCCGAAGGAGTCCGGCAGCCAGGTCTCCGTCGTCTCGAGCCCGAACTCCTGCAGGAAGAACTTCTTGCCGTGCAGGAACTGGCGGGCCATCGCCTCGGAGCCGGGCATGTTGGTGTCCGACTCGACCCACATGCCGCCGACGGGCACGAAGCGGCCGGTCTCGACATGACCGCGGATCCGCTCCCACAGGCCCGGGTACTCGTCGCGGATCCACTGGTACTGCTGGGCGGAGGAGCAGGAGAAGGTCAGCGCCGGGTAGTGCTCGAGCAGCCAGCACACGTTGGAGAAGGTGCGGGCGCACTTGCGCTTGGTCTCGCGCAGCGGCCACAGCCAGGCGGAGTCGATGTGCGCGTGACCGGTCGCGACGACGGTCAGGGCGGAGGCGTTCGCGGGGGCGTCGAGCACGGGGCGCAGGGCCGCGCGGGCCGCGGGGGCGCTCGCATGCAGGTCGTCGGGGTCGGCGGCGTCGAGCGCGGAGGTCAGCGCGGCCATGATGTCGAAGCGGCGCGGGGACTGCTCGGGCAGCGTGTGCATGAGGCCGTTCAGCGCCACGACGTCCTGCTCGAGCTCCCAGATGCTGCGGCTGCGCCAGGCCAGACGCAGCTGGGTGAGGTCGTAGATCGGGTCGGTGCCCGAGGTCGCCTTGTCGCCCAGGGCGGTGGGCGCGAAGGTCCAGTCTCCGGGGACGTTGGGGTTGGCGGCGCACTCGAGGTAGTAGTCGATCTTCTGACCCGGCTCGAGCGTGAGGTACTGGTTGTAGGGGTTGACGGCCTTGACGGTCTCCCCCTCCGGCGTCCAGATGAGCGCCTCGGCCTGGAAGCCGGGCATGTTGGTGAAGGACAGGTCCAGCTGCAGCTCGATGTCGCGGTCCTCGGCGGCGCTCCAGTGCTCGGGCACCTGGCCGGTCACGTGCAGCCACAGCGTCGACCAGGGCCTGCCCCAGCGGTCGCCGACGGCGATGGGGGTGTAGGTCTGGGCGCGGGCGACGTCGAAGGGGACGGGCTCGTCCGGCACCTCCCAGGCCTCGATGGTCAGCTCCGCGGTCGCGAGGTGGCGGCGCGCGGGCAGCTGCTCGTTCAGGAACCGGCGGACGCGGTCCTCGCTGGTGGGACGATTGTCGTGCACGGGGTCTCCTTCAGTGCTGGTTGCTGGGAGCCGAGGGGCTCGCGTTGTGCTCGACGCCGCGCGCCGCGAGGTCCGGGGAGGTCTCCGCGGCGGCGAGCGGACGGACGGTCCCCTCGAGCGCCTCGGTCGCCCAGAGACGGAAGATGTCACCGCGCGGTCCGAGGATCGAGCGGTTCGAGCCGTCCAGGGCGAGGCCATGGATCTGCAGCGGCTCGGGAGCCGATGCCGTGGGGGCGGAGAGATCGGCGCCGGAGGCGAGCTCGCGCGCCAGGCGTCCGACGGCCTCGCCGATGGGCTTGGTGCGCCCCTGCGCATCGAACAGGCCCAGGCTGTACTCGACCTCGGGGAAGTCGCCCAGGTCGCGGTGCACATCGTGGGAGCACCACCAGGTCACCGCCTCGACCAGCGGGTTCCCGACCGCGGCGCGGATGCTGGCCTCCGCGAACTCGGCGCCGCGCGCAGGATCGACCCACGGCACGGGAGCGCCGATCTCCTGCAGCCAGATGCGCCGGTCGGCAGGGGCGCCGAGCAGGCGCTGCCACAGCGCGGCGACCTCGATGAGGTAGCGGCCGAACAGGGGAAGCCCGGGGTGGTCCGCGCCGAGCGCCTGTGCCGCGCCGGTGAACACCCAGGAGTGGACGGTCGTGGAAGCCCCGAGGTGGACGGCGTCGGAGGGCGTGAACGGGTGGTCGTCCTTGAACCACAGCGTGTCGTCGAAGCTGTGGTGGCTGCGGCGACCGGGCAGGACCTCGTCGACGACGGCGAGCAGATCGCGGGTCCAGGCGGTGGCCTGCTCGCTCGTGACCGGGTGCGGGTCCGGGTGGTAGGACACGGCGAACTGTCCGATCTCGTTGCCGAGCGTCATGCCGGTGACGTTCTCGCGGGAGGCGAGCTCGCCTCCCAGGACACGGGCCAGCTGGGCCTGCGCGGCGACGACGCCCTCGTCGGTGAACATGTTCCGCCGGTGCCAGGTGGAGATCCAGGCGGGCAGGAAGTCGTAGCTGGACAGGTGCCCCTGGAGCAGGTCGACGGAGATCCGCAGCCCGTGCCGCCCGGCGAGGTCGACGACGGTCAGCACGTCGTCGACGGCGGCGGTGGAGATGAGGGTGCGGTTGGGCTGGAGGATGGGCCACAGCGGGAAGATCCGCACATGGTCCAGGCCCAGCTCGGCGATCTGGGCGAGGTCCTCGGAAACCGGGCCGGGCTCGAAGGCGCCCCAGGAGTGGAACCAGCCACGGCGCGGGGTGTAGTTGGCGCCGATCGCGGCACGGGTCATGGTCGATCACCTTGTCGGGTGTGTCGGGGACGGAGTGACGAGGTCAGCGTACGGAACAGCGGATGGCGGCTCCGATGACGCCAGGAGGCGGACCCCGCCGGCTTAAGCGCTTTAGCAAGCGTATCATCCATAGGATGCGTCGACCGACCATCGCGGACATCGCCCGGGACTGCGGAGTCTCCACCGCCTCCGTCTCCTTCGCCCTCAACGGCCGTCCCGGTCTGTCCGAGGCCACCCGGGAGCGGATCCTCGGCAGGGCCCGCGAGCTCGGCTGGACGCCCCACGCCGCAGCCCGCGCCCTGTCCTCCTCGAAGGTCGGCGCGATCGGCCTCGTCATCACCGCGCCGTTCGCGACCCTCGCCCAGGACACCTTCTACCTGCGGCTCATCGCAGGCATCGAGGCGGAGCTCGACTCCACGCCGATCGCCCTCGTGCTGAAGATGGTCGAATCGCTCGAGGACGAGCTCGCGGCCATCCGCACCTGGCACGCCGAGAACCGGGTCGACGCCGTCGCGCTCGTGAACCCCCGCACCGACGACCCGCGCCCCGCCCTCGTCGCCCGTCTGGGGCTGCGCGCCGTCTTCTTCGGCGACACCCGCGGCTACCCGGAGGCCTCGAGCGTCTTCGTCGACGACGCGCAGGTCATGACGAACCTGCTGGCCGATGCGGCACAGCTGGGCTATCGCTCCCTCGCCTATCTCCACGCCGCGAGCGACTACCGCCACTCCCAGGCACGACTGGACGCCCTCACTGCGGCCGTCCCGGACCCGGCGGGGGGATCGGAGACGTCCGGGGCCGGCGGCTTCACCGCTGCCGTCGCCCTGCCGATCATCGAGACCTCCGACGAAGCGACCCGCGACCAGGTCGCCTCGCACATCGACGCACTCGTCGGCGAGGGCATGCCGGACCTGCTGCTGTGCGAGGACGAGGCGATCACCCTCGCGACCCTGGCACGGCTGGACCACCACGGCCTCGCGATCGCCCGCGACGTCGGCGTGATCTCCTGGGAGTCGACGCCCGGTCTGGGGATGCGCTCCCCGACCATCAGCGCGATCGACCGCGACCCGAAGATCCTCGGCAGCGCGGCCGTGCAGGTGCTGCGGGCGCTCGAGACGAGCTCGGAGCCGATCCGCCGCGTGATCGATCCGCCGCGCCTCGTCCCCCGAGACTCCCTGCGCTCGCCTGCGGCCGCTCCTGGAAGCCGCCGCTGATGGTCAGGCCTGCCCGCCGGCCCCGTTCAGCTGCGGCTTCGGCAGCAGAGGCGTGATCAGCAGAGCCAGCAGCGCGATGCCCGCGCAGATCCACAGCCCGTGCGCGTAGCCGAGGGAGGACTCGGCCCCGGCGGGAGACCCGTTCGTGATCGCCTGGCCGACGATCGTGAAGGACAGGCCCGCCCCGATCGCGAAGGAGGCGCCGTTCAGGCCCGGCAGCAGACCCGGAGCGCTCGCGGGAGAGAGCAGCACGCCCAGGCCGTTGAGCATCACGTTCGTGATGCCCCCGTAGGTGATGCCCAGGACGAACAGCAGCACCCCGAACGCGATCGGGCTGCGCAGCCCCACGAGCGCGAGCGCCGCGATCACCACGGCCGAGCTGAGCAGGCCCAGCTGGAGGAGGCGGACGTAGCCCACGCGCGGGGCGAGCCGGCCGGCGAAGGGGCCCACGACCCAGCCGACCAGGGCGTACGGAGCGATGAACAGGATCGACGCGAGGGTCGCGCTCATCCCCCAGCCCGCGGCCGGGTTCTGCGCGAACGACGGACCGACCAGGTTCGCGACGGCCATGACCCCGGCGAGGGTGAGGATCGTGGTGAGCGGCATGGCCCAGATCGCCCGGTTGCCCAGCTGATCGGCGGGGATCAGCGGATCCCGGGCGCTGCGCTGGCGGGCGACGAAGGCGAGCAGCGCGAGAGCCGCGAGGGCGATGTATCCGAAGGCCCAGAGGCTCGGGAAGCGGTGCCCGAACGGGTCACCCCCGACGGCCCAGCTGAGGGCCACCACGACCACGGCGATGAAGGCGACGCCCCACCAGTCCATCCGTGCGCCCGGGGTGGCGATACCGGAGGGCACCCAGGCGATGACGGCGAGGATCGCGGCGATCGTGAGCACCAGGCACAGCGCGAGGATCGAGCGGAAGCCGAAGTGCTCGGCCATCCAGCCGCCCAGGATCACGTCGATGCCGGCGATGCCGCCGTTGATCGCGATGATCACGCCGAGCCGCGTCCCGTACTCCTTCTCATCGGGGATCGCCTCGCGCAGGGTCAGCAGGGCGATCGTGAACACGGGTCCGCAGGTGCCCTGGATGAAGCGGCCCACGTACAGCCACTCCACGGTGGGGCCGACCATGGCGATCACGGTGCCGGCCGCGAGGATCGCGAGCAGCACGAGCAGGACGCGTCGGCGTCCCACCATGTCCGACAGCCGCGGCATGAACACCTGGAAGATCGCCTTCGACAGGAAGAACAGGGCCGAGGAGAAGGCGATCGCGGCGGTCGTGACGCCGAGCTCGATCTCCATCTGGGTGACGGCGGGGTTGAGCATGGTCGCGTTCAGCTGGAACGCGATGACAGCCATGGTGAGGCCGGTCAGCAGGGTCGCCCTGCCGCGGGTGAGCGGCCCCTGCGGGGCCCGGGCGGATGTGGTCATCGACATCGATTCTCTCCTCGTCGAGAAAAGCGCGGGTGGTGGGGAGCGGGATCAGTCGCCCGCGTGACCGGTGTGGGCGGTGAGGCCCCCGGTGCGACGGGGCCGGGTGCTCGCAGCGAGCGCCAGCCGGACGGCGGCGGCGGGTGAGCCTGCGAACTCGAGCTCGGCGACGCGGCGCTCGTCGAGCCAGCGGCCGTCGACCAAGGCGTGCACGATGCGGTCGCTCCAGCCGCCGCTGCCGCGCAGGGCGATGACGGGCGTGCCGACGTCGTAGGCGATAGTCAGCTCGTTGAGGGTGCCGACGCCGCCGCCGATCATGATCAGCGCATCGCAGCAGCGGGCGGTGAGCAGGTTGCGCATCGTGCCCATGCCGGTCGGGAAGGCCAGGTCCAGGTGCGGGTTGGCGTGGGCGTGGTCGGCCTGGGGAAGGAAGCCGACGCTGAGCCCGTCCCTCTCCTGGGCGCCGCGCGCGGCAGCCTCCATGACGCCGCCGGTGCCGCCGGTCACCAGCACGGCGCCGTGTTCGGCGATCTCCCGTCCGGTCTCCTCGGCGGCCTCCAGCAGGGCGGCGGGCAGCACGACTCCGGGGCGGGAGGCGTTGCCGATGACGCCGATCGTCGTCTTCCTCATAGGGGGGTCACTCCTTCTGCGATGGCGGCGACGGTAGAGCGCCGGTCGCTCGTCTGGGGGCGGTGCAGGTCCAGGGGGCTCGAGCTCGCCAGGGCGGCGTGCGCCGCAGCCGATGCCTCGATCGCGGCCTCGAGGAGGGTGCGACCGCTGCGGTAGGCGTGAGCGAAGCTGCCGCAGAACACATCCCCGGCACCGGTGGCGTCGGCATCGGCCGGGGCGGGGAGCGCCGGCACGGACCACATGCGCCCGGAGGCGCGGTCGGAGACGAGCGCGCCGAGCTCGCCGCGCTTGAGGACGACGACGGGGGCGCCGTAGTCGTGGAAGCGGCGGACAAGGTCGCGATGGTCCTCGCCGGGGGCGAACACGTCGGTGTCGGAGGTGCTGGGGAGGAAGACGTCGAGCGCCCCGAGGTGCTCTTCGAGCAGCCCCTCCCCCTCACGAGCGAGCTCGGCCCGCGCGGGGCAGTCGGCCTGGACGTAGTCGGCGCCGCCGCGGCGCAGGGCGGAGGTGAGATCGGCGAAGCGGGTTCCGGGCAGGAGGCCGAGATGCCAGGAGCCGCCTCGAGCGCGCGCGATCGCCTCGAGCATCGCGGCATCCGGGAGGGAGGCGAGGGTACGGGCGGGGTCGCGGGTGGAGTCGGCGAACTGGGCCTGCACGTCCTCGGGAAGAACGGCGACCGCCTCGCGGGGGGCGGGCTGCGTCCGCGAGCCGTCCTCGCGGTAGGCGAAGGTGACCCGTGCAGTGCGGACGTCGGGGTGCCGATGGACATCGGCGACGTCGACACCGCGCGCAGCGATCCGGTCGATCGCGGAGTCGGGATAGTCACCGCCGACGACCGCGTGGGCCACAGGTCTGCCTCCGTCCTGCAGGGCCACGCCCATCGAGGCCCACAGGGCGTTGCCGCCCAGGCGGCCGGTGGACCAGCTGCCGTCGGCGTGGATGATCGCGTCGATGGTGAACCCTCCGACGGTGTGGATGGCTGCGATCGGCACCCGTACCTCCTGTGAACAACGCCGTTCGTTTGTCTAGTGCTAGACAATATACATACGGCGGTCCCCTTCGGCAACTGCCTGCCTCTGGCATGATGACAAGCATGGACATCCCGCCCGTTCGCGACCGCCGACCCCTCGCCGTCCAGGTCTACGACCGGCTCTATGACACCCTCATCCGCCCCGACGAGGACCTCGTCGTCCTCCCCACGGAGCAGGAGCTCTCACGACAGCTCGCCGTCAGCCGCACGACCGTCCGTCAGGCCCTCGCCCTGCTCGAGGAGGACGGCGTGCTCGAGCGCGGACCCGGACGTCGCCGGCAGGTCGCGCACCGGGCGCCGATGCCGATCGGGGCGGTCCGCCCCCTCGAGGAGATGCTGCTCAGCGGCGAGGAGGCCTCGGTCGAGCGCCTGGTACGGCGCATCTCCCCCGCGACCGGATGGAGCGCCCGACTCCTGGACATCGAGCGTGGCCGCGAGATCGCGACCTGGGAGAGCCTCGTGCGCGTGGGCGACACCGTCGTCGCGAGCACGCTCGAGGTCATCGAGGCCGCGCAGGAGCCGACCCCCGAGGGTGCGGGCACCATGTTCGCCCGGCTCGGCGCCCGCTACCGCAAAGCCGCCACCTTGACCTCCCTGCGCATGGCGCCCTCCACCTCCCCGACCCGCCGCTGGACCGGCTCCGCCCGACCGGAATGCCCCCTCGCCCTCACCGTCACCGCGAGCGCGCCCGGCGGCCCCACCTACCTCGCCAAGCACATCGTCGACGCCCGCACGGTCTCCTTGAACGTGCTGACCGACGCTCACGGCGACCTCGTCGACGAGCTCGACGCGCAGGACCTCTCCAGCCCCTGAGCCCGGCGCCTCGGTATGGTCCGCCGAGGCCTGCGAAGCCTATGCCCCCTGATCTGCGCAGATGACGGCGCCTGCGGACGACGTCGAGCATCGAGGAGACCGGGCTGCGCGAGGGCGAGGCGAGCATGCGGCGCCTCCGGACGCGGCCGCGCCGGGTCCGCGAGCAGCGAGCCGGTCGCCCCGCCCCGTCAGAGGACCGGCCCTCAGCCCAGGCCGTTGGCCCGGCGCAGCGTGGGCGAGGCGAGGACCTGGGCGGCAAGGGCCGCTCCGTCCTCGTCGCGGATCGCGGTGAGGTCCTGCTCCGGCTGGGGCAGGGCGAGCGCGGCGATGTCCTCGGCGATCGAGGGCCGATAGCGGATCCCCCA
This sequence comes from Brachybacterium hainanense, assembly GCF_042434575.1. Lineage (NCBI taxonomy): Bacteria > Bacillati > Actinomycetota > Actinomycetes > Micrococcales > Dermabacteraceae > Brachybacterium > Brachybacterium hainanense. Next base: position 63,882 of record NZ_JBHLSV010000001.1, read on the forward strand.
GGCGGCGGCGTACTCCCGCAGGTCCGCTCCGGCGGCCTTGGACAGGTAGTACACCAGCATCCCCAGGCGGTAGTCGTTGTCGTCGTAGTCGCCGGGCTCCGGCTTCTCCTCGCGGACCAGACGGTGCACGTCCCGGAAGAGCGCGTCGCCGTAGGCGAGGCGCAGCTGCTCGTACATGACGAGCTGCTCCATGATGGTGAAGGTCGTCAGGAAGTCGACGCCCTCGATCCCGATCTTGGGAACCGCGCTGCTCCAGACGGTCTCCCCCGTGGACTCCGGCACGTGCAGCCTCGGGGCCTGTCCGTAGAGCGTCCCGAACTTCCGGTTGACGGCGAGGGAGTACCAGTTCACGGTCGACTCGGTGAGGGCGGACGGCTTGTACACGGTCTGCTGATGCTGATGGCCCAGCTCGTGGTAGACGCCCCAGCCGCGCAGGCGCAGCGCGTCGACCGTGAGCAGACGGTCCTGGATCGGGGCGGGGAAGAGCATGTGCCCGTGGGTGGCGAAGGCGCCAACGCCCTCGATCCCCGCAGCCCGGGTGACGAAGTGGTAGCGGTGGTCCAGCCGCGCATGCAGGGCGCTCGTGTCGTCGAGGCCGGCGAGGGCGTCCTCGATGCCGATGATCTCCTCGAAGGTGCTCATGAGCCTCGCATGGTCCTCGCCGCGGAAGCGCCGAGCCGCCTCGATCTGCACGGTGACGAGGGCGTGGCTGCTCACGAGCTCCGCGTACGGGGTGTCCCGCGCATCGAGCTGATCCTGGAACTCGGACTCCGTGGTCGTGCCGTGGATGAAGAAGGGCATGCGTGCCGCGGCGGAGCCGAGGGTGGCGCGGAGATAGCCGCGATGCCCGATCACCTTCCAGTAGATGGGACCGCCGAAGGGATCGGTCACGGTGACCTTGCCCTTCTTCAGGGGGTACTCCCGCACGGCGCGCTTGGCCTCGTCGATCTCCGCGTCCGGTGCGCCGACGACGAGGATGTGCTCCTCGGCGGTCGCCTGGGAGACGGTGACCTCGAGAGCGACGTCGGGGGCCAGGTAGAAACCGGTCGGGTTGAGGTCGCTCGCGGAGAGCGCCTGGTAGGTGCGACCGTCTCCGACCTCGCGGGCTCGAGGGAAGGCGCTGACGGTCTGCGTCCGCGATGTCGTCGCGCCGCTCGCGGCCGATGCCTGCGGTGCGGTGATGGCCGGGGCGACCAGAACGGTGCCCGCGGCGGCGGCGCCGAGCAGGAGAGCCCGTCGGCTGAGACCGCGCGGCATCGAAGGGACGGCTGAGGGAGAGGGATGTGAATCGATTTGCTGGCGGGTCATGAGGAGGACCTCCGTCATTGCAGGTGGGTGACCCAGACCATACAACCCTCCCCGCGAACATGCAACGAACATGCCCATACGGGCATATATCCATCAAGAAGATGCATGTTCGAGCCTCTCGGGCCCCGCCAGATGGCACACCGGCGCTTCGAATCCTGCGCCTCCCGCCGCTCGCGCCGCGACAGGAGGCGCAGAGTGACCGCGCCGGAGCCTGACCCCGTCAGGCTCCGGCGCGGACAGAAGCGACGGCCTCGACGACACCGCCCTCGATACCGAGGAGCTGCGCCATCGAGGCCGCCGCAGAGGAAGAAGGGGCTGCCTTCTCAGCTCCTCAGGCCTGGCCGCCGTCGAAGTAGGCGCGCATCTCCGCCGGGACGGCGGGGATGTCGATCGGCACGCCGCCGCTGCGGATGGACTCCGCGCCGGCGCAGCCGGTCGCGACGGCCTCCCGCGCGGCGATCACGGACACGTCCGTCGCCCCGCCCTCGCGCACGAAGCGGAGGAACTCCGCGACGAGGTTCGGATCGGCGCCGCCGTGCCCGCCGTCACCGCGGGAGATGACCTCGACGTCGTCGGGGTGTCCCGGGCCGGAGCGGCGGGAGGACCAGATGTGGATCTGCTCGCCTCCGCCGTCCCCCATGTTCTCGATCCGACCGGCGTCGCCGATCACCGTGTAGTTGCGCCAGTAGTCCGGCGTGAAGTGGCACTGCTCGTAGGAGGCGAGCACCCCGTTGTCGAGGGTCATGTTGAGCATCGAGATGTCCTCGACGTCCACGACGGGGTTCAGCTCCTTCTGGGCGGTGGGCGGGAAGACGTCGGCGTCGTACCAGTCCCACATGCGGCGGTCGGAGTTGTCGCGACGATCGGTGATGTCGCCGTAGACCGCGAGGTCGCCGATCCCGGAGACGCGCCGCGTGTACCCGCCGGCGAGCCAGTGGATGACGTCGATGTCGTGGGCGCCCTTCTGCAGCAGCAGGCTGGTCGCCTTCGAGCGGTCGGCGTGCCAGTCCTTGAAGTAGAAATCGCCGCCGGTGCCGACGAAGTGCCGGCACCAGATCGCGCGCACGCGGCCGATGCGCCCGGAGTCGACGATCGCCTTCATCTGCCGGATCACCGGCATGTGCCGCATGTTGTGGCCGACGAACAGGCGGGTGCGCTTCTCCATCGCGAGGGCGAGCATCGCATCGGTGTCCTCGATCCGGATCGCCATCGGCTTCTCGGAGAACGTGGCGATCCCGGCGCCGAGGGTGACCAGGGCGATCTCGGCATGCGCGAAATCGGGGGCGAGGATCATGACGGCGTCGACCTCGTGCTCCGCCACGAGCTGCTCCACGCTGTCGACCAGGGCGATGTCCTCCCCGAGGGTCTTGCGCGCCTCCTCCTTCCCGCGCTGCGTCGGCTCGGCCACGACGGTCACCCGCGAACCCTCCCCCGGCTTGTGGGCGTGGCGGGACATCGGCCCGCGGGCGCCGAAGCCGATGATGCCGATCCTGAGGTCTTCCATGTGCTGGTTCCACCAATCCGGGAGTGCTGTCGAGGGTCATGCCGTGGGCTCCACGCCCGGCAGGCCCCACTATGCATCGATGCAGGGGGGCGTTCGGGGGGTCCGAGGGAGGTCGCCTGTCGGAGACGATCGCTGGACACCGCATGTGAAAGCATTTACTCTCGGGGGCACCCTGTCAAGGAGGACAGGCCCGGACCGAGAGGAACCCACTCCGTGACCATGTCGACCGAGCAGGAGAGCGCGCCGCCCGGGCCGCGCACCGGCCAGGAGCCGCCGCCGGCCTCGAGACCCGTCGGCCGCCCCGCCAGGAAGAGCATCGGGGCGCTGCTGAGGCGCGACTGGCAGATGCTCGTGCTGATGGTCCCCGGAGCGCTCTGCCTCCTGCTGTTCTTCTACATCCCGATCCTCGGCAACGTCATCGCGTTCCAGGACTACCAGCCCTATCTCAAGATCTGGGAGGCGCCGTTCGTCGGCTTCCAGAACTTCACGGACCTGCTCTACGACGACCGCTTCGGCCTCGCGCTGCGCAACACGATGGTCCTCGCCGCGCTGCAGCTGGTGCTGTTCTTCCCGCTGCCGATCGCGCTCGCCCTCATCGTCGACTCGATGATGACCCCGCGCCTGCGCCGGGCCTTCCAGTCGATCGTCTACCTGCCCCACTTCCTGTCCTGGGTGCTCGTGATCGCCCTGTTCCACCAGGTCCTCGGCGGAGCCGGGTTCATCAACCAGTGGATCGTGAGCCATGGCGGCGAGGCCATCGGGTTCATGACGAACCCGGACACCTTCCCGCTGCTGGTGGTCCTGCAGGTGGCCTGGAAGGACGCCGGTTGGGGCATGATCATCTTCCTCGCCGCGCTCGCGAGCATCGACGCCTCGCTCTACGAGTCCGCGGCCGCGGACGGCGCCGGCCGCTGGCGCCGGATCTGGCACATCACCCTGCCCGGCATGCGCCCGGTGATCGTGCTGCTGCTGATCCTGAACCTCGGCTCGATCCTCACCGTCGGCTTCGAGCAGTTCATCCTGCAGCGCGACGCCGTGGGGGCCGATGCCGCCGAGGTGCTGGACACCTACGCCTACTACACGGGCGTGATCGGCGGGTCCTGGTCGATGGGCGCCGCCGCGAGCCTCGCCAAGGGCGTGGTCGGCACGATCCTGATCCTCTCCGCGAACAAGGTCGCCCATCTGCTGGGCGAGGACGGCATCTACCGAGGGAGGCCCTCATGACCGCGACCGGCACGAGCGGGTCCTCGATCCATCAGCGCCTGTGGGGCTGGGCATTCGGCCGCTCCGAGCGCGCCGCCTGGATGGAGCGCCCCTCCGTCCCGATGTCCGGGGTGAAGGCCCTGGTCATCATCTTGGTGTCGATCTCCATCATCGTCCCGATGCTGATCGTCGTCTCGACGTCCTTCGCCTCCGACGAGCAGATCCGCGACGCCGGCGGGTACGTCCTGTTCCCCACCGATCCCACGCTCCAGGCGTACCGCACGATCTTCTCCAGCCCCCTGGTGTTCCGCGCCCTCGGCGTCAGCGTGTTCATCACCGTGATCGGCACGGTGCTCGCCCTCGCGGTGACCGTGAGCATGGCCTATGCGCTCAGCCGGCCCGTGATCGGCGGGAAGTTCATGCTCATGGCGATCATCGTGACGATGTTCTTCAGCCCGGGCATCATCCCGATGTACCTCATGATCAAGGAGCTGCACCTGCTGAACACGGTGTGGTCGCTGATCCTCCCGGGGCTGTTCGCGGCCTTCAACTTCATCATCATGCGGTCCTTCTTCATGGGCATCCCGAAGGAGCTGCTGGAGTCGGCGCGCATCGACGGCGCCTCCGACTTCACGATCCTGAGGAAGATCGTGCTGCCGCTGTCCAAGGCGGTCATCGCGGTGATCGGCCTGTTCTACGCGGTGGGGTTCTGGAACTCGTTCTTCAACGCGATGCTCTACATCTCCGACCAGACCCTGTGGCCCATCCAGCTGATCCTGCGCAGCTATGTCATCCAGGGGACCTCGCTGACCGCGGACCAGCTGGGGGTCGCCCAGGCGCCTCCGCCGCAGTCGATCAAGATGGCCGTCGTCGTCGTGGCCCTCGCCCCCATCGTCCTCGTCTACCCGTTCCTCCAGAAGTACTTCTCCAAGGGCGTCATCACCGGCGCCATCAAGGGCTGATCAGCCATCCCACAGGACTGATCGTCTCTGCTCCTGGCATTCCCCGTCCCACTCCCGAAAGGCATGACCATGACCTTCTCCCTGCGTCGACGCGACGTCCTGGCCGCCGGCGTCGCCGGCACCGTCGCCCTCGGAGCGGCCGCGTGCTCCGGCGGCTCGACCCAGGAGGGCGGAGCGGAGGCATCGGCCGATGTCACGCTCCCCACCTACCAGCCGATCGAGGGCCTCAGCCCGGACCTGCCCGGCAACGAGCAGGGCCTGCACAACGTGTACCTCCAGGCGCCCGCCGAGCTGCTCACCACGACCGATGCCCCGCCCATCACCTCCGGTGAGATCACCGCGCTCACCCAGACCTTCGCGACGCCGTCGCCGCCGATGCAGGACAACGGGTTCTGGCAGCGGCTGAACACGGCGCTCGGCGGGACGCTGAAGCTCGACATCGTCGTCGACTCGTACCCGGAGAAGTTCGCGACGATCCTCGCCTCCGGGGACCTGCCCGACCTCATGTGGGTGCCGCCGAACCAGGGCATCCCGAACGTCGGCCCGATGCTCGAATCGCAGTTCACGGACCTCACGGAGTACCTCGCGGGCGACGCGGTGCTCGAGTACCCGAACCTCGCGGCCCTGACCCCGGGCTCGTGGCGGACCGCGGTCGTCAACGGCCGGATCTGGGGTGCGCCGATCCCGTCCACGCCCTTCGGCCAGGTGTACCTCGGCAACCCCGACGTGTGGGAGTCGGTGGGAGGCTTCCAGGCCAGCAGCGCGCAGGAGTTCCTCGACAAGTGCACCGAGATCCTCATCCCGGGCAAGCGCTGGGCGCTCGAGCCGTTCCTGCCCAACGCGTTCCACATGTTCAGCCAATGGCACGGCGTCCCCAACGGGTACCGCGTCAACGAGGACCGCACCCTCACCGCGAACTTCCAGACGGAGGAGTACCTCGAGACCCTCGAGTACGCGCAGAAGGTGTTCAAGGCCGGCGCGTTCTACCCTGATCTGAACCTCGCCGAGGGCGCCCAGTACTTCGCGAACGGCTCGATCGGCGCGATGGTGGAGGTCGGCCCGCGCGGGGCGACGGCCGTGCGGAACCTGAACCCGGAGATCCGCTCGGAGATCATGATCCCCTTCGCCGCGGTCGAGGGCCGGAAGCCGAACTACAACATGGGCTACGGGACCGTCGGCTACACGCCGTTCCGAAAGACCGACGACGAGGCGAAGATCCGCGAGCTGCTGGACCTCGTGAACTGGCTGTCCGCACCGTTCGGCACGACCGAGTACATGCAGAAGTCCTGGGGCACCGAAGGGGAGGACTACACACTCACCGACGGCAACTACGTGCTCACGGAGTCCGGTCAGAAGGACGTCCCCGGGCTGCGCTCGGCTCTTGACATCATGACGGCGGGCGAGGGCGTCATCTACAACTCGATCCCCGAGGACTCGGAGTACATCTACGAGCAGGAGAAGAAGCTGCTCGAGCTCGCGCAGGTCAGCCCCACCAAGGGCCTGTACTCCGACACCGCGTCCTCCAAGGGCACCGAGCTGTCCACGCGCGTGAACGATGTCCGCAACGACGTCATCCAGGGCCGCAAGACCATCGACGACTTCACCGCCGCGGTGAAGGAGTGGGAGGAGCGCGGCGGCAAGAAGATCCTCGAGGAGTATGCGGCCGTGCTGCCCGAGGACGTGGCGGTGACGCCGCCGAACCGCTGATCCCCTCGTTCGGAGCCTCTGCCCGACGGCAGGAGAGGGCCGGTGCGCGATCGCGCACCGGCCCTCTCCCAGGCTCGGCGACCGGTCCCCGGCGACGTCCTCAGGAATCGGACTCCGGCTCGTCCTCGCGGTCGAAGACATCGGCGATATCGGGGGCGCCGCCGTCGGGAAGCTCCGCCGCCGCTTCGATCGGAACGCCGAATCGGATGGTCTCCTGCCGCAGCAGATGCGCCTTCCCCTCCTGATGGAGCCAGCACCGGGCCCAGTGGCCCGGTGAGATCTCGATCTTCTCCGGCTGCTCCCGGTTGCAGATCTCCATCGCGAAGGGGCAGCGAGGATTGAAGCGGCAGCCCTTCGGCGGGGTGATCAGGCTGGGCGGCTCCCCCAGATCCCCGACCTCGTCGAAGAGCGACTGCTGGTCGCCGTCCAGCCCGCGCGCCGGATCCGGGGAGGAGTCCAGGAGCAGTCGGGTGTACGGGTGCTGCGGGGACTGGATGACGTCCTCGGAGGAGCCGCCTTCGATCATCTGCCCCGCGTACATGACGTTGATGCGGTCCGCGATGTACCGGGCGGAAGCGATGTCGTGGGTGATGTAGAGCAGGGCCAGGCCCTCCTCGTCCCGGAGCTTCTTCAGCAGGTTCAGGACGTCCAGACGGATGGACACGTCGAGCATGGAGATCGGCTCGTCGCCCAGCATCACCTGCGGCTCCACCGCGAGGGCGCGTGCGATCACGATGCGCTGGCGCTGGCCGCCGGAGAGCTCGTGCGGGTATTTGTCGATGTACTGCTCCGGCGGGGTGAGGTTCACGCGCCGCAGCAGCTCGTGGATCTTCTCCTCGGTCTCCCGGCGGGATCGGGCCCGGCCGTGGATCCGCAGCGCCCGCCCCAGGATGTGGCGGATGGGCTTGAGCGAGTTCAGCGAGGCGAAGGGGTCCTGGAACAGCAGCTGGACCTGGGCGTAGTAGTCGCGGGCCCTCTTCCCGGAGACGTGGTCGACCAGCTTCCCGTCCAGCAGGATCTCGCCGGAGGTCGCCTCGTAGTAGAGGCTCAGCAGGCGGGCGACCGTCGTCTTGCCGGATCCCGACTCGCCGACCATCGCGACGATCTCGCCGCGGTGCAGCTGCAGGTCGATGTCCTCGACGGCCCGCACGATCGAGGTGCCCTTCCGGCCGCGCACCTCGAAGTGCTTCGTGACTCCGCGGGCCTCGAGGACCACCTCCGCCGCGCCGGGCTGGGCGGGGCGATGCGGGGACGGGGACGGGGACGGGCTCGTGCTGGCGTGGGTGCTCATGCGGCACGTCCCTTCACGGACTCGGGGGCCGCGTCCGGCTCCCGATCGGCATGGTGGAGATGACAGGCGGCGTCGACCTGGTCGCCGACGGCGACGAGCGGAGGACGCTGCGTCCCGCACAGGTCGAAGGCCTCCGGGCAGCGGTCCGCGAAGGCGCAGCCGGCGGGCAGGTTCCGCAGATCCGGGGCGGAGCCGGGGATCCCGTGCATCTCCACGAGCGGGGCATGCAGGGGCGGGAAGGAGTCTCGCAACGCCTTCGTGTACGGGTGGCGGGGACGGCGGTAGAGCTCCTCGGCCGGTCCGATCTCCACGATCTTCCCGGCGTACATGATCGCGAGCCGGTCCGAGAGCTCCAGCAGCAGCGACAGGTCATGGGTGACGAAGATGATCGAGAATCCCAGCTCGCGCTGCAGCCGCAGCACCTGGCTCATGATGGTGCGCTGCATGACGACGTCGACCGCGGTCGTGGGTTCGTCCATCACCACCAGGTCCGGGTCGCAGGCGAGCGCGAGCGAGATGAGCGAGCGCTGACGCATCCCGCCGGACATCTCGTGCGGGAAGGAGTCGAGCCGGTCCCGGGGGATGCCGGAAAGGGTGAGGAGGTCTCCGGCCCGTCGGAGCGCCTCCTTCGTGGTCATCCGCGGGTCGTGCTCCCGGAGCACGTCGACGAACTGGGCTCCGAGCCGCTTGACCGGGTTCAGCGCATCCATGGCGCTCTGCATGACGATCGCGAGCGAGCTCCATCGCAGGCGGCGCAGCTCCTTGTCGGTGCGGGGCACGAGGTCCAGGACGGAGCCGTCCTCCCCGTGGTACAGCACCGTCCCGCCGACGGTGACCGCCGGGGAGCGCTGCAGCCGCAGCAGCGCCGTGGTCAGAGTCGACTTGCCCGAGCCCGACTCCCCCGCGAGTCCCAGGATCTCGCCGCGACGCAGCGTGAACGAGGCATTGCTGACGGCGCGCACGGCGCCGTTCAGCGTCAGGTAGTCGACGCTCAGGTCCTGCACGTCGAGCAGGACCTCTCCGACGTCTCTGCGAGGCACGGGTTCTCCTTCGATGGGGGTGGGCGGGCGCCGGCGCGGCGCCCGCCCGCGACGAGGCAGGGCCGATGCGGTCAGGCGGTCGGCGAGAGCTTGGCCATGGTCTGCCAGCCCTCGGGTCCGTAGGGCCGCGGGATGATCGCGCCCTCCGGGAGCGGGATCTCCGGGAATCCCTCGAAGTTCTTCCCGCTCGCCTCGAGGAAGGAGGCGGAGGAGTTGAACGGACCGAAGTAGCACTGCTCGACGACGATCCGCTGCATCTGCTGGTTCAGCTCGAGCAGCTTCGTCTCGTCGTACTCGCCGGCCGCCGCATCCAGGAGGGCGTCGAGCTCGGGGTTCTTCACGCGCCCGTAGTTGATGTCGGTCGCCTCCCCGAGCGGGACGGCGTTCTTCGAGTGGAAGTCGGCGTAGACGCGGGCCAGATGAGGACCGCCGCCGACCCAGGACATGCCGAAGTCGAAGTCCCCGCTGGAGAACTGGTCCCAGATCTGGGCGTCGGGGATCTTCAGGACGGACACGTCCAGGCCGAGGACCTCCTTGAGCTGCGCCTTCACGCCATCGGACCAGGTCGACCAGTTCACGTAGTCGGAGACCGTCTTGTAGGAGATCTTGTAGGTCTTCCCATCCTTGACCAGCGCCCCGCCCTCGACGGTCCAGCCGCCGTCGGCCAGATGCTTCTTCGCCGCCTCCGGGTCCGCGGTGTGCGGAGCCCGGTACTCCTCCAGGATCGCCTCGCCGAAGACCTTCTCCGACATGGTCGTGGGGCTCGTCGAGTCCAGGCCGATGTCGTAGAGGGAGTGGATCGTGTCGGTGTCGAGCGCGGCGTAGACCGCGTTGCGCACGTGCACGTCGTCGAAGGGCGCTTTCGCGGTGTTGAAGATGATCGCCTCGGAGCCGACGAGGGGGACGGTCCAGTAATGGTTCCCCTTGGCGATGACGGTCTGCTCGGCGTCCTGGAGGCCGAGGGTCGCGATGTCCAGGGTCCCCTGCAGCACCATCGACTTCCCGATCTCCGCGCTGCCGTACGGCGCCCAGTTGACGGTGGAGATGTGGTCCCACGCCCCCATGAAGTGGTCATCGCGCACCGCGAGGGACACCCGCTGCGGGGTGAACTCCTGGACCGTGAGCGGGGAGGACGTGACCGGGTTCGGGTTGGTGAAGGTGGACAGGTCCTCCGTGGAGAAGACGTGCTTGGGATACAGCGGCACGACGGCGAGCGCGCGGTCGCCGTTGGAGTCCGCGTTCTCCTCGCTCCAGGTGACCTCGGCGGTGAACTCGTCCAGCGCGGTCACCTCGAAGGGATAGGAGGTGACGTTCGCCTGCTGCTCCTCGGCCTGCTTCGGAAGCTCCATCACGGTGTAGACGAGGTCGGCGGTCGTGATCTTCTCGCCGTCGGACCAGGTCGCGTCGTCGCGCAGGGTCACGGTGGCCTTCCGCGCCTCGGGATCGAACTCGATGCTCTTGGCGAGCCACGGGACGATCTCGTACTGCTTGTTCATGTCGAGGTAGGCGAGCGTGTCGTACAGGTAGTTCGAGCCGACGACGCCGTCAGTCGGGGAGAACGGGTTGAAGTTCTCGATGAAGGTGGGGCGCACGCCGAAGGGGTTGACGGTGATCGAGGCGCCGCCGCCGGTGGAGGTGCCGCCGTCGCCGGCGGTCTTCTCGAAGCTGCATCCGGCCAGCGCGCCGGCGGCCAGAGCGGCCGAGGATCCGGCGAGGAAGCGCCGGCGGGTGGTGCTGAGGGTCATGTCGTTGCCTGTTCTGCGAAGAGGAGGGGGTGCTGCGAGATCAGGCCGCGGTGCGCTCCAGCGCGCGGGCGGCCTTCCGCTGACCGGTGAGGAACCGTCGGACGGCCTTCTCGTTGCCGGTGCGGAGCTTCGGGTTCGTGACCTCGTCGAGGCCGAAGTTCACGAAGGCGGTCGCCGTGCCGATGACGGCGATCGCGAGTCCCGGCGGCAGGAACCACCACCACCAGCCGAGCGTCAGCGCTCCCTGGTTCTGCGCGTTGGTGATCATCGTCCCCCAGGAGATGACCCCGCCCGTGGAGACGCCCAGGAAGTTCAGGCCCGCCTCGGCGAGGATGCCGGCCATGATCGCGGCCAGGAACCGGGCCGAGATGATGCCCAGGAGGTGCGGCATGATCTCGGAGAAGATGAGGCGCCAGGTCGACTCCCCGAGCAGCCGCGTCGCCATCGAGAAGTCGCGGCCGCGCAGCGTGAGCGTCTGCGCGCGCATGTAGCGGGCCATGCCCGGCCATTCGAAGATGCCGATCAGGAACGCCATGAGGACCCAGCCCATGCCGGCGGATCCGGGCCCGCCGGCGGCGGAGATGTAGCCCGCGGCGATGAGCGTGAGGGCGAAGGACGGGATCGTGATGAACACGTTGGTGATGGCGGTGACGACGGTGTCGAAGATGCCGCCGAGGTAGCCGGCGGACACACCCAGCACCGCGCCGATCGAGCAGGCGAGCAGGGCGGAGAGCGAGCCGACGGCGAGGGATCCGCGGGCGCCGGAGACGAGCTGGGCCAGGACGTCCTGGCCCGAGACCGTCGTCCCCAGGGCATGGCCGCCCACCCCGGGCGGGGTGGCGATGCTGTCGTAGTCGACCTCGAGGGGCCCGAAGCCGTAGACCTCGAGGATGACGTCGCCGAACACGGCGACGGCGGCGCACAGGCCGAAGACGATCAGGCCGAACTGGACACGGCGGTTGCGGAGGAATCCGGTGAACATGTCTGCGGGTCCTCAGTTCGTCTCGGCCGCACGGGGATCGAGCAGCACGTAGATGGAATCGGCGATGAAGTTCGCGGCGATCGCGGTGAACGTCAGCATGAGCAGGACCGTCTGCATGACCGGGAAGTCATGCCCGGTGATCGAGGTCTGCAGCAGGTAGCCCATGCCGGGATAGGTGAACACGGCCTCGATGAGCACCGCGCCGCCGATCACGCCGCCGATCGCCATCGCGAGGCCCGTGACGTTGGGCAGGAGCGCGTTGCGGGCGGCGTATCCGAACAGGACGGTCCGTTCGGGCAGTCCCTTGGCGCGCGCCATGAGGACGTAGTCCTCCGTGACGGTCGCGACCATGACGTTGCGCATCGAGAAGAGCCAGCCGTTGAAGCCGATGAAGATGAGCGCGAACATCGGCAGCGCGCCGTAGAAGAACACGCTCATGACGAAGTAGAAGTTGTTGAGCGACATCGGGACCGACGGGTCGTATCCGCCGGAGACGGGGAACCACTCCAGCTGGATCGAGAACACCCACAGCAGCACGAGGGCGATCCAGAACCCGGGGAAGGCATGGAAGAACGTCGAGAGCGGGGCGAACCAGGAGTCGAAGCGGCTGCCGGGCTTCCAGCCCATGATCGCGCCGAGCGCGGTGCCGATGATCCAGGCCACGATCGTGCTCACGCCGATGAGGAACAGCGTCCACGGCAGCGCCTGCAGGACGATGTCCGCCACCGGGGTCGGGTAGTGCGCCGTGGAGACCCCGAAATCGAACCGGAACACGCCCACCCAGTAGTCGAGGTACTGCTGGAGGATGTTCTCCGTCGGATTGCCGTACATGCGGCGCACCGACTCGACCTGCGCGTCAGTGGGAGGCTGCCCCGTGTTCTGCCGGATGCTGCGCAGCACGGCCTCCGCCGGATCGCCCGGCATGAACCGCGGGATGATGAAGTTCAGGGTCACCGCCGCCCAGATGACGACGAGATAGCTCCCCAGACGTCTCAGGACGTAGGCCTGACGTCCCTTCCCGGGAAGCACCCCCCCCCCGGCGATTCCGGGCCTCAGGCGCGGCGGGCTGAGCGGCTCCTCCAGGACGACATCCCGGTGGCCGGTGGCGGTGGCCTGGCTCATGGCGACGACGACCTTTCCTGACAGGTGGAGCGAGGGCGCGGGCCCAGCGGCACCGCACAGGGACGCCCCACGGGACTGCTCCGTCCCGTGAGGGCGATCACCTGCGATAACGTTTTACAGAGCGTAGGGTCCGCCCTGCGGGACGTCAACTCCCATCCATCACGGACGGGTCACGATCCCGGCCCGCGCCCGCATCCGGCCCATCGGCCCTGCTCACAGGCCGAAGCACGGCCCATCACCGCCCGTCGACCACCCGATACGATCGACGCACCGACACAGCTGTCCCCGAACGGAAGGCACACCCCGCCATGGACGATCGCCCCCTCCTCGACCTGCTCGACGCCGCGCGCCTGTCCGGCCTCATGACCACGGACGGAGGCAGGATCCTCGCGAAGGTCTCCCGGCCGGACGCCAAGGGCACCGGCTACCGGACCGAGCTGGTGGAGCTGCTCGGGCAGGAGCTGGTGACCCTCACCCGCGGCAGCGCCTCGGTGGGCGCAGCCGCCGCCTTCGAGGACGGCACCACCCTGTTCACCGCGAAGCGCGCCGGCGAGGACGGGGACAGCGCCGAGGACGCTCAGCTGTGGGCCCTCCCCCTCCGCGGCGAGGCGCGGGAGATCGCCTCCCGCCCCGGCGGGTTCGGGGACCTGCACGTGGGCGACGGCGTGCTGATCGCGGAGCTGCCCGTGCACTCCCAGGCGACGACCGAGGCCGAGCACGCGGAGCTGTCGAAGACCCGCGCCGACGCCAAGGTCACCGCCGCCCTGCACACCGGCTTCCCGACCCGATACTGGAGCGCGGACCTGGGCCCGGCCCGCGACCTGCTCGCCGTCGCCGAGCTCCCCGCGGACCTCCTGCGCGCCGCGCCGACCCCGGATCCGCAGGCCTCGGCGGGCGGGGCGGACGATGATGAGCCGCAGGAGTCCGTCCTCCACTTCCGCTACGTCACGATGCCTCCGGGGCGGCTCACCGGCTGGACCGCCGACCGCGCCGGAACCCGGGCGCTCGTGGCGATGCAGGACTCGATCGGCGAGCTCATCGGCGTCCCGCACCTGTATCTGCTGGATCTCACCGGACAGGAGGAGCCCCGCCTGGTCCGCGCCGGCACCGCGACGGAGGAGTTCCACCCCGGCCCCTTCTCCCCCGACGGGACGCTTGCGCTCATCAGCCGCGAGCAGACCTGGTCGGAGACCGCATCGGCCGACGGAAAGGTCCAGGTCCTGGATCTCTCCACCGGTGACGCGACGGACCTGTGGCCCGAGCTGGACCGCTGGATCGACCCGGTGTGGCTGGACGATGCGACCGTGGTCGCCGCGAGCGACGACACCGGCCGCGGCTCGCTGTGGATCGGGGGCCTGTCCGATCCCGTCCCGCGCCGCCTCGCGGGCGGGCCGGGGCAGCCGCTCTCCTTCGGCGGGGTCTCGGTCGCGGCGGGGAAGGTCATCGCCTCCGCCTCCGGCGTGGCCGTCGCCCCGCATCCCGTGCAGGTGGACCCGGCGGACGGCACGCTCGTCGCCCTGCCGAACCCGGCCGAGGTCCTCTCCCAGTCCGGCTCGCTCACCGAGGTCGCCGCGACCGCGCTCGACGGCACGGATCTGCGCGCCTGGCTGCGTGTGCCGAACGGCGAGGGCCCGCACCCGCTGGTCGTCTTCGCGCACGGCGGGCCCTGGGGTTCGTGGAACGCCTGGACCTACCGCTGGAACCCGGAGCCCTTCGTCGCCGCCGGCTACGCGGTGCTGCTGCCGGACCCGGCGATCTCGACCGGCTACGGCCAGGCGATGATCGAGCGCGGCCAGCACGAGCTGGGCGGCGCGCCGTTCACCGACATCATGGCGCTCGTGGACGCCACGGTCGCACGCGGGGACATCGACGAGGAGCGCACCGCCTTCTCCGGCGGCAGCTACGGCGGCTACATGGCCAACTGGGTCGCGGGGCACACCGGCGACCGCTTCCGCTGCATCGTCACCCACGCCTCCCTGTGGGACACCGAGACGATGGGGCACACGACCGACAACTCCGGCTGGGACCGGCCCATGCGCCCGCAGAACCCGAAGTACAACCCGAAGGAGTACGTCCGGGACATCACCGTGCCGATGCTCGTCATCCACGGCGACAAGGACTACCGGGTGCCGATCGCCCAGGGCCACGCCCTCTGGTACGACCTGCTGACCTTCTCGGCGACGCCGAAGGATGAGCAGGGCCGCACCCGTCACCGCTTCCTGTACTTCCCCGACGAGGGCCATTGGATCCTGGGCCGCGGCAACGCCGAGGTCTGGTACCGCACGTTCCTCGCCTTCCTGGACGAGCACGTCCGCGGCGAGTCCTGGGACCGCCCCGCGACCCTCGGCTGAGAGAGATCCCCGCTCGGTCTCGGGTCCGTCGCGACCCGATGTCGAGCGCCGGCTCCCGGGGCCGCACGGGGGACCCGCTCCGCCTCACGATCGTCGAGACGGACCGGGTCCCTCGCTCCGGGACAGGAATGCGTCGGGCCCGGCGGCGATCAGGCCTCCGTGACGGGGTCCGGGGTGTGCCAGATCGGGCCGTCGGCCAGGGCGAGGGAGGCGGGGATCCGCTCGAGCTCGAGGAGCAGGACCTCGTTCTCGCCCTCGCGGATCACGGGGGCGGGGACGTAGAGGGCCTGCTGAGGGCCGATGCCCCAGTAGCGGCCCACGCAGAAGCCGTTCACGTAGGCGACGCCGTGCCCGGCCGCGGAGACGTCCAGGAAGGTGTCGCGGGCCGCGTCGGCCGCGAAGGAGGCGGTGACCAGGGCCGGAAGGATCTCCGAGGCGGCGGGATCGGCGAGCGCCGCGGCATCGGCGCGCTCCCCGGCGGAGGCGAGACCGGCGAGCTCGGCCGCCATGTCCTCGAGCGGCCAGGGATCGGCCTGCCAGCCGTCATGGAAGCGCACGCCCTGCCAGATCCCACCGAGGATGCCCTTGCGCTGCCCGACGTAGGGGCCGAAGTTCACGCGGCCCAGGTTCTCGACGAGGATCTCCACGCGCACCGTGCGATGCTCCTGCCCGGCGAGGATCCGCTCGGCCAGCGGGCTCAGGTCGATGACGGCGGGGTCCTGCGCGTCATCGGCGATGCCGGCGAGGGTGCCGTCGACGAAGACCCAGGCGCGGTCGTGGAGGCCGTGCAGCTTCAGCGGCGGCAGCTGCGGCGAGCCGTCCTCGGCCCTGCCCCAGCGGACCATCTCGATCTCTCGCGCGAGGCGCAGGATCCCCCGTTCGAGGCCAAGCTCCTCGAAGGTCGGCGGGCCCGGGTGCACGGGAGCCTCCCGGGTGAACAGCTCGGTGGGCCGCAACGGCACGACCGAGGCGACGGGCACGTCCGCGGCGGGCAGCCGCACAGGCTGCGCGGACAGCCCCAGCTGCTCCAGGTGCTCCTCGAGCGGAGGCAGCTCCCGGTGACGGGCGATGACCTCGCGGAAGCCGCGGAACTTCGCGGTCAGGCCCCCGTCCTCGGCGATCGGGGCGTCGTAGTCGTAGCTGGTGGTCGTCGGCTGGAGGACACCGTCCGGGTTGTTGGCACCCGCGGTGAGGCCGAAGTTCGTGCCGCCGTGGGCCATGTAGAAGTTCACGCTCATGCCGGCCTCGAGCATGACCGAGAGCTCGTGGACGGCGGAATCGGCCTCGCGGTCGTGGTGCTCCTCGCCCCAGTGGTCGAACCAGCCGTTCCAGAACTCCATGCACATCAGCGGCTGATCGGGCAGCTCCGTCGCCGCCATCTCGATCACGTCCTCGGTGCGGGAGCCGAAGTTCACGGTGCCCAGCACGTCCGGGATCGTGCCGCCGGTCAGCCACATGCGGGCCGGGCCGTCGGAGGTCACCAGCAGCTCCTCGATCCCGCGTGCACGCAGCCCGTCGCGCAGGTGCGCGAGATAGGCGGCGTCGTCGCCGTAGCTGCCGTACTCGTTCTCGACCTGCACCATGACGACGTTCCCGCCGCGGCACGCCTGCCGCTGCGCGATCACGGGGATCAGCTCGTCCAGCCAGGCGTCCACGAGGGCCACGTACTCGGGATCGCTCGTGCGCAGCCGCAGGGAGCCGGCGCGGCGGTCGGCCGGCGCGGTGCCGGTCACCCAGCCGGGGAAGCCGCCGTTCTCCCATTCGGCGCAGATGTACGGGCCCGGGCGCACGATCGCGTCCAGCCCCTCCTCCGCGGCGATGTCCAGGAAGCGACCCAGGTCCGCGATCCCCTCAAAGGTCGTCACCCCCGGCGCGGGCTGGTGGATGTTCCAGGCGACGTAGGTCTCGACGGTGTCGCAGCCCATCGCGACGAGACGGCGCAGACGGTCCCGCCACAGCTCCGGGTGGATGCGGAAGTAGTGCACCGCACCGGAGACGATCTGGTGCGGGACGCCGTCGCGGAGGAAGCCCTCGGGGGTCGGCTCGAGCAGAGCGGGCATCGGTGCCAGCCTTTCTGTAAAGCGTTTTCCATCATTGTGCCAGCCGACCCGTCTCGGCGGGACGATCATGCCCGTCCCGGGGCCGGCAGGTCACCGATGCAGGCCGCGCCCGCGGAGCATCTGCAGCCGCTGCGCGCGACCGGCCCGGATCAGCCGCGCCCACCGGGGGTAGAGGAACCCGGGCAGAGGAAGGAAGGCCAGCAGGAAGTACAGCCCCGGCACGCACAGCACCACGAGACCGCCGATGCCCAGCAGCCGCGGCACGGAGCTCTCGACCGGAGCGGCGATCGCCGCCGCACAGAGCAGGGCGGCCCCGGCGAGCGGAATGCCCAGCAGGACGACGCGCTCCGCCTGCCAGTTCTCGTACCAGGGGTCCATCCAGAAGCGGAGCGCCGATGGCGTCCCGCCCCGCAGCGCCGCCGCCGCGAGGAGCAGCACGAGGCCGAGCAGGGCGAGCACGGCGGAGATCCCGGCACGTTCGAGCATGCGGCCATCATCCCAGACGGCCCGGGCCGTCCCTCGCGCCGGACATGGGGACTCCTCCCCATCGCCCCGCACGTCCGGCCGCCCGAGAATGGACGCACGGCTCAGGACTCGGAGGATCACACATGGCGTTCTACGGGATGGACACCGCTCAGGGGGAGGACTTCGCCCAGCTCATGGCGACGCGTCGCGGGGACGCCGCCGATCGCGTGGCACAGCTCGCCTCGACCGTGAGCGGCATCGGATCCTCCTGGATCGGCCCTGACGCGGATGCGTTCCAGGAGTCGTGGAACAACCTGCGCAGCGGCCGGATCGAGCCGACGCTCGAGCGCATCATGGAGCTCGCGCGGGACCTCGCGGCGCAGGCGCAGGCACAGGACGTCACCTCCGCTGCCGATGCCCTCGACGCCGCCGGCGAATGGCTGCGGGACATCTTCCGCATCTCCGACGACGCCCCGTCGATCCTCGACTTCCTCCCGAGCTGGAACGACTGGGAGGACGTGCTCGGCTCCGGGATCGCCGGGATCCTCGACGGCATCGGCGGAGCGCTCACGGGGTTCACGAAGTTCGTCATGAACCCGCGCACGCTCGTGACGCTCTTCGCCGCAGGCGGGGACGATGCCGTGCGCGCCTGGACGGGCGCGGCAGGGGCGGCCTCACGGCTCAGCCGTGTCCTCGGCCCCGTCGGGCTGGTGGCGACCGCGGGCTTCGCCGGGTGGGACCGGTGGGAGCAGGACTCGGCCGATCCCAGCCTCAGCACCGGCGAGCGCATCACGCGCGCCGTCGTCGACGGCGGAGCCAACGCCGCCGGAGCAGGACTGGGCGCCTGGGGCGGCGCCGCCGGAGGAGCCGCCCTCGGCACCATGATCTGCCCCGGGATCGGCACCGTCGTCGGGGGCGTGATCGGGGGGATCGCCGGTGGCCTGCTGGGCGGGGGCGCCGCCAACGGTCTGGTCGACTGGCTCCTGGGATGATGGGATCCGCCCCCGACCGCACCGCACGGAACCGACCGCAGGAGGACCGATGGACCTGACCCGTGAGACCGTCCTCGGCCGCACCGGCGCCGCCGTGGACGTCGACGTGCCCCGAGGGTGGGAGATCGCCCGCCCCGACGAGGGGCCCTTCGCCTTCGTCTCCCGGATGCCCGATGCCGTGGCCGGCCCCTTCGCGGACAGCCTCGTCGTCGGCGTCGAGCCGCGTCCCGACGGCGTTCCCGACGGGATCGAGGCCGTCGCCTCCATGGCGCTCCTGCAGCTGCATGCCTCGGTCCCGGATCTGCATCTCATCGACGATCGACCCGCCCTCGTGGACGGGTTCGAGGGCCGCTTCCGCGCCCTCCTGCAGACGGTGCCCGGGGGCATCACCGTCGTGGTGCGCCAGCTCCTCGCGGTGGCCGACGAGTCCTTGGTCACCGTGGCGCTGACCAGCTTCCCCTTCCGCGACCGCGTGCTCGCCCCGGTCGCCGAGGAGATCCTCACCGGGGTCGGGATCCGCCCCGGCACCCGGCCGCAGGAGGACCGATGATCACCTACGACCCGAGCACCGCCGCCTTCCGGGGCCCGAACACGGAGATCGACGGCCTCCGCGACGCCCTCGCCGACCCGGGACGCGGACCGGTCGCCGAGGTCCTCGCAGGGCTCGCCCCCGAGATCCCGCCGGATCCCGGATCAGCCGCTCTCGGCGAAGCGCTCCGCCGGCCGCTGTTCACGCTCGAGGTGGGCGTCTCCGGCCCCGGAGCACAGCATCGCCATCGGCTGATCGCTGCGGACACCGGCGTCGGCGTCCGGACGAGCCCGCTGAAGGACGGGCTGAGCGAGCTGGCGGCCTTTCCCTTGGCCACCCTTCCCGGCGGCATCACCCGCCTCGTCCGCTTCCGTCCTGGTCCGGCCCCGGCCGAGGACGCCCCGACGATCCCCGTCCCCGTCGACGACCTGGGCGCTCTGGCCTCGTCCGATGCCGCCGAGCGCCGGCGGGGCTGGGACCTCGTGGGCGCCGCCCTGGATGCGGCGCTGCCTCCGGCGGCGGACCCGTCCTGGCAGATCGTCGAGGTGCGCTGCACCTGGACGTCCGTCGACGGGACCGATGCCGAGGACCTGTCGGTGCATCTGCGACGCGGGGACGACCACCTCCTCGTGCAGGAGAGCGACGAGGGGATGCTCCTCGTGCCGGTCACGTCCATCCGGGCGTGGGAGTCGATGATCCATGTCCTGCCCGAGCAGAGCGAGATCGCCCCGCCCCGGGCCTGAGGATCCGATCCGACCGACCCGGCCAGGCCCGCTCAGGCCTCCTCGAACACCGCCGCGGCACCGGCGTGCACGGTGAAGGCGCCGTCCGCCCGGGAATCGCGCAGCAGCTCCCGGCCGGCGACCTGCACGACCTGGTCCCGGTCGGAATGGTTGAGGACGAAGAGATAGGTGGTGCCGTCCTCGGCGAAGCGGCGGACCGCCTCGACATCGCGGTGAAGGCCGCTGACGGTGGGCTCGACGCCCGCGGCGGCCGCGATCTCCCCGACCAGCGCTCGCAGACCGTCGGCCTCCGGGCGCGCCGCGACGTACCAGGCCGCTCCCTCGCCCACCTCGTGCCGGGTCACGGCCGGCCAGCCGTGCAGGGCGCCATCGGCCCAGGTCCGTACCGCGCTCGCGCCCTCGAGGTGCGTCTTCTCGCTCCAGAGGTCGGCGCGGGTGCCGTCATCGAGGTGCAGCACCTCGCCCTCGAGCAGGGGGAAGAGCTCCTCGGTCCGCACGCCCAGGAGCTCCCGGAGGGCGCCGGGGTAGCCGCCGAGCCGCACGTGGTCGGCCTCGTCGACGATCCCGGAGAAGAAGGACACGACGACCTGCGCCCCGCCCTCCGCCGCGGCCGCGAGGCGAGCGGCGTCCTCGTCGCGGAGCAGGTAGAGCGTCGGGGCGATCACGAGGTCGTAGCTCGCGAGATCCGCGGCGACGGGTACCAGATCCGCCCCGATCCCCAGATCCCACAGCGCCGTGTACCAGCGCAGCAGCTCCCCGGGATAGGACAGCTCGCTCGTCGGGTGGGAGTCGAGCTCCGCGCCCCACCAGGAGGGGTAGTCCACGACGATCGCGGCCCGCGAGAGGACACGGCTGCCGCGCACCGGCGCGAGCTTCTCGAGCGCCCGACCCAGGGTGAGGGTGCCCCGCCACACGTCGGAGTCCCGCCCCGCATGCGGGTACATGCCGGAGTGGAACTTCTCCGCCCCCGCCTTCGACTGGCGCCACTGGAAGAACATGACGCCGTCCGCGCCGCGGGCGACATGGGACAGCGAGTTGCGCAGCATCTCCCCCGGTCCCTTCGCCCGGTTGCGGGGCTGCCAGTTCACGGCCGAGGTGGAGTGCTCCATCAGCACCCACGGATCGCCCCCCGCGACACCGCGGGTGAGGTCCGCGGCGAGGGCGAGCTCGATCTGACCGCGCGGGTCGGCGGCGATCAGGTAGTGATCGTTGGCGACGAGGTCCAGGTCCTTCGACCAGGAGAAGTAGTCCATCCACTTCGTGGCGGAGGAGCACATGAGGTTCGTGGTGGTCGGGATCCGCGGGGTGACCTCGCGCAGCACGTCCCGCAGCGCCCGGTAGTGGGCGAGCAGCTCGTCGCTCGAGAAGCGGGCGAAGTCCAGCTGCTGCGTGGGGTTCGCGTAGGTCGGGGCCGCGCGCGGCGGGAGGACCTCCGCGAAGGAGTCGTAACGCTGGGACCAGAAGGCCGTGCCCCAGGCCTCGTTGAGCGCATCGATGCTGCGGTAGCGGGTCTCCAGCCAGCGGCGGAAGGCCGCCGCCGCGCTGTCGGAGAAGTCGTGGGGGACGTGGCAGCCCAGCTCGTTGTCGACATGCCACAGCGCGAGCGCGGGATGCTCCGCGTAGCGCTCGGCGATGGTGCGGGTCATGCGCAGCGCGTACTCCCGGAAGACGGGCGAGGACACGGCGTAGGACTGCCGGCCGCCCTGGCCCAGCACGGTCCCGTCCGCGGTGACCGGCAGGATCTCCGGGTGGGAGCGGGTCAGCCACGGCGGCGGAGAGGCGGTCGCCGTCGCGAGCGCGACCTTGATCCCGGCATCGGCCAGGCGGTCCAGGGTGGCGTCCAGCCACCCCCAGTCGTACTCGCCCTCGCGCGGCTCGAGGGTCGCCCACGCGAAGATCGCGACGCTGACCAGGTTCACCCCGGCCTCGCGCATCAGCTCGATGTCCTCGATGCGGACCTGCTCGGGCCACTGCTCGGGGTTGTAGTCGCCGCCATAGGCGAGCCCTTCGACGCCGACGGGCCAGGGGCGGGCTGCGGTCATGGTTCCTCCATCGGATGCAGGACGGGAAGGCCCCACCAGTCTAGGGGCCCGGCAGCCATTCCGGGAGCGGATACGCCCAGGTCAGGCGATGGTCCCGGTCAGGCGGCCTGCTCCGCGAAGATCTCCGCGAAGCGACCGCCGCGGGCGAGGAGCTCGTCGTAGCGCCCGCGCTCGAGGACCCGTCCCGCATCGACCACGAGGATCTCGTCCATGCCGCGCAGGGTCCACGCCCGGTGCGAGACGACGATCGTGATGCGCCCCGCCTTCGAGCGCTGCAGCTCGCGGAAGATCTCCTGCTCCGCCTCCGCGTCGATCGCGCTGGTGGGCTCGTCGAGGATCCAGATCGGTGCCGAGCGCAGATGGATGCGGGCCAGCGAGATGCGCTGCCACTGCCCGCCGGAGAGCCCCACTCCCCCGTCCCACTGCGAGCCCAGCTGCTGGTCGAGCCCCTTCTCGAAGCCGCGCACCATGCCCGCCGCGTTCGCGGCCTCGAGCGCCGCCCACAGCTCCGCATCGGTGACGTCGGTGCGCGGAGTGCCCAGCAGCAGGGACTCGCGGACCGTGAGCTCGTAGCGGCCGAACTCCTGCGTGAGCGTCCCGAAATGCCCCACCCATTCCTGGAAGGACATGTCCGCGCGCGAGCGGCCGTCGATCGCCACCGTCCCCTCCTGCGCGTCCAGCGTGCCGACGATCGCGTTGATCGCCGTGGTCTTCCCGGCCCCGTTGACGCCGACGAAGGCGACGATGCTCCCGCGGTCGATGCGCAGGTCCAGGCCCCGCAGCGCCGGCTCCTCCTTGCCCTCGTAGGTGTGGGTCAGGCCCGTGACGACGAGGCTGTCCGCCGTATCCGCGACGACCGGCTCGCGGGTCTCGCGCCGCAGGCCCAGCAGGATCTGGTACCGCTCGAAGGGCGCGCTGCCCTCGACCACATAGCCGAGGTTCGCGCCCAGCCCGCCGACGGCGCCCATCGCCGCCATCACCCCGTACACGCCGCCCGCAGCCGCCGGACCGTAGTGCACTCCCACGATCAGGGCGGCGAGCGCGGCGCCCAGCAGCAGCGAGGTGGACACGCCCGCGAGCAGCCGCCAGGCGAGGATCGGGAGGTAGGTCTGCGCCTTGCGGTCGGTGATCCGCTGGATGGTGTCGGCGACCTTCGCGGAGATCTGGCCGCTCGCGCCCAGCGAGGTCAGCTCGATCGACGGGGTCGTGGTCACCAGGTGCTGGTGCAGGTAGCGGGAGCGCCAGTACAGCTTGCCGACGTCGTCCCACATCTTCGAGTCGATGCGGGCGATCCGCTGGGAGGCGAGGACCATCGGCGCGAGGGAGACCAGCACCAGCAGCGCCGCCGGCAGGCTCATCGCCGCGAGCGTCACGAACACGCCGATCACCGACAGGGTCTGCTGCAGCAGCGACAGGATGTGCGGGTAGAGGAAGGAGATCTCGTCCTCCGCCGCCTTGTTGCCCGCCTCGATCTGGGCCGATGCCTCCGGGTCCGCGAGCACGGTCGGCGGCAGGGTCGCGAGGGTCGCGGCGACCTCCTGCTTCGCATGCAGGCCGATGAGGTCCACGAGCCGCCACTGCAGCGTGCCCACGATCGCCTCGACCGGCCCGGTGAAGGCGATCAGCGCGACCATGCCGGCGAAGGGCGCCGCCACGTCGCCGAAGGAGTCCGCGCCGGTGAGGGCTCCCACGAACTGCGCCATCAGCACGACCTGGAGGGATGGAACCGCTGCGACGAGCAGCGCGAGCACGACCGTGATCGCGACGCGCCGCGGCGCCGCCGCCCATGCCTGCCGGATGCTCCAGACCCCCACCGCGAAGATGCCCATCGGTCAAACCTTTCACAGACCGGTCCGGCCCGCACCGGATTTCTTCCGGTCCGCCCGGGTCTCCGCCAGAAGTCGGATGCGCCGGGCCCCAGGACTGCGGCAGGATCGAGGCGCGCGTTCCGGGCATGCCCCGGAACTCCCGGGTTCGCGGACAGGTTCCGTCCGCGTTCCCCGGGATCATGGACCCGGACGCCACCCGCGCCGACGCCGCCCTCTGCTCACCCTCCCCTGCTCTCGTGAGGACCTCCATGCTCTGGACCGTCATCCGCCGACATCTGCGTCCCTATCGGCTCCACGTGGTCGCCGTCCTCGTCCTGCAGCTCGCGACCGTGCTCGCGACCCTGTACCTCCCGAGCCTCAACGCCGACATCATCGACCGCGGGGTCGCCACCGGGGACACCGGCTACATCTGGCGCGTCGGCGGCATCATGCTGCTCGTCGCCGTCGTCCAGGTCATCACCGCGATCGCCTCGGTGTGGTTCGGCGCGCGCGTCGCCATGGGCATCGGCCGGGACGTGCGCCGCTCGGTCTACACCCGCGTGGACCGCTTCTCCACCGAGGAGCTGGGCCGCTTCGGGGCGCCCACGCTCATCACGCGCGCCACCAACGACGTCCAGCAGATCCAGATGCTCGTGCTGATGGCGCTGAACTTCATGGTCATGGTGCCGATCATGTCGATCGGCGGCATCCTCATGGCGATCCAGGAGGATCCGGGGCTGTCCTGGCTGGTGTGGGTGTCGGTGCCGCTGCTCGTGCTCATCGTCGGCGTCCTGGTCAAGGAGCTCATGCCCCTGTTCCAGCGGATGCAGGACAACATCGACGCGATCAACGGCGTCATGCGCGAGCAGATCATGGGCATCCGCGTGGTCCGGGCCTTCGTGCGCGAGGAGCACGAGACGCAGCGCTTCACCGACGCCAACGCGGCCCTCACGGACACCTCGGTGCGGATCGGCCGGCTGTTCGTGATCATGGGCCCCGCCATCACCATCGTGCTGCACCTGGCCACCGCCGCCGTGCTCTGGTTCGGCGGCCACCGCGTGGACCAGGGGCTCGTCGAGGTCGGCTCCCTGACCGCCTTCATGCAGTACCTGCTGCAGATCCTCATGGCGGTCATGATGGGCACCTTCATGTTCATGATGTTCCCGCGCGCGGTCATCAGCGCGCGGCGCATCGCCGAGGTCCTGGACGTCACCCCCGCGCTGACCGAGCCCCGCAGCCCCGTGGAGCTCACCTCCTCCGGCGGCGCCGCCGTCGAGTTCCGCGACGTGACGTTCTCCTACCCGGGTGCCGAGGCCCCCGTCCTGGACGGTGTCTCCTTCACCGCGGAGGCCGGTCGCACCACGGCGATCATCGGCTCCACCGGATCCGGCAAGACGTCCCTGGTCAGCCTGATCCCCCGTCTGCACGACGCCACCCGCGGCCAGGTGCTCCTGGACGGGGTCCCGGTCACGGACCTCGCCCGCACCACCATCTCCCGCACCGTCGGCCTGGTGCCGCAGCGCCCGTACCTGTTCTCCGGGACCATCGCGGAGAATCTCCGCTTCGGCGATCCCACGGCCGATGACGACCAGCTGCGGCGGGCCCTCGACATCGCCCAGGCCGCCGAGTTCGTCGAGAGCCGCACCACCGGCGAGGGCGAGGCTGCCCGCACCGGCCTCGAATCCGCCATCTCCCAGGGCGGCACCAACGTCTCCGGCGGTCAGCGCCAGCGCCTGTGCATCGCCCGCACCCTGGTCTCCCGACCGCGGGTGTTCGTCTTCGACGACTCCTTCTCCGCGCTCGACGTCGCCACCGACGCGGCCGTGCGCGCGGGCCTGGCCGAGCACACCCAGGGCGCCACCACCATCATCGTCGCCCAGCGCATCTCGACCATCACCGCCGCCGATCAGATCCTCGTGCTCGAGCAGGGCCGCATCGTAGGCCGCGGTACGCACGAGGAGCTGCTCACGAGCAGTCCGACCTATCGGGAGATCGTGGACTCCCAGATCACCGTGGAGGAGCCGGCATGAGCGCCGCCGAGAAGAACAGGCCGGATGCGGGCTCCGCGGAGCTCACCGAGGAGGAGATCCTGCAGATGCAGGACTCCATGGGCGGCGAATGGGGCGAGTCCGCGCCCCGGAAGGCGAAGGCGTTCTGGCCCTCCGCGATCCGGCTCGCCGGCAGCTTCGGCGACCACAAGCTGGGCCTCGCCGTCGTGCTCGCCTTCGGGATCCTCTCCACGGCGCTGACCGTGTGGGCGCCGTCGGTCCTCGGCGACGCGATGGACGTCATCTTCGACGGCGTGATCAGCGGGACCGGGGTCGACTTCCCGGCGCTCGGCCGGCTGCTGCTCTTCGTGCTGGGCATGTATCTGGTCGCGGCACTGTTCGACTGGCTGCAGGGCCGGCTGCTGAACGACGTCGTGATGCGGATCGTGTACCGGCTGCGTCAGCGGATCGAGGCGAAGGTCAACCGCCTGCCGCTGAGCTACTTCGACACGCGCCAGCGCGGGGACCTGCTCTCGCGCACCACCAACGACGTCGACAACGTGCAGTCAGCGCTCCAGCAGGCCTTCGCCTCCCTCGTCTACGCCGTGCTCACGATCGTCGGGATCACTGCGATGATGTTCTGGCTGTCCTGGCAGCTGGCCCTGATCGCGCTGGTCGCGCTGCCGATCTCCGGCGTCGTCATCGGGATCATCGGCTCCCGGTCGCAGAAGCTCTTCGCGGCCCAGTGGCGCAACACCGGCCGCGTGAACGGGCACGTCGAGGAGTCGTTCACGGGGCATGATCTGGTCACCCTGTTCGACCGCCAGGACGCGATGGGCGAGCGGTTCGACGAGCGCAACGAGGAGCTGTACGAGGCGGCCTTCCGGGCCCAGTTCTACTCCGGCATGATCATGCCGATCATGCAGTGGGTGACCTACCTCGGATACGTCGGGATCGCGGTGGTCGGCGGGCTGCGGATCGCCGCGGGGCAGATGTCCCTGGGCCAGGTCGTCGCCTTCATCCAGTACTCCCGCGAGTTCAACGCGCCGCTCGGCGAGGTGGCGGGGATGGCGAACATGCTGATCTCGGGCGTCGCCTCCGCGGAGCGGATCTTCGAGCTGCTGGATGCGCAGGAGCAGGAGGCCGATGGCGAGATCACCGCCGCCGGTCCCGCCGACGGGAGCGCCCCGCAGCGGATCGCCCGCGCCGAGCTCGCCGGCCCCACCCGCGGCCATGTCGAGTTCGACCGCGTCGCCTTCTCCTACACCCCGGACAAGCCGCTGATCACCGAGCTGTCGCTGGTCGCGGAGCCGGGGCAGACCATCGCGATCGTCGGCCCCACCGGTGCCGGGAAGACGACCCTGGTCAACCTGATCATGCGGTTCTACGAGATCGACCGCGGGCAGATCCGCCTGGACGGCACGGACATCCGGGCGCTGGACCGCGGCGCGGTGCGCAGCCAGGTCGGCATGGTGCTGCAGGACGCGGTGCTGTTCGGCGGGACCATCCTGGAGAACATCCGCTACGGCCGGCTCGAGGCCACCGACGAGGAGGTGGTCGCCGCCGCGCGGGCCACCTTCGTGGACCGCTTCGTGCACACCCTGCCCGAGGGGTACCAGACCGTGATCGAGGACGAGGGCGCCAACGTCTCCGCCGGCGAGCGCCAGCTGATCACGATCGCCCGCGCCTTCCTCGCCGACCCGGCGCTGCTGATCCTCGACGAGGCCACCAGCTCCGTGGACACCCGCACCGAGGTGCTCGTGCAGGAGGCGATGGCCGCGCTGCGCACCGACCGCACGAGCTTCGTGATCGCCCACCGCCTCTCGACCATCCGCGACGCCGACGTGATCCTCGTGATGGAGCATGGCGACATCGTCGAGCAGGGCTCCCACGAGCAGCTGCTCGCGGCCCAGGGTGCCTACCACCGCCTGTACTGGTCGCAGTTCGCGAGCGGCGTGGATCCCGACGAGGACGAGGCGGTGCTCGAGGGACCGGCCGCGGTCACCGGGGAGATCGCTGCTGCGGACGTGACCGGCTGAGGCGGCCGGATCAGCCCCGGAAGGACGAAGGGGCGGTTCCGGTTCAGACCGCAGAGCATCTGAACCGGAACCGCCCATCGAACGGGACGGAGCCCGAGATCGGTGCCGCTACCCCTTGACCGACCCCTCCGTGAGGCCGCCGCGCCAGAAGCGCTGCAGGACCAGGATGAGGATCGCCAGCGGGATCACCGACAGCAGCGCTCCGCCGATCGTGAGCTGGAAGAACTCCGGCAGACGGTCGGTCTGGGCCCGCCAGTTGTCCAGCCCCAGCGTGATCGGGTACAGGTTCTCGTCCGCGAGCATGACCAGCGGCAGGAAGTAGTTGTTCCAGATGCCGACGAACTGGAACAGCACGATCGTGACGATCGCCGGGGTCAGCTGGCGCAGCGCGATCGAGTGGAAGATCCGCAGCTCTCCCGCGCCGTCGATCCGCCCGGCCTCGAGGACCTCGTCGGGCACCGCGGCGCCCGCATAGATCCGCGCGAGGAACAGGCCGAAGGGGCTCACCAGCGAGGGGATCAGCACCGACCAGTACGTGTTGGTCAGGCCCACGGCGCTGAACAGGAAGAACAGCGGCAGGGCCGTCGCCGTGCCGGGGACCAGCACACCGCCCAGGACCATGGCGAACACGAGGTTCTTCCCGCGGAAGCGGTACTTCGCGAGCGCGTACCCGCCGGCGACCGCGAAGTAGGTCGCGAGCACCGCGCCCACCCCGGAGTAGAGCAGC
The DNA here is from genome assembly GCF_042434575.1 of Brachybacterium hainanense. Classification (NCBI taxonomy): domain Bacteria; kingdom Bacillati; phylum Actinomycetota; class Actinomycetes; order Micrococcales; family Dermabacteraceae; genus Brachybacterium; species Brachybacterium hainanense. Next base: position 92,490 of record NZ_JBHLSV010000001.1, read on the forward strand.
GAGTTCAGGGCCCAGCGGCTGAAGATGCCGCCGCGGGCGGTGAGCACCGCCTTGAGGTTGTCGAAGAGCTGGAACTGGTGGCCGAACCAGAACCCGCTCGTGCCGAACAGGTCCTCCGTCGACTTCGAGGCGTTGACGATCACCCAGTACACGGGGACCAGGAAGTAGATCGCGACGATCGCGAGGACGGCGGTGACGATGATCGTGACGGCAGGCTTCCGGCCGGCGGACCGGGTCCCGGCCCGTCCGTCGTCCTGGGCGGCGCGGGAGCGCGCCGGGGCGGGGGTGGTGGTCATGACTTCTTCTCCGTCCGCGAGGAGATCCCCAGCGCGATCGCGGAGAGGATGAACGCCGAGACCGCGATGATGACGGCCTGCGCGGCGGCCATCCCGATCTCGTTGTACTGGAAGGCGTACGCGTAGGCGGACATGTTCGGGGTGTACTCGGTGGTGATGCCGGAGCTCATCGTCATGAGCAGGCGCGGCTCCGCGAACAGCTGCAGGGTGCCGATGATCGAGAAGATGATCGTCAGCACGAGGGCGGGCCGGATCAGCGGCAGCTGGATCGAGCGGACGATCCGCATCGGCCCGGCTCCGTCGATGGTCGCCGCCTCGTACAGCTCCTTCGGGATCGATTTGAGCTGGGCGATGATGATGAGCATGTTGTAGCCCGTGTAGGTCCAGGTCACGATGTTCGCGATCGACCAGAGCACGACGCCGGGAGCGAGGAAGTCGACGTCGATCCCGACGATCCCGAGCACGTCCACGATCGGGCTCAGGCCCGGGATGTACAGGAAGGACCACAGGATGGTCGCGATCACGCCGGGGATGCCGTAGGGCAGGAAGAACGAGGAGCGGAAGAAGCCGGGCCACTTCGCGCTCGCGCTCTCCAGCAGCAGGGCGAGCACCGTCGCGGCGACGATCATGACGGTCACCTGCACGACGCCGAACAGGATCATCCGCCCGATGGAGGCGAGGAAGTTGACGTTGCTGAGCGCCGCGACGTAGTTGTCCAGGCCCGCGAAGACGGAGGCGCTGCCCGCCTCGCCCAGCAGGCCGCTGCGCTCGACGCGGGTGAAGCTGTAGCCGATCGCCATGATGATCGGGATGACCATCGTGCCCACGAACAGGACGAGGAACGGGGCCAGCAGGACCCAGGGAGCTGACTTGGTCCTCATGATCCGGCCTCCACGTTCAGTCCGATTCCCTGCATGATCTCGATGATCGTGCCCTGGGTGTCGCCCAGCAGGTCGACCATGGTGATCTCCTTGTTCACGACCCGGGTCATGTTGTCGCCGATCGCGGCCATCGCCCGCTGCATGAGCGGCGCCCAGGTCCAGTCGAGGTTCTGTCCCGCGGCCATCGGCACGATGACCTCCTCGTTGTAGCTCTGCCCCGAGAAGAACTCGGAGGGCTGCAGCCGCTTCTGGCCGATGTAGTCCTTCGCCGGGGACCAGCCGATCCCGGAGAACTCGATCATGGCGTCGATGCCGGCGGGGTCGGTGCACATCCAGGTGAGGAACTCGAGGGCCTCCGCGGGGTGCTGCGAGTTCGCGAGGATCGCGGCGGAGGATCCTCCGTGGCCGCCGGAGGCGTATCCGTCCTCCCAGCGGGGCATCGGCGCGACGGCCCATCGTCCGGAGCCGCCGGGCACGGACTCGATGAGCGCGTCGCCCCAGGAACCGCCGATGAAGCCGAGCACCTGGTCGTCGCCCGCCGCTGCCATCCACGGGGTGGTGGCGAAGCCGAATCCGGTGTCGATCGTGCCGTCGGCGAGGACCTGGTCCCAGTACTCGGCGACGCGGAGCGAGGCGGGGTCCTGCATGTCGATGATCCAGCCGTCCCCCTCGGGCCGGAACCAGACGGCCCCGGACTGCATCGCCCACATGACGGGATGGGAGCCGTCGGTCGGGTCGAGGGTCATCAGGGTCTTGCCGGCCTCGGTGACCTGCTGCGCGGCGGTGCGGAAGTCCTCCCAGCTGGTGGGCGGGGCGATGCCGAGCTCCCCCTCGAAGACCTCGCGGTTGTAGAAGAAGGCGCAGGGCCCGGTGTCCTGGGGGACGCCCCACACGGAACCGCCGATCTGCGCCTGGGCCCACGCCCCGGGGTCGAACAGCGGCTCCTTCTCGGCGAAGCCGTAGCGGGCGAGGTCGGTGAGCGCTCCCGCGAGCGCGAACTCCGGCAGGGAGCGCAGCTCGACCTGGGCGATGTCGGGCCCGCCGCCGGCGGAGACGGCGGAGAGGATCTTCGCGTAGCCGCCCGAGTTGCCTCCGGGGATCCAGGACGTCTCCACGGTGATGCGGTCCTGGCTCTTGTTGAACACGTCCGCGACCTTGTCGAGGTCCTTGAGCCACGCCCAGTAGGTGACCGTGACCTTCCCGTCCGCGGCGGGGATGGTGGGCTTCGCGTTGATGTTCGCGGTCCCGGGCGGCGCGCAGGCCGCCAATCCTGCGGCGAGGGCCGTGGCCCCGCCCATCATCGCCCCGCGGCGGGACATGCCCGCGGTGGCTGAACGTCTGCGAGGTCGCATGCGTCCTCACCTCTCCTCGTCGAACTCGGGCACAGCACCGACCACCGTACAGGACGTGATGGGCCCCATAGAGTGGGGGCAGGATCGCGGGACGCATCCCGCCCACCAGCCCCGATGCGGCCGCCTGGCCGCCCATCCGCCGAGAGGACCCCATGACCGACCAGAGCACCCGCACCACCGCCGATGCCGCCGCCCGGGACGGCGCCGAGAAGCCCGAGCCCGCCGACCGCATGTCGGTGACCGCGCATGTCCTCGAGCTGCCGGACGGACCGCTGTCCTACACCGCGCACACGGGCACGACGGTGCTGCGCGAGGAGCCCTCCGGGGACGGCTACCAGCGGGCGGAGGCGTACGCGGAGGTGTTCTCCGTCAGCTACGTGGCCTCCGGTCGTGGGGATCAGCGGCCGGTCGTGTTCGCCTTCAACGGCGGACCGGGTGCCTCGACGGTGTGGCTGCACCTGGGCCTGTTCGGGCCGCGGCGCGTGGACTCCGGGGACGCGGGTGCGCTGACCCCTCCGCCCTTCGGGCTGCTCGACAACCACGAGACGCTGCTGCGCGAGGCGGATCTGGTGATGGTCGATGCGATGACGACCGGCTACTCCCGCCCCGCGCCGGGGGCGAAGCCCGACCGCCACCACGGCTTCGCCGAGGACCGCGATCTGATCGCCTCCTTCGTCGTGGACTGGCTGAGCCGGCACGAGCGCTGGCACTCCCCGCTGTTCCTGGCGGGCGAGTCCTACGGCACGACCCGCGCCTCCGCGGTCGCGGGACGCCTCACGGACCGCTACTACGTGGTGCCCAGCGGGATCGCGCTGATCTCCCCGGTCCTCGATTTCGGGACCGTGTTCTTCACGCCGGGGAACGACGCTCCGTACCTGCACTACCTGCCGACGTACGCGGCGATCGCGCACGCCCATGGCAAGCATGAGGGTCGTCTGCTGCAGGACGTCGTCGACGAGGCGGAGGCGTTCGCGGAGCAGCAGTATCCGCAGCTGCTCGCGCAGGGCCTGCGCCTGGGCGAGGAGGAGAAGCGGGCGGCGGCGGAGACCATCGGCTCCCTGATCGGCGTGGATCCGGAGTGGGTCGAGCGGGTGGACCTGCGCGTGGAGCACATGGCCTTCCTCGCGGAGCTGCAGCGGGACCGCGGCCTGGTGACCGGCCGGATCGACGGCCGCTTCAGCGCTCCGGCGGGTGATGGGATCGGCGCGCAGATGGAGACGGACCCGTCGATCGACCAGCTCGCACCCGCCTACACCGCCGGCATCAACCAGTACCTGCGCACCGAGCTCGAGTTCAGCAGCGACGTGGTCTACGAGATCATGTCCTCCCGCGTGCACCCGTGGAGCTACAAGGACTTCGAGAACCGGTCGGTCGAGGTCGCCTCGGACCTCGCGCGGGTGCTGCGGAAGTCGCCGTCCACGCGAGTCTTCGTCGCCCACGGCTACCACGACGCGGCGACGCCCTTCCACGCCTCCGAGCACGTCCTCGCGCATCTGGCGGTGCCGCGGGAGACCTACGAGCAGCGGATCCGCGTCGAGGACTACGAGGCCGGGCACATGATGTACTGCCACGAGCCGAGCCGTCTGGCCCTGTCCGCCCATCTCGCGCAGTGGGTGCGCGGCGACGACTGAGGTCGCAGGCGGACCTGCCGCAGAATCCGACCGCCGGGGAACTCATCGGCCGCGCCGAACGAGTCCCCCGGCGGTCGACTCTCACGCCTCCTCGACAGCGGCCCGGGGGCGCAGCATCGGGACGTGGGGGATGCCGTCCTCGAGGTAGGGGTCCCCATCGCGGAGGAAGCCGAAGCGGCGATACCAGCCCTCGAGGTGGGCCTGGGCGTGCAGGCCGATAGGCGAGCCCGCATCGCACCGGCCGATGCCGTGCTCGAGCAGGCGGGCGGCGAGTCCGCGGCCCCGGGCGTCGGCCGCGGTCGCGACCCGGCCGATCACCGGTCGTGCGCCGTCGGCGCCGAGGATCCGGATCGTCGCGAGGACGCGCCGCGGCGCCCCGCCCTCCGCTCCGTCCTCGATCCACAGGTGCACCGTCCCCGGCAGCAGGTCCTGTCCGTCGAGCTCCGGGTAGGGGCACTCCTGCTCGACGACGAACACGTCGGTCCGCAGCCGCAGCAGCGCGTAGAGCTGCGCCGGGGCGAGATCGGGGCCGCGGCGGACCCTGATGGGGACAGGCATCTGGCCAGGATAGGGGCAGGCCGCGTCATCCACCGCCCTAGAGACCCAGGAAGATCGCCAGAGCCTTCACGCCGATCATGAGGAGCGGAAGCTTCCACAGCACGCCGATCACGGCACGCGCGATGATCCGATGCCGACGTCCGGACCTGTCCTTGCTCAGCTCGTCCTCCGCAAGAGCGATGTGGAGCATCGTGACCGGAACAGCCATGACCGCCGTGAGGATCCCCCAGAAGATCCAATCGGACTCCGTGACGGACCGGATCACGTACTCCATGTACCGAGCGGGATCGCCGCGCGACACCTGCACCGTGTTCATCAGGCCGAGAGCGCCGAACCCGGCGAGCAGGAGCCCGATGCGGAGCCGGATCCAGGGCATTCCCGCAGACCAGTCCCGAGCCCAGAGGAATCGCTGCCCGAGGGACGTCCCGCGTGGAGCGAGCAGCAGGCTGAGCGTGAGCGAGGCCAGGATCGCCAGGGCTCCCAGGACCACGAGGCCCGTGCTGAGGAGCTCCACGGCGGCTTCGCTCACCCCTGCCCCGCCGGGTCCGCGACGAGGGCGACGACGAGCGGGGCGAGGGTCGCCGTGGAGATCGCGAGGGCGACATAGGGGACGTCGAGGGTGAGGGTCAGCGGATCGATCTGGGCGGAGGTGACCTCGACGAGGGCGGCGGTCGCGGCCGCGGCTTCCATGCCCTTCTCGTCCACGACCATCGTGGCCTTCTGCAGCACCTGGGACAGCGCGATCCCGCCGGCGCCCACGATGCCGGTGAAATCGGCGGCGTCGCCGAAGGCGTCGGTCATCCCGAGCCCGGCGAGGACGTCGCCGAGCGAGAGCCGCGAGTCGAGGTCGAGGACGGGCATCGTCAGCGCGACGGTGTCGGCCCCGGCGACCACCTCGACGAGCAGGGCGGTGAGGATCGTCGGATCCTCCGTCCATGCCTGCAGGAGCGCGGGCAGGCCGGCGCTCGGCCGGACCAGCACGAGCCCCAGGTCGCGGTCCGCGGTCGGCAGCAGCGTCGCCTGCGCATACGTGTCCTCGTACCAGCCCGATGCCTTCCCGGCGAGCATCGGCACCGGCACGTCGCCTCCCTCGGCGTGGAAGGTCACCGGTCCTGCGTCGGTCAGCGGGGCGTGCCAGGCGCCGCGCAGGTGCAGGGCATTGACGAGGGCGAGGACCGTGGCCTCGGTGAGCGCGCCTTCCGGCACGAGGTCCTCGATCATCCCCTCGGTCGCCTCGGAGACGAACGCGTTCATCGCCTCCCGCGCGGCTTCTCGGCCCTCCTCCTGCGCGAAGTCCGCGGTGCGGATCCCGGCGTCGAGGTACCGGGCGAGGTCGTCGAGGTAGGGGCGCCGCACATCGAGCCCCTCGGCGAGCCAGACGCCACTCGCGAGGGACGCGGAGTCGGGATCGGGCAGGTCCTCCTCCTCGCCGCTGCGCTCCTGGGTGGGGATCGCGGCGAGGCTCGTGCGCAGGATCGTGGAGAGCTCGGCGAGCTGGTCCATCGGGGCGCCGAGGACCTCCTCCATCTGGCTGCGCGTCGTCCCCTGCGCGCCGAGGCCCGCCATGGTGAGGGCCACGAGCGCGGAGGTCGGGGAGCAGACGAGGTTCGCCGTCCCCGCGGCCTCGAGCGCGGCGGGCAGGAGCGCGGCCGTGAAGGGGCTGAGCGCGCCGTGGGCCTGCGAGACGGGTCCCGGCTCGAGCGGCGTGACCTCGGAGCGGGCATCCTCTCCCCCGCCCCCGGAGCCGGCGTCGTCGCAGGATGCGAGGGCCGCCCCCGCGGGGAGCGCGGCGGCCAGGGACAGGAGGGCGCGTCTGCTCGGTGCGTTCATGCGACCCATCCAACACCACCGCCCCGCGACCTGGGCTCGGACCGTGCGGCCGGGACCGAGGTCCCGCGCCCCGGGACGATGCCCCGCCTACGGTGCGAGCATGTCGACTCCCCGGATCTCGCTCGATGGCCTCGAACCCCGCAGCATCACCGACGAGCAGCGCGCTGTGGCGCCCCTCGCCCGCAGCGAGGACGGCACGTGGGTGGTGCTCGGGCATGCCGAGGCGCGGCGCGTGGTCGAGGACGCGGAGGCGTTCTCCTCCGCGGTCTCCCGCTTCCTGCAGGTCCCCAACGGCCTGGACGGGACGGAGCATGCGGCCGTCCGCGCCGCGACCGATCGCTTCTTCGCCCCGGAGGCGATGGCGCGGCTCGAGCCGGTGCTCGTGCGGATCGCCCGTGGCCTCGTCGCGGAGCTGCTCGAGGACGTGCCCGGGACGGGTACGGAGGTCGACGCGGTCGCGGCGATCGGTGCCGTCTTCGCGGTGCGCGCCCAGACGGCCTGGCTGGGCTGGCCCGCGGCGCTCGAGCCGGAGCTGCTGGCCTGGATGTCGCAGAACCATGAGGCCACGCGTTCCGGGGACCTCGCCGGCACCGCGGCGGCGGCGGAGCGCTTCGACGAGATCATCCGCTCCGTGCTCGCCCCGCGCCGGGCACTCGGCTCCGAGGATCCGGGCGATGTGACCGCGCAGCTCATGCGCGTGCGCGTCGCCCTCCCAGACCCGGACACCCCGGGGGCGGTGGACCGCCTGTTCACCGAGGAGGAGCTCGTCTCGGTCCTGCGGAACTGGACGGGCGGGGACCTCGGCTCGATCGCCCTGTGCCTGGGGGTGATCCTGCGGGAGCTCGCGCATCGGCCCGTCCTCGCGACGCGCCTGCGGACGGGCTCCGCGGCGGAGGCGACGGCGATCATCGACGAGCTGCTGCGGATCGACGACCCCTTCGTGGCGAACCGGCGGGTGGCCCGCTGCCCGGTGCGGATCGGCGAGGAGGAGATCGCCGCCGGGGACCGGGTGCTCGTGCACTGGACCTCGGCGAACCGCGACGAGAGGGTCTTCGGGCGGGCCGATTCCGTCGACCCGGCGGCCCATGCGTCCGCGAACCTCGTCTACGGCGCCGGCCCCCATGCGTGCCCGGGCCGCCCGCTCGCGACCCTCGAGCTGCGCGTCCTGGTGCGGGAGCTCCTCGCCGCGGCCGATGCGCGACCCGCCGAGGAGCCCGGGGAACGGGAGATCGCCCCTCTGGGCGGCTGGGCCCATGCACCGGTGGTGCTGGTCCCCCGGTCGGTCACGGGCTGATCGGCTGACGCGCGCGCGGAGGCCCTGTACGCTGAGCAGGGATCGCAGTCGGTGACGCAGGAGGGGAGCGCACGATGGAATCCTTGGGACTGAACGGCTGGGAGGTCATCCCGCTGCTGCTCACGGTCGGCCTGCCGGTGCTGGCGACGGGTGGGATCCTCTGGATCGCCGTCCAGCTGACCCGCATGGCCCGCCGTCGGAAGCAGGACTGAGACGCGGGACCGAGGGCGCCTGCGGCCCGGTCAGACGAGCAGGTAGCCGGCGCCCAGCACCGTGAGGATCACGACCGCCCACTCGAAGGCTCTCTGGCTGATGCGCTGGGCGATGAGTCGTCCGCCGAGGCCTCCCAGCAGCACGAGGGGCACCAGGATCAGGTCCAGCAGCAGCGAGGTCGGGGTGATGATGCCGAGGCCGATGCTGAAGGGCAGCTTGGCGAGGTTCACGGTCGCGAAGAACCAGGCCGAGGTGCCGAGGAATGCTTTGACCGGGAACTTCGCGGCCAGGAAGTACATCGACATGACCGGGCCCGCGGCGTTGGCGACCATCGTCGTGAATCCGCCGAGCCCGCCGTAGGTCCAGGCCGCGAGTCCTCCGCCGCCGGGCGCCTCGGCCGCGTCCTCCTGCCGCGCCGCCGCGGTGGATCGGGCGGCGCGCCAGCGCCGCAGCAGGGTCACGGCGATCACCATGAGCAGCAGCGCCCCGATGCCGCGACGCACCCAGGCATCGGAGGCCAGCGCCAGGAAGCCCCAGCCGGCGACCAGGCCGAGCACGACGGCCGGAGCCATCCTCAGGATGACCCGCCAGTCGGCGTGGCGGCGATAGGCCAGCAACGCCATCATGTCGCCGACGATCAGCAGCACCAGCAGGGCGCCCGTGGACGCCTTCGCCGGCAGCACGGAGGCGAACATCGCCACGGCGATCGTGCCCGCGCCGGGGACCGCGGTCTTCGACAGCCCCACCACGAGCGCTCCGGCGGCGAGGACGGTCCACACCAGCGGGGTCAGCTCGGCGAGGTTCATACGAGGGCCTCCCCGCGGCGCTCGGGCAGGCAGAAGGCGGCGCAGGCGGCGATCGCGAAGGCCGCCGCGATCACGCCGAAGGCCGCGGCGATCCCGCTCGCGGCGACCACGACGGGCACCATGATCGGCGCGATGATCGAGGCGAGGCGGCCGAAGCCGGCTGCCGCGCCGCTGCCCGTGCCGCGCACCCGCGTCGGGTAGATCTCGGGGCTGATCGCGTACAGCGCGCCCCAGGCGCCCAGGTTGAAGAAGGACAGCAGGCAGCCGGCGGCGATGATGGCCGCGGGGCTGTCGGCCACCCCGAACAGCATCGCGGAGCCGGCGGAGCCGAGCAGGAACACGCACAGCGTCCAGCGCCGCCCGATCACCTCGATCAGCCAGGAGCTGACCGCGTAGCCGGGCAGCTGCGCGAGGGTGATGATGAGCGTGAAGGTGAAGGACCTCGTGAGGTCGTATCCGCGCTCGACCAGCAGCGAGGGGATCCAGATGAAGGCGCCGTAGTAGGAGAGGTTCACGCAGAACCAGACGATCCACAGGGCGGCGGTGCGTCCCCGCAGGGCCGCGGACCAGATGCTCGCGCGCCCGGCGGCGGGCTCCGCGGCGGGGCCCGCATCGGTGCCGGTCCGTGCGGCCTCCTGCAGGCTCGGAGCGGGGACGCCCGCGGACTCCTCGAGCGCGCGGACGGTGCGCTCGGCCTCCTCGTGCCGACCCCGCGACTCGAGGTAGCGGACGGATTCCGGCATCTTCCAGCGGATCACGAGGGCGTAGAGGGCGGGCGCCGCGCCCAGCAGGAGCGCCCAGCGCCAGCCCGCATCGGAGGCGGCGACGACATAGGTGCCCACGACGGCGGCGAGGATCCAGCCCAGGGCCCAGAACGCCTCGAGCCACACGATGACGCGGCCGCGGATGCGCCGCGGCGCGAACTCGCTCATGAGCGTCGAGGCGACCGGCAGCTCCGCCCCCAGGCCGAGGCCCACCACGACGCGCAGCACGATCAGCATGACCAGGCCGGTGGACAGGGCCGACGCTCCGGTCGCGAGCCCGTACACGAGCAGGGTCAGGGCGAAGACCTGGCGGCGGCCGATCCGGTCGGCGAGCAGCCCGCCGAGCACGGCGCCGAGCGCCATCCCCGCGAAGCCGGCCGAGGCGATCAGCGACCGCTCCCCCATGCCGAGGTCCCAGTGGACCGCGAGCGCCGCGATCACGAAGGAGATGAGCCCGACGTCCATCGCATCGAGCGCCCAGCCGATGCCGCTCGCGCCCAGCATCCTCCAATGCCGCGGCGACATGGGCAGCTCGTCGAGCCGCTCGGTGCGGGAGCGCACGCGCTCAGCGTGCACGGGGATGCTCACGGGGGTCCTCCTGGACGGGCGTGGACGGCGGCGACGACCGGCGGGCGGTGCCGCCGGGCACCTGCGGCACCGCCGGAGGGCCGCTGGGAATCCTACTCCCCGCGGCGCCGCGGGGCCGCGCCCGCCCGCCTCCCGGCAGCCGCGGCCGAGTGGTAGCGTGATCGACCCCGGCACCCCCAGGCCGCCCGGACGTCCCGCGTCCCCTTCCCGCACCCCGGACCCGCACGGCCTCTTCCCCTCTCCCCGAAGGAACGCCGTCATGGTCTCCATCCGTCTGGACGCGCAATGGATCGACTACCTGGTCATCGCGCTCTACTTCGCATTCGTCCTCGGCGTCGGCTGGTGGGCGAAGCGCGGAGTCTCCTCCTCGATCGAGTTCTTCCTCTCCGGCCGCTCCCTGCCCGCCTGGGTCACCGGCCTCGCCTTCATCTCCGCGAACCTCGGCGCCGTCGAGATCATGGGCATGTCCGCGACGGGCGCCCAGTACGGGCTGCCCACGATGCACTACTTCTGGGTAGGCGCGATCCCCGCCATGCTGTTCCTGGGCGTGGTGATGATGCCGTTCTACTACGGCTCCAAGGTCCGTTCCGTCCCCGAGTTCATGCGCATGCGCTTCGGCACCGGCGCGCACCTGGTCAACGCGATCTCCTTCGCGGTCGCGCAGCTGCTCATCGCGGGCGTGAACCTGGCGCTGCTGGCGACGATCGTGAACCGCCTGCTGGGCTGGCCGATGTGGGTGGGGCTCATCCTCGCCGCGGCCTTCGTGCTGTTCTACATCACCGTCGGCGGGCTCTCCGCCGCGATCTACAACGAAGTGCTGCAGTTCTTCGTGATCGTCGCGGCGCTGCTGCCGCTGACGCTCGTGGGCCTGCACCGCGTGGGCGGCTGGAGCGGCCTGAAGGAGCGGATCGCGGGCGATGGCATGCTGGGCGCCCAGCAGCTGTCGACCTGGCCGGGCGAGCAGCTCTCCGGCTTCCAGAACCCGTTCCTCAGCGTGGTGGGGATCGTGTTCGGCCTCGGCTTCGTGCTGTCCTTCGGCTACTGGACCACGAACTTCGTCGAGGTCCAGCGTGCGATGGCATCCAAGAACATCACCGCCGCCCGGATGACGCCCATCATCGGCGCGTTCCCGAAGATGTTCATCCCCTTCATCGTCATCATCCCCGGCATGATCGCCGCGGTCCTCGTGAACGAGCTCGCGGAGTTCAAGCGCTACGACTTCGCCGGGGACACCGCCGCGGCCGATGCCACCGGCGTCACCTACAACGACGCCCTCCTGCTGCTGATGCGGGACGTGCTCCCCAACGGCCTGCTGGGCCTCGCGATCGCGGGTCTGCTGGCCGCGTTCATGGCGGGCATGGCCGCGAACATCTCCGCCTTCAACACAGTGGTCAGCTACGACCTGTGGCAGCAGTACGTGAAGAAGGATGCCCCCGATGCGCACTACCTGAAGGTGGGGCGGGTCGCGACGCTGCTGGCCTGCATCATCGCGATCTTCACCGCGCTCATCGCCGCCTCGTTCTCGAACCTGATGGACTACCTGCAGACGCTGTTCGGCTTCTTCAACGCGCCGCTGTTCGCGACCTTCATCCTCGGCATGTTCTGGAAGCGGATGACGCCGACAGCCGGCTGGGCGGGCCTCGTCTCCGGCACCCTCGCCGCGGTCGCGGTGTGGTCCGCCTCGGAGTTCGGGGGCCTGTTCAGCCTGGGCGGCGGGCAGGGCCTCGCCTTCCTCTCCGCCTCGGTCGCCTTCGTGACCGACATCCTCGTCTCCGTCGTGGTCACGCAGTTCACCGCCCCGAAGCCGGTGCACGAGCTGCGCGGTCTGGTCTACTCCGAGACGCCGAAGACGCAGCTGGTCGACCCGGACGAGGAGTCGCTGCCCTTCTACCGCCGCCCCGTGCCGATGGCCCTCCTCGCGCTCGCGATGGTCATCGCCCTCAACGTCGCCTTCGCCTGATCGCGAGGAGGAACCCTCATGAGCACCGCAGATCACATCCCGCCGAGCTCGCACGTCGAGACCGCGGGCGCCTTCGACATCCGCCGCTTCATCGCCGCGCTGACCGGCCTGTACGGCCTGATCCTCACGGCGCTGGGCCTGTTCGCCTTCGACGCCGCCGAATCCGCGAAGACCGACGGGCTGAACGCGAACCTGTGGGCGGGCATCGCGCTGATCGTCTTCTCGGCCCTGTTCTTCGCGTGGGCGAAGCTCGACCCGATCCGCATGATCGTCTCCGACAACGAGCCCGGCGCCGAGGACGAGCGGGACATCGCCGCCGTCGACTGAGGGCGAATCCCGCGGATCAGGCGGTGGCGGCCGGCTGCGGGGCGAGCACCTCGGTCAGGACCGCGCCCTCCGCATCGGGCAGCTCCACGCCGAGAACCCGGGCGAGGGTCGGGGCGATGTCGAGCATGCTGCGCCGGCCGAGGTCCACGCCCTCCTGGAAGGAGGGGCCGGAGGCGATGAGCACGGGCTGGCCGCCGTGGCGCGGGGCATGACCGTGCGCGCCACGCAGAGCGGGGAAGTCCTCGTCCCCCGCGCGGACGACCGGGCGGCGGTCCAGCGCATGGCCCACCACGACCCCCGGCTCGGACTCGACGACGAAGGAGAACGGGCCGTCCAGCCCGTAGCCGCGCCGGGTCTCCTCGGAGGTCCAGATGCGCTCGATGCGCAGCTCCGGATCGGCCTCGAGCTGGGCGAGCATCTCGGCGACCTGGGCGTAGCGCTCAGCCGTCAGGTCCTCGGCGAGGAACAGCTGGCCGGACAGCCCTGCCCCCAGGCAGATCACGTCGTAGTCCGCGAGGTTCCCTTCCTCGTCCCGGCGGAGGAAGCCGCGCTCGGCGAAGACGGCGTTGAGGTTCGTATGCTGCTCGACGTCAAGATGGCCATGGTCGGAGACCAGGACGATGTCCGCCGTCTCCGCGCGTCCGGTGTCCTCGAGCGCCGCGAGCAGACGCCCCAGATGCGCGTCGACCTCGCGCAGCGCCTGCTCGACGTGGACACCCTCCGCCCCGTGGGCGTGGCGGGCCGTATCGACCTCGACGTAGTGCACGAGCAGCAGATCGGGCCGCTCGCGCTCGAGGATCTGCGCGGCGACCTCTCCGACGAAGTCGAAGAAGCGGCCCGGGCGGCCCTCGGCGACGAGCGGCAGGTTCGGCAGCACGTAGCGCTCGAGGCTCGCCGGGTCCGTGGAGGCTCGGAAGTGCGCGGCGAGGTCGCCCTGCCCGTAGCGGGCGCCTGCGAGCTCGGGGACCAGCCAGCGGACGGACTCCGCACCCACGGTGACGGGCCATTGCACGGAGGCGGTGACGAGCCCGGCAGCGCCCGCGGCGTCCAGCAGGGTGGGCACGCGGATCGCGGAGGCCTCCGCGAACCAGTCGGAGGCGTCTCCCTTCCCCGGCTGGAAGCGGAGGTTGTTGTAGACGCCACTGGTCGCAGGTCCGCAGCCCGTGATCTGGGCGGTGTGGTTGGGGTAGGTGACCGAGGGGTAGATCCCCTCGACCTCGGCGATGGCGGCCCGCTCGAGGATCCGGGAGAAGGCCGGCAGCGTCCGGGCGAACGGGATGTCGCTCGTGTGCATCGCATCCACGGAGATGAGCAGGAGGGGACCGGCGGCGGGAGTCTCGGGCACGGAGGGCTCGCTTCCAGGGAGGGCGGGAGGGTGGCTCCCCCGATCCGATCCCGCCGGGGTGATCGCCCGCCAACGACGCCGTGGCCCCGGCGTGACGGTGTGATGAACGACCCGTGCCGCAGGCGAGCACCCCCTCTGTCGCCCCGCGGACGTACGACTGTACGCTCAGCGGGTGACCACGCCCTCCGCCGCCCCCGTCGCCCTGCGCCGCTGGGCGCTGTTCGCCCTGTTCTTCCTGCCCGGCATCGGCGTCGCCTCCTGGGTGACGCGCACTCCGGCGATCCGCGACCTGCTCGAGGCGTCCACCGCGCAGATGGGCTTCGTGCTGTTCGGGCTCTCGGTCGGATCGATGCTCGGCATCCTCTCCTCCGGCCCCTCGGTCATGCGCTTCGGCGCCCGCCCTGTCATCCTGGTCGCCTCGTCGCTGCTGGTGCTCGCGATGCCGGTGATCGCCCTCGGTGCTGCTGCCGGGATCGCCCCGGTGGTCGCGATGGGCCTCGGCCTGTTCGGCGCCTCCATGGGGGGCGGCGAGGTCGCCATGAACATCGAGGGCGCGGCCGTGGAGGAGGCGACCGGCCGCTCCTTCCTGCCGATGCTGCACGGCTGCTTCAGCCTGGGCACCGTCATCGGTGCCGGAGCCGGCTTCCTCGCCAACGCGATCGACGCCCCCGTCGTCCTGCACCTGCTGGCCGTGGGCCTCGTCGGCATCGGCCTGATCGCCTGGTCCGTCCCCAAGCTGCCGGCCGCGACCGGTCGGGCCGTTCCCGGCGAGGCCGCCCTCTCCGCCCCGCGCCCCGCGGTGTGGAAGGACCGCCGTCTCCTGCTGATCGGCGGGATCGTGCTGGCGATGGCGCTCGCCGAGGGCACCGCGAGCGACTGGCTGCCGCTGGTGATGGTCGACGGCCACGGCTTCGACGCGGCGCTGGGCAGCGCCGTGTTCGCGATCTTCGCGGCCGCGATGACGGTGGGCCGCTTCTGCGGCGGCCCGGTCCTCGAGCGCTTCGGCCGGGCCCGCACCCTCGGCGGCGGCGCGGCGCTCGCCGCCCTCGGCATGGCGCTGGTCTCCCTCGTGGACCATCAGGCGGTCGCTGCCATCGCGGTCGTGCTGTGGGGCCTGGGCGCCTCCCTCGGCTTCCCGGTCGCGCTGTCCGCGGCCGGGGACTCCGGGCCGGACCCATCGGCCCGCGTGGCGCTCGCCTCGACGCTCGGCTATCTCGCCTTCCTCGTGGGCCCGCCGATCCTGGGCATGGTCGGCGAGCACACCGGCCTGCGCGCCGCCCTGCTGCTGCCGATGGCGGTGGTCATCGTCGCGGTCTTCCTGTCCCCCGCCGCCGGGACCCGCGCCACCGTCCCGCGGGAGCCGGAGCTCGAGAGCGTCTGAGGGCCCATGGGAGGCCGCTCACCGCTCCGGAGCGTCGCCTTCGACGACCCCTCGGCACCGGCGACGTCGTCAAGGAGACCGCGCGTTCGCACCCGTGGATGCGGCACCATGGGAGTCACGATGCCTCCCCTTCATGACCCCCCTCAGCACGACTCCCTGGTCTGGTACGTCAGCTACGGCTCCAACATGAACGCGCAGCGCCTGGACTGCTATCTGCGCGGCGGTCGCCCCGAGGGCGCCCTCATCACCTACACGGGGGCGCGCGACGGAACCCCGCCGCGGGCCTCGGCGGGCGTCATGCTGCCGGGACGGCTGCGCTTCGCCTCCCGCTCCGCGGTCTGGGGCGGCTCGATGGCCTTCTACGACCACCACTCCCCCGGACCCACGGCTGCCCGCGCCTACCTCCTCACCGCTCAGCAGTTCGTGGACGTGGCCGCACAGGAGATGCATCGGGAGCCCTCCACGGACGACCTGCTCGAGGAGGTCGTCCGGTCGGGCGTGCCCGGCGGCAGCTTCACGGCAGGCCCCGGGCACTACGAGACCCTGCTGAACGTCGGGGAGCGCGAGGGCCGGCCGATGCTCACCTTCACCGCACCGGCCGGGGCGCGCGAGCTCGAGCCCGGGCTGCCGGTGCCGGCCTACCTCTCGATGCTCACCGAGGGCCTCGCCCAGGGCCACGGCTGGGACCCGGCGGCCTGCACCGACTACTTCGCGCGGTGCGGCGCCTTCACCGCGGACGCGGCGCCCGCACCCGCCGTGTGATGTCCGTTCGAGAGCCTTCTCCCGCCCCGGTCCGGATCCGTAAAATCCTGGGGTGACCTGGACCGTCTGGATTCCTCTCCTCCTCGCCTGCCTCGTGATCAGCCTGACCCCGGGCGCCGGGGCGATCAACACGATGACCAACTCCCTGACGCAGGGCTGGCGGCGGTCGCTGTGGGGGATCATCGGCCAGCAGGCGGCGCTCGTCGTGCACATCGGGATCGTCGCCGCGGGGGTGGGGCTCGTGGTCTCCCGCTCCCCGCTGCTGTTCACCACGATCCGCTGGGCGGGCGCGGCCTATCTCGTCTACCTGGGGATCCGGATGCTGATGCAGCGCGGCGGCGCGGTCTCGCGCTCCGCCGGGACGGCCGGTTCCGCCGAGCGCGGCTGGTCGATGGCGCGGCGCGGCTTCTGGGTGAACCTGCTGAACCCGAAGGCGATCGTCTTCTTCCTCGCCTTCGTCCCGCAGTTCATCCGTCTCGACCAGGCGGCGCTGCCGCAGTACCTGGTGCTCGGCGCGACCGTCGTCCTGGTGGACGTCGCGGTCATGTGGTTCTTCTTCGCCGCCGCGGCACGGCCCCTGCGGCGCCTGACCACGACCGATCGCGGAGCCCGGCTGCTTGACCGCGTCTTCGGCTCCCTGTTCCTCGCCGTCGCGGGTCTGCTGGCCTTCGCCTCCTGAGACGGCCGGGTCAGCGCTCCGTGTCGTCGTCCTGGACGTGCAGGTCCTCCAGCGGGTCCCCGTCCCCGCCGAGCCCCTCGGCATCCGCCTCCTCGACGAGCGCATCCACCTCGAGCGCATCGCCTGTCAGATCCGCGAGCTCCGAGCGGTCCTGACCCTCGGCGGCCATCTCGTCGCCCTCGCGGTTGCCCTGCTCCGCGGCGGTCCTCTCGTCGGGACCGTCCGCGCTGATCTGCTCGACGCCGTTCTCGCTCATGATCCGCTCCTTCTGTCAGGTGTCCTCGGTCCCTCCATCCTGCCTCGCCCGGAGGCCTGTGCCCACCCCGGATCGCGGCGGGCGGGGATCAGGGCCGCCGGGGCGCGGGGCCGGCGCCCCCGCCGATCGCCCAGGCCCGCAGCGCCAGGTGCAGGTCCAGGAAGCGGGCCGGGTCCCGCCAGTCGGGGCCGAGGACCCTCCCGATCCGTTCGAGACGCTGACGCACGGTGTTGGGATGGAGGAACAGCTGCTCCGCGGTGCGACCGACGTTCTGGCCCGATTCCGCGAAGACCCATGCCGTGCGCGTCAGCTCCCCGGAGCGGGCCGCGTCGTGGTCCACGAGCGGGGCCAGGGCGTCCAGCGGCGAGGGGGCGTGCGGGTCCGCGCGCAGGGCCTCGAGCAGCAGTCCGACCGCACCCAGGTCCTCGCCGTGCGCGGCCCTGCCGCGCAGGCCGAGGGCGGCGAGGGAGGCGAGCGCCCGGTCGGCGTCCCGGTGCGCGGAGGGCACGGCTGCGAGGTCGGTGCAGACTCCGGAGATGCCGATGGTGACGTCGACGTCCCGCTCCGCGGCCTGGGCGAGGACCTCCTGCGCGACGGTCTCGGCGGCGGCGTCCTGGACGAGGGCGCAGGCGTGGGCACCGTGCGGGGCGACGACGGCCCGGTGGGGTTCGGTGGCGCTGCGCAGCGCCGCGAGGGCGAGGCCGCCGATATCGGGCGCCGCGGCGGAGGTCGCCTCCGCGGGCCCGGGGTGCGCCTCGACGGCGAGGACCCGCACCCCGGTGCCGGGCACGTCGAGGATCGCGAGCGCCGGACGCAGCTCGGCGGGGACGGGACCGCCGCCGATCACCACGTCGAGCAGGGCCCGCTCCCGTCGATGCTGGTCATCGGTCCTCACCCGCAGGAGCAGCAGCAGGATCCCCAGGAACACGGTGACCCGCTGGAGGCGCGGCAGCAGCGGCGCGGGAAGGGCATCGTGGATCACGAGCGTGCCCAGATGCTCCTCGCCGCCGAGGGCGCAGGCGACGGTCCGCCCGTCCTCGGCCACGGGCATCCCGGTCGCGCGTGCCCGGCGGATCGTCCGCTCGAGCCGGTGGTCCGGAAGCGGTGTCGTCGCGGAGGCGCCCCGGCCATCGGCGCCGACCCGGGCGAGCACGGCGCCCTGCGCGTCGAGGACCGACAGGGGCAGGCCGATCAGCTCCGATGCCGCCTGCGCGTAGGCGCTCACCTCCGCATGGGCTGTGATCGACTCGAGCAGACGGGCATCGATCTCGAGGACCTCCTGGAGGTCGAGGATCCGCTCGAGGTCCGCATCGCGGTCCTCGTGCAGGCGTGCGAGGGCCGCGGTGACCTCCTCGAGCCGGCGCGCTCCGGCGAGCGCGGCGCTCGTGTGGCGGGCGAGGATGCTCACGGTGTCGACCATCTCCGCCGTGTAGCGGCGCGGGCTCCGGTCGGCGACGAGCAGCGCCCCGTGCACGACGCCGTGCAGGGTCATGGGGACGCCGAGGATCGCGCGGACGCCTTCTTCGCGCACGATCTCGTCGATGTCGTGCAGATGCGAGATCGTCCCGTCCAGGAGGTAGTCGCTCGTGAGGACCGTGGCGCGGCCGGTCGCGGCCTTGCCCAGCACGCCGGAGCCGAGCGGCATCCGGATGGTCCGGTAGGCCTCGGTGCGCACCCCGTCGCTGTAGCGGATGAAGGTCTCCTCCTGCGTGTTGAGCGCGATGTAGGCCATGTCCGCGCCGGTGAGCTCGCGGGTGCGGCGCACGATCGCGGCGAGCACCTCGCCGAGGTCCCTGCGGGCGGTGGTCTGGGAGGCGATGTCGGTCGTGACCTCGAGCAGCGCGGCGCGGCGACGGAGGTCGGCGACGTCCGCAGGGTCAGCGGCGGCAGACGCACCGCCCGGCGGGACGTGGGGAAATCTCCATCGATCCATGGTGAGGATGGTATCTGCGCACATGGTCAGGGGGTGGGCGGCGGCATAGCCTCGGGCCCAGGAGGCGTCGACGGCGACGCCCGCGAGGAAAGGACCGACGATGAGCGATCCCGCGATGAAGCTGCACATCCTCTCCACCGGCGTCATGGAATGCGATCACACCTGGCTCCTGCTGCAGGCCGGGAACACGATCACCGACCGCCATCACCGGGACAAGCCCGCCGCCTGGGGCGAGTGCCCCACCCATGCGGTGCTCGTCGAGACCCCGGAGGCCCGCATCCTGTGGGACACCGGGGTCCCGCGCGACTGGGAGTCGCGCTGGGCGCCCACCGGCTTCCAGGACTTCTTCCCCGTCCAGGAGGATCCCGCCGGTCCCGGCTATCTCGACACCGCTCTGGCGGATCTCGAGCTGACCCCCGAGGACATCGACATCCTCGTCCTGTCGCACCTGCACTTCGACCACGCCGCGAACGCGAAGATGTTCGAGAACGGGAAGACGCGCATCCTCGCCCAGGCCGACGAGATCGAGGGCGTGAAGACGATCGAGGGCGAGTTCGCCGGGGCCCATCTGGTCAGCGACTTCTCCGGTCTCCCGCTCGAGGCCGTCCACGGCGATGCCGAGATCGTCCCAGGAGTCAGCGTCATCTCCACCCCCGGCCACACCTGGGGCACCATGAGCCTGCGCGTGGACCTGCCCGAGGACGGCACCAAGATCTTCACCTCCGACGCCGTGTACCTCGGGGCGAGCTGGGGCCCGCCTGCGATCGGCGCCGGCATCGTCTGGGACTCCGTGGGCTGGCTCGAGTCCGTCGACAAGCTGCGCCGCATCCAGCAGGAGACCGGCGCGGAGATGATCTTCGGACACGATGCCGAGCAGCGACGAGGCCTCACCCTCGCGCCCCACGGCTTCTACTCCTGAGGGCGGGAGGAACGGACATGATCCTCTACGATCTGCGCTGCACGGCGGGCCACCGCTTCGAAGCAGGGCTGCCCTCGATGTTCGCCGACAACCCCGACTGCCCGTGCGGGGCGGGCACGAGCCGCGTCCCCGCCGCGGTCCGGCAGCTGGGCGCGGCGAGCGCCGGCCGATCCCGCGAGGAGATGCCGACCACCTGGCGCGGCATCTCCGGCGGGCACCCGGACGTGGTGCGCGGCTGGCATCGCGAGATGACCCGGCGCGAGAAGCTCGAGGAGAAGCATCCCGAGCTCGCCGGGGACCGTCGCCCCGTCCTCGCCCACGAGGGCGTGTTCGAGGGACGCCCGCTGCGCTCGGGCGATGCCCTGGTCCCCGCGGTCGCGAAGGCGACGTTCGGGACCTCGGAGACGACGAGGCCCGCGGCAGGAGGTGCCCGATGAGGATCCGCGGCGCCGTCCTCGAGCAGATGGGCCTGCCCCGGCCCTACGCCGAGTCCCGTCCCCTCGCCATCTGCGAGCTCGAGCTGGACCCGCCCGGCCCCACCGAGATCCTCGTGCGGATCGAGGCGGCGGGGGTGTGCCACTCGGATCTGTCCGTCGTCGACGGCAACCGGCCCCGCCCGCTGCCGATGCTGCTGGGCCACGAGTCCGCGGGCCGCGTCGTGGAGGTCGGGGCCGAGGTCGAGGAGATCGCGGTCGGCGACCGCGTGGTCATGAGCTTCCTGCCGCGCTGCGGGTCCTGCCGCGAGTGCGCGACCGACGGGCGCCTGCCCTGCTCGGCAGGATCGGCCGCGAACACCGAGGGCACCCTTCTGCACGGCGGGCGCCGCCTGCACCGCGACGGGCAGCTCGTCCACCACCATCTGGGCGTCTCCGGGTTCGCCGACCACGTGGTCGTCGACGCGGCGAGCGCGGTCGTCGTCCCCGATGCGGTGCCGCCGGACATCGCCGCGGTGCTGGGCTGCGCGGTCCTCACCGGCGGCGGCGCCGTCCTGAACGTCGCCCGCCCCGGGCCCGAGGACTCGATCATGGTCGTGGGCCTCGGCGGCGTGGGCATGGCGGCGCTCATCACCGCGATCTCGCAGGACGTGCGGGAGGTGATCGCCGTGGACGCGCTCCCGGCGAAGCTCGCGAGGGCGAGGGAGCTGGGCGCGGACCGGGCCCTCACCCCGCAGGAGGTCGCCGCGCAGGGCGTCACCGCGGACCGGGTGATCGAGGCGGCGGGGCATCCCCGGGCCTTCGAGACGGCTTTCGGAGCGATCGGCTTCGGGGGCACCATGGTCACGGTGGGGCTTCCCGCCTCGGACGCGACCGTCACGATCCCGCCGCTGCCGATCACGGCGAAGGCGCAGTCCGTGATCGGCTGCTACCTGGGCTCGGCGGTCCCCCGCCGCGACATCCCCGCCTACGCCCAGCTGTACCTGGAGGGCAAGCTGCCCGTCGACGAGCTGATCAGCCGGAGGATCCGTCTGGAGGACGTGTGCTCCGCGATGGACCAGCTGGCCGACGGCGAGGCGATCCGCCAGGTGATCATGTTCGACTGAGGAGAGACCCATGGCACCGTTCCCGCAGATCACCCCGGAGAGGATCGAGGATCTCCTCTCCCGCGCACCGCGCAGCTCCTTCCTCGACGGCGCCTTCATCGGCGGCGTCCCCTCGCTGGGGGTGATCGACCCGGCCACGGGCGGGGAGCTCGTGCAGGTGGTGGATGCGGATCCCGCGGACGTCGGCCTGCGCGCTCTCGACGCGGCGGTCGCCGCCCAGGAATCCTGGGCGGCGACCCTCCCCCGCGAGCGGTCCCGGATCCTCCACCGCGCCTTCGAGCTGTGCCACGAGCGGGCCGACGACCTCGCGCTCATGATGACCCTCGAGATGGGCAAGCCCCTCGCGGAGGCGTACGGCGAGGTGACCTACGGCGCGGAGTTCCTGCGCTGGTTCGCGGAGGAGGCGGTGCGCGCGCCCGGCCGCTTCCGCCATGCCCCCGCGGCCGAGCACGCGATCCTCACCCGCGCCCGTCCCGTGGGACCGGTCCTCGCGATCACCCCGTGGAACTTCCCGCTGTCGATGGGCACCCGGAAGATCGGCCCCGCCCTCGCCGCGGGCTGCACCGTGGTGCTCAAGCCCGCGGAGAAGACGCCGCTGACGAGCCTGCTGCTCCTGCAGATCCTCGCCGATGCGGGTGTGCCGGCAGGCGTCGTCTCCTGCGTGGTCACCTCCGACTCCCGGACCCTCTCGAGCACCCTGATGGCCGATCCGCGCCTGCGCAAGGTCTCCTTCACCGGCTCCACCCCGGTGGGCCGGACCCTGCTCGCCCAGGCGGCCGAGCATGTGCTGCGCACCTCGATGGAGCTGGGCGGGAACGCGCCCTTCCTCGTCCTGCCCTCGGCGGACGTCGACGTCGCCGTCGAGGCGGCGATGCCCGCGAAGTTCCGCAACAACGGCGAGGCGTGCACCGCCGCGAACCGCTTCTACGTCCATGCGTCCCTCGCCGACGAGTTCACACGCCGGCTCGCGGCGAGGACGGAGGCGCTCGTGCCCGGCCCCGGCATCGAGCAGGAGAGCACCATCGGCCCGCTCATCGACGAGGCGGGGATCGCGAAGGTCGAGGAGCTCGTGGCAGATGCCGTCTCCCGCGGGGCCCGGATCCTCACCGGCGGGCATCGGCTGGCGAGGGAGGGCTTCTTCTACGCGCCGACCGTCCTAGCCGATGTGCCGCGCGAGGCGCGCGTGAACCGCGAGGAGATCTTCGGCCCGGTCGCGCCGGTGATCGTCATGGACGACGTGGACGCCATGGTCGCCGCCGCGAACGACACCGAGTTCGGGCTCATGAGCTACGTGATCGGCGAGGACCTGCGCGAGGTCACGGACGTCGCAGGCCGCATCGAGGCGGGCATGGTCGCCGTGAACCTGGGCGTCGCCTCCGACCCTGCGGCCCCCTTCGGCGGGATCAAGGAGTCCGGGCTGGGCCGCGAGGGCTCCCATGAGGGTCTCGCCGAGTATCTCGAGACGACCTACGTGCGTCTGCCGCTGTGAGCACGACTCTGCGGCGCTGCGACGCGAGGGACGTTCCGCGTCTCGCGGAGATGCGCCGGAGCCGCGAGTGCTGGATGCGCGATCGGGGTATCGACCAGTGGGAGATCGGCTCGTTGGCTGCGACGATGATCGCGGAACAGGTCGCACGGGGCGAGTGGTTCCGCCTGCACGGCCCGAGTGAGGACCTGCTCGCCGCCGCGCGACTGCTCGAGGCGGACCCGGAGTTCTGGGGTGCGGACATCGGACCCGCGCTGTACGTGCACGCGCTCATGGTCGATGTGTCCGCCGCCGGCCGGGGCCTGGGCAGGCGGGTGCTCGAACTCGCCGCGAAGGAGGCAGCCGCCCGCGAGCTGTCGATGCTGCGTCTGGACTGCGCCCCTCATCTGCTCCCGTACTACGCCGCACAGGGCTTCGTGCAGGTGGGCGTCAAGGAGTTCCCGCAGTTCATCACGGTGCTGCTGGAGCAGGAGCTCGGCGACGACGGGAGCTGAGGATGGCGGTGCGCTCCCTCCACTGCCCGATACCTCACCCGACGTCGACCATCTCGCCGAGCAGCACGTCAGCCCTGAGGCGAGGCAGAGCGCCGCCTCCGTGAGCTGGATCAGGTCTGCGTCCTGCCTCCGGTCCCCGCGCATGAGCGCGCAGACGTCATCACCAGCCGGGCGGATCCCGGCGGTCCGGGAAGGCACGATGTGCGCGGGGCCTGTGCTGGGGATGGGCGGACGGGGGTCGGCGACGGCTCTCCGACGACTGATACGTCAGGAGAGAAATTTTCACATCGAACAACCAAAAATGCCTCCTCGAGAGTTCCCATCGACACATCATATGAGATACCCGACCCCCGCCTACCGATTGTGGACAACCGCGCATTGGGGAGGATCAGCACCTGCAGGATAGATATGACTGCCGGGGACGCATCACCGAAGCCCGCGCGAAAAAGATCTGCGTTCGGCATGCATGACTGCTGGCCACAGGGGTGGGGAGGAATAGCGTCTGCGGGTTTGCCGCGGGTTGTCCACAAACCGGGGAGGGATCGCGTTCGCCTGTCGGTCGGGTCGATAGGATAAGGGGATGATGGCACGCCAGCGAAGGCCCGCCGACGAGGAGGTGCTTCGATGACCCAGCTGATGATCCCGTCCCCCGGAGCACCATCGGGCGGAGAGCGGGACGGATCCACGGCCGCTGTGCACGGCGCGCAGGCCGCGGACCTCGCTCGGCGCGTCCCGGAGCGGATCCGTCAGGCGCGCACGCGCTCGGCGGTGACCCGCGACGTGCTGCCGGAGATCGCCGGCGTCTCGACCGACCCCGTGCTCAGCGCGGACGTGCAGGACATCTGGGACGCCTCCGCCGCGGAGGGGATCGCCGCGTCCCGCACCCTGCATGCCCTGGCGAAGCTGTGGGCCGGGGATGCCGAGGCCCCGGACGGGTCCCCCGACCGCGACGCCCATGCGATCGCGGCCGCGGTCGCACTGCGGGTCACGCTGCGCAAGGCCGAGCGCCTGATCCGGGACGCGCATCGGGCCGTCCACGATCTCCCCGCCTGCTTCGCGCTGCTGGAGGAGGGCGTCTTCCCCGCGCCGTGGCTGATGCAGATCCTCCACCGCACGCGCGGCCTGTCCTCGCTCTCGCGCCAGGCGCTCGACCAGGTCGTCTCCGGCTGGGATCTGCACATGAGCGCAGACACGTTCAGCTCCTGGCTGTCCTCGCTCGTGCACTGGCTCGAGGACCTCGAGACGGACGACGGCACCCGGGACGCGACCCCGGTCGAGCGCTCCGTGACCCTGTCCCCGCTGCCGGGCGGGCTCGCACTCCTGCAGCTCGTGGGCCCCGCCCCGGAGCTGGTGCAGGCCTCCCGTCGCCTGGACGTGACCGCCCGGGCCGTCCGCGACGCCCAGCGCACGGCCCTCGCGGAGGGCATGCCGATCCCCTGGGACCTCGACGGCGAGGTCGCCCGGACCGGGAAGCCCATGCGGCTGTCCACCCTCCGCTACCTCCTGCTCTCGCGCGCGGAGCTCGACCCGCAGCAGGCTCCCGTTCCCACGGATCGCTTCCGGATCACCGTGACCGTCCCGGCCCTCACCCTCCTCGGAGAGGCGGACGCGCCCGGGCTGCTGGACGGCGGCATGCCCGTCCCCGCAGACCTCGCCCGCCGCCTCGCCGGCGGGGAGTCCACCTGGTACCGGGTGCTGACCGACCCGTGCAGCGGCGCCTTCCTCCCCCTGCCCGCGCAGACCTACAGGCCCAGCGCCGGCATGCTCGAGCACCTCCGTCTGCGGGGACCGCGCTGCGCCGTCCCCGGCTGCGACCGCCGCGTCACCGACGCCGCCGAATGCGACCACATCGAGGAGTTCCTCGACGGCGGGCGCACCGACATCGAGAACCTCCACCTGCTGTGCCGCTTCCACCACCAGGAGAAGACGGCCGGCCGGCTCGACCCGGTGCGGCTGCACGGCCCGGGCACCACCGCGGACGGCACCCACCGTCCGGGGATCACCCGCTGGCGGATCGGCACCGCGGCGGACCCTCTGGCCTACGTCACCATGCAGGACGACACCGACCTGATCGGGGCGCTGTCCCTGAACATGCTCGAGGAGCACTTCCGCGACCATCCTCACGAGCTGTGCGACAGCACCTGCCACCACTTTGGCAGGCGGCCCCGACCCGTCCCGCAGGCCCCGCCCCCGCCGCCTCCGCCCCTGGAGGTCGAGGAGGCATGCCGCGGGGGCACCGAGCACCTGGCGCGGTCGGGCGACGCGCGGCTCGCCGACGCCCTGGACCCCAGGCCGACGGCATCCCCGCCGCCGAACACCGCCGCCTTCGACTCCTACGGCGACCCGCCCTTCTGACCCGTCACAGCGCCAGAGCGAGGACCTCCGCCCCGGGCAGAGCTGCGAGATCCCTGCCGGGAACGAGGATCTTCGCGGTGCGTCCTCCCCCGCCGATCAGCACATCGGAAAGGGCCGCGACCGCGGTGTCCAGCAGGATCGGCCAACCCGCCGGTAGGCCGATGGGCGTGATCCCGCCGGTCGTCATCCCCGTCAGCTCCTCCGCCTCCTCCGTGCGGGCGAAGGACAGCCTGCTGGCCCCCAGATGCTTCTTCACCGCGCGGTTCACATCCGCCCGGTCGCTCGCGAGCACCAGCACCGCCGCATGGATGTCCCGGCCTCCGCCACGTCCCCGGACCAGCACGCAGTTCGCGGTGAGCTCCGGGGCGACCCCGTAGGCGGCGCAGAACTCGGCGGTGTCGGCGAGCTCGTCCTCGACCGGGGCGACGCGCGCCCCGGGGACGTGGCCGGCACGGACGGCATCGGCCACCGGACCCGGCACCAGGCCGAGGGCATCGGCGAGCGGCCGCCATTCCAGCGGACGGGTCGGCGGGATGGTCACGGACTCGTTCTCCTCAGCCATGGCGCCAGTGTAGGAAGCTGGCCCGGACACCGCATGGGAGCATGGCCCCATGAGCCAGCGGACCACGCTCCTGATCCTCGGCGCCGTGCACCTGCGCACCGGCTCGGACCGCGAACCGGATCGGGCGCTCGACCCCGTCATCGAAAGGATCGCCCGCTGGCGCCCCGACGCGCTGTGCATCGAGGTGCAGGCCGGGCCTGTCGGCACCGCTCACCACGGCCTGGGCGCGCCGTTCACGACCCAGGACCCGATCGAGCGCTGCGCCGCAGTCACGACAGGCCCTGCCGCCAGCCTCGCACCGACCTGGTGGGGGCTGCAGCAGATCGGAGCGGATCTGCAGCGCCCCCTCGCCGATCGGATCTTCGCCTGGTGCGCCGCCCGCGAGCCGTACACGGCGCTGCTGCTCTGCCAGGGCGATCCCCGCGCCGTCCCCGGCCTCCCCGCAGCCGTCGTCGGCGCGCTCGAGGCGCTCCGCGACCGCGGATCCGAGGCCTGGCGCGTGGCAGGCTCCGCCGCGTCGCGATGCGGGCTCGACCGGCTGCACCAGATCGACCAGCACGTCCAGAGCCAGGCCTTCGCCCGCGTCGACCCCGCCGCCCTGCCGGACATGTTCGCCGCTGCCGCGCCCGCTGCCGAAGCCTCCGGAGTGAGCGCCGAGATCGCCGCGCGCCGCACCGCAGCGCTCGCCGCGGGCGACCTCTGGCCGCTGTGGTCGTGGATGAACGAGCCCGGCACGCAGCGGAGGCTCGACGCTCTCGAGTCCGGGACCTGGCGGGACCTCCCCGGCCACGAGATCCCGGCTGCCGCCCATCTCGGCGCGTGGCGCGCCCGGAACCTGCACATCGCCGCGCACCTGCGCGGTGTCATCGGCGCCCATCCGGGTGGCCGGGTTCTCCTGGTCATCGGCTCCTCCCATGTGCTGCCCCTCCAGCAGGCGCTGCAGCGGGGCCAGGAGGAGATCGAGATCGCCCCGGCGTCCGCCCTGGGCTGACCCCCGCCGCGCCCCGAGTGCGTACGCTGGGAGGAGCACCTGAGGAGGCCCCATGCCAGCTCCCCGCGACACCGCGCTGATCGTGCGGGCCGCCCGCCTGTACTACGAGCAGGGCCGCTCCCAGACCGAGGTCGCGCAGGAGCTGAACCTGTCCCGCTCCAACGTGTCGCGCATCCTCACGCAGGCACGGGACCGAGGCATCGTCGAGATCACGATCCACGACCCGGAGGGCCCGCCGCGCCGCGACTCCGCCCTCGAGGCGGCACTGCGAGCCGCGTTCTCGGTGCGGGAGGCGCACGTCGTCTCCGCCCCGCGCATGCCGGGCATCGAGGCTGTCGCCCGCGAGAGCGCCGCCCTGATCACCGACCGGGCGCCGCAGATGCGCAGCATCGGCCTGTCCTGGGGGCAGACGGTCCAGAGCATCGTCGCGCACCTCGAGTCGCTGCACCTGCGACCGCCGCCCCGGGTGCTGCCCCTGGTCGGCGGGCACAGCGCGATGGACCAGCTCGATTCGGGGGAATCCGTGCTGCGCGTGCTCGCCTCCCGGCTGGGGGCGAGACCGGAGACCCTGTACGCCCCGGCGGTCCTCGAGTCCGCGACGACCGTGCGGAGCCTGCGCTCGGAGTCGAGCATCGGGGCGATCCTCGAGGCCGCCGCGCAGGTGGAGCTCGCGATCGTCGGCATCGGCTCCACGGGCTTCTACTCCTCCCCGCACATCGTGCAGCAGATGAACCTCGACGAGGACGAGGCCTCCGCCTTCGCCGCGCAGGAGCCGGTCGGGGACGTGTGCGCCCGCTTCGTCGATGCCGCCGGGCGGCCGCTCGGGTCGCCGTCCTCCGAGCGGGTGCTGGCCGTGACCTTCGAGGAGCTGCTGGGCATCCCCGAGGTGCTCGGCGTCGCCGCCGGGATCGAGAAGGCCCCCGGCGTCACCGGCGTGCTGCGCAGCGGCGTCGTGGACACCGTCGTGCTCGACGCGGAGCTGGCGCGGGAGGTCCTGGCACGGGTGTGAGCCCTCAGCCCTCCAGCCAGGCGGTGACGCGGCGCGCGAGCTCGGCATCGTCCGCGGCGGCGAGGACCTCCTCGACACCGCTCGCGTCCTGCAGGTGGCCGATCACGCCCTGCAGCGCCTCGAGCTGGCTGTGCGCATCGGCGAGGACCAGCATGACCACCAGACGCACCGCGACGCTCCGGTCCGCGGAGCCCATCTCGCCGAAGGCGACGGCCTCGCGCAGGGTCGCGACCGCGAGCCCTGGACGCAGGACGTGCTCGGGGTCGGTATGCGGGATCGCGGCGGGAATCGCGGTCGGCAGCCCCGTCGGGTAGGTCTCCTCCCGGGCG
Organism: Brachybacterium hainanense; assembly: GCF_042434575.1. Lineage (NCBI taxonomy): Bacteria > Bacillati > Actinomycetota > Actinomycetes > Micrococcales > Dermabacteraceae > Brachybacterium > Brachybacterium hainanense. The sequence continues at coordinate 121,031 of NZ_JBHLSV010000001.1, forward strand.
AGGACCGCCGCCTCGAAGCCGCCGGTCACCGCACCCGCCGCGAGGAGCCGGGCGGACAGGGCGGAGAGCACCGCAGGGGCATCGGCCGCCCCGAGGTCCGCGATCGCGGCGCCCGGGATGAGCCGCAGCGGCGCGCTCATCCCGCTCCCTCCTCGGCCGCAGCGGCCGCCGCCCGATCGCGGCGGGCCATCACCTGCCGCACCGCGAGGACTGCCGCCAGGCACACCGCCGCGACGACGAGCACGCCGGGCGTCCCCAGGCGGGCGGCCGCATAGAACACGCCGGTCAGCGGGTTCGCGCCGTCCACGAGCGAGGAGATCGTGGCCTGCCCGTCCTCGAGCGCGAAGCCGGAGGCGACGGCGACCTTCGTGAACGTGGGCGCGATCCAGGTCGCGATGAACAGGCCCGCCCCGATCAGCAGGCCGCCGCCGATCACGCTGCGCACGATGTTCCCCCGGAAGATCGGCACCATGACCGCGACGATGAACGGGATCGTCGCCAGGTCCACGAGCGGCAGCACCCGGTTCCCCGCCGGGGCGAGGGCGACCGCGATCAGCAGGGTGACGGGCACCAGCAGCAGGGACGTCGCGATCACGGAGGGCTGGCCCACGGCGACCGCGGAGTCGAGCCCGATGTAGAACGTGCGGCCCGGGAAGCGCTTCTGCACGAAGCCGCGAGCCGCCTCCGAGATCGGCATGAGCCCCTCCATGAGGATCGCGACCATGCGCGGCAGCAGGAACATCGCCGCAGCCAGGGAGATCGCGAGGGTCAGGATGGCCTTCGCATCCTCTGCCGGGTCGTCGAAGCCGTAGCCGAACACCCCGATCAGCAGGCCCAGCACGAGGCCCATCATGAGCGACTCCCCGAACAGCCCGAAGCGCCGCTGGATCGCCTCCGGCGTCGCATCGACCCGGTTCAGGCCCGGGATCCGGTCGAACATCCAGTTCATGGGGATCGCGAGCAGGCCGTAGGGCGCGGAGGTCCCGTGGGGGAAGGAGATCTCCGGCAGCTGGAAGTACTTCTGGACGATCGGGGCCGTGAGATCCCCGAGGGCGAGGATCAGGGCCAGGTGCACGGCGGCGCTGAGCAGGCCCAGGAGATAGCTCCCGGTCATGGCGCCGACCAGGGCGCCGATCAGGGCGCTGTGCCAGTAGTTCCACAGGTCGATGTCGAAGGTCCGGGTGAGGCCGGTGACCAGGAGGACGACGTTGACGACGAGGCCCAGCGGGATGATCATCGCGCCGATCGAGGAGCCGAAGGCGATCGCGGCCGAGGACGGCCAGCCCACGTCGACGATGTCGAGGTTCACGCCCAGCCCCTGCGCCATCGCGGTCGCCGCCGGCGCGACCTGCCCGCCCAGCAGACCGATGACGAGGTTGATGCCGATGAAGCCGATGCCGATCGTGACCCCGGCGCGGAACGACTTCCCCAGCCGCAGCCCCAGGATCAGGCCGAAGATCGTGATGAGGACCGGCAGGACCACGCTGGGGCCCAGGTCGCTGAGATAGCCCGAGATCGGGCCGAGGATTCCCTGCATCGCCGGCCCCTCAGGACAGCCGCGCGGCGATGTCGGCGAGCACCGCGTCCTGGCCGACGCCGGTCAGCAGCGGCAGCGCCCGCACCACGGGGATCTCGACCGCGGCGGGGATCTCCGTGGTCGCGACGATGAGGTCGGCCTCGGGCGCGCCGCCCAGGAGGTCCATGACCTTGCCCTGGACGACATCGGCGGCGATGCCGGCCGCGGCGAGGTGGTCGCGGACCTTCGCGGCGACGACGGTCGAGGTCGCGACGCCGGTGCCGCAGATGATGAGGACCTTCTTGGTGGTCATGGGAACTCCTGATGTGGTGGGACGGGCGGGCTCAGTCGTCGTCCGCGTCCTCGCCCTGGGCGAGGACCTGGACACGGCGGACGCCGTCGACCTCGGTGAGCTCGGTGACGAGGTCGTGGATGGGAGGCTTGCCGAAGAACTTCGCGTCGAGATGCACGAGGGCCTCCTCCCCCTTCTTGGCGGTGCGGCGGGTGCGGATGATGCCGACGGTGCAGCCCATGTCGGTGGCGGCGCCGAGCACGGAGCGCAGCACGCCCTTGCCGTCGACGTAGGTGAGGCGCAGGGTGCGGCGCCGGTCCCGGTCGGGGATCCGCCGCACGAGCGGGGCCACGACCCACAGGGTGACCAGGTGCAGGAGGGTCAGGATGATCCCGAGGGACAGCATCCCGGCCCCGCAGGCCATGCCGATCGCGGCGGCGACCCAGATGGTCGCGGCCGTGGTCAGCCCGCGCACGGTGCTGCGGCCCTTGAAGATCACGCCGGCGCCGAGGAAGCCGATGCCGGAGACGATCTGGGCGGCGATGCGGGAGGGGTCGAGGGTCACGTCGGTCCCGAGCACGGCCGCGAAGCCGTACCCGGAGACCATCGTGAACGCGCAGGAGCCGAGGCCCACGAGGACGTGGGTGCGATACCCGGCGTACTTGCGCTGGAACTGACGCTCGACCCCGATCAGGGAGCACAGCAGGAACGTCATGCCCAGCAGCTCGATCTCCAGCGCCAGGGTGGGGCTGCCGATGCCGATCAGCGGAATCACGGGACTCCTCTCCGGCCCCTCATAGGCTCAGGCGCAGCGGATCCTCCAGCAGGTCCTGGATCACCTGGAGGGCGCGGGCGGCGTCCGCGCCATCGGCCACCCGATGGTCGATGGTCAGACCCAGCTCGCATTCCATGCGCGCGATGAGCGTCCCGTCGGGCTCGATATGGGGCGCGTGCCCTACCGTACCCACGCTGAGCGCCGTCGCCTGCGGAGGCGTCAGCAGCGAGTTGAAGCGATCGACCCCCATCCCGCCGAGATTCGAGAGGGTCCCGGTCGCCGGTCCGAACAGGGACGGGTCGACCTTCCCCTCCTTCGCGGAGGCGGAGATCGCGCGGATCTGCGCGTCCAGCTCGCGCACGGGCAGCTGGTCGGGGTCGCGCAGCACGGGCACGAGCAGCCCGTTCGGCGTGTCGACAGCGAGGACCACGTCCACGCCGGGGTTGCGCTTCACGCCGGTCCCGGCCCAGGACCCGTTGAGCTGCTCGCTGCCGCGCAGCAGCATCGCGTAGGCGCGCAGGATGAGGGTGGTCCAGCTGATGCCCTTCAGCACGCCGGTGCGGGCGCGGGCCGCGGTCGACAGGTCCATCCGCCGGTAGGCGGTGAACTGCGGGATCAGCGGGGTCGCGGCCATGGCCTGCGCGGTCAGCTGCCGGGTGCGGCGCTCGCGAGCGCTGCCCAGGAGCTCCTCGGGGGCGGCCTCGACGAGAGGAGCGGCCGGGGCCGCGGCGGGCGCCGAGGGAGCGGGGGCCGCGGGAACGGCGCCGGTCGTCTCCGCCGCCGCGATCGCCTGCTTCACGTCCTTGACCCGGACGGTGCCGTGAGGGCCGGTCGCGGTGATCGCCCGCAGGTCCAGGCCGTGGTCGCGGGCGAGCTTCCGGGCCAGGGGAACGGCGGGCGGGAACGCGCCGTCGGGATCGAGCGGGGCGGGGGCAGGGACGGGAGCGGCCGGCGGCTCCTCGCCCGCCTGCGTCTCCGCTTCTCCCTCGTCCCCGTCCCCGGAGAACAGGTCTCCGAGCAGGTCCTCCTCCTCGCTCGCGATGATCGCGATGTGCCCGCCGACGGGGACGACGTCGCCCTCGGCGCACAGCAGCTGCGAGACGGTGCCGGCGGCGGGGGACTCGACCTCCATGTCGACCTTGTCGGTCATGACGACGGCGACCACGTCGCCCTTGGCGATCACGTCACCCTCGGCGACCTGCCACTCGGTGAGGGTGCCCTCCTCCATGGTCATGGACATCTTCGGCATGGTCAGCGGGATGTCGGCCATGCTCACCACTCCTTCACGAGGGCGGTCGCCTCGCGGACGATGTCCGCGACCTGCGGGACCGCGGCCTTCTCGAGATCCGGGTTGTACGGGATGGGGATGTCGAGCCCGCACAGCCGCTTCACGGGCGCCTGCAGGTGCCCGAAGGCCTCGGACTCGACGATGCTCGCGGAGATCTCGCCCATGAAGCCGCCGAAGCGGACCGATTCCTGGACCAGCAGCGCCCGTCCCGTCTTCGTCACGGACGACGTGATCAGCGGCAGGTCCAGGGGCTTCAGGGTGCGGGGGTCGATGACCTCGGCGCTGATGCCCTCGGCGGCGAGCTGCTCGGCCGCCTCCAGGGCGCGGGAGACCTCGACACCGGTCGCGACGATGGTGAGGTCGCTGCCCTCGCGCTCGATCCGGCCCTTCCCGAGGACGCCGACGCCGAAGCTGTCGGGCACCTCGAAGGTCTGCTTGTACAGCAGCTTGTGCTCGAGGACGATCACGGGGTTGGGGTCCTCGAGCGCCGCCAGCAGCAGCTCCGCCGCGTCGGTCGCGTTCGAGGGCATGACGACCTTCAGCCCGGGGATGCAGGTGAACCAGGCCTCGAGGGACTGGGAGTGCTGGGCGGCGGCGCCGGTGCCGGAGCCGCCGGGGGCCCGGATCACGAGCGGGACGCTCGCCTGCCCGCCCACCATGAAGTGCAGCTTCGCCGCCTGGTTGGCGATCTGGTCCATCGCCTGCGCCGTGAAGTCGGAGAACTGGATCTCGACGATGGGGCGCATGCCCGTGATCGCCGCCCCGACGCCCATCCCGACGATCCCGAGCTCCGAGATGGTCGTGTCGCGCACGCGCGCGGCGCCGAAGCGGTCGATGAGGTCGTTCTCCACGCCGAAGGCGCCGCCGTACAGGCCCACGTCCTCGCCCATCAGGAAGACCCGCTCGTCCTGCGTCATGGCCTGGGCCATGGCCTCGCGGATCGCCTCCGAGTACGTCATCTCCCGGGTCATCGGGTCGCCTCCTGCAGTCGGGTGTCGGTCGCGTCCACGGCGGAGGGCGCGTACACGGCGTCGAGCATCGCCGCGGGATCGGGGTCCTCGCCCTTCGTGCCGAAGACGACGGCCTCGCGGATCGCGGTGCGCGCCTCGGTCTGCGCCCCATCCAGCTGCTCCTGGGTCACGAGGCCCTGCTCGAGGATCCGGAAGGCGAAGGCCGCGATGGGGTCCTTCTCCTTCCACTCGGCGATCTCCTCCTTGGAGCGGTAGCGGTTCTTGTCCGACTTCGAATGTCCCCGCCAGCGGTAGGTGAGGGCCTCGACGAAGCTGGGGCCGCCCCCGGAGCGGGCGCGGTCGATGGCCTCCGCCGTGGCCTGCTGCACGGCGACGAGGTCGTTGCCGTCGACGGTCACGCCGGGGATCCCGTAGCCGGCGGCCTTGTCGGAGAGGTTCTCGACCTTGAAGGCCAGCTTCGAGGACATGGACATGCCGTACTGGTTGTTCTCGCAGACGAACACGACCGGCAGGTCCCACATGGAGGCCAGCGTCAGGGCCTCGTGCCAGGCCCCCTCGCCCACGGCGCCGTCGCCGTGGAAGCACACGGCGACCTTCCCGTTGCCGGTGAGCTGGTTGGTCAGCCCCGCCCCGGCGGCGATCGGCACGCCGCCGGCGACGATCCCGTTGGCGCCCAGGTTGCCGGTGGCGACGTCGGCGATGTGCATGGAGCCGCCGCGGCCGCGGCAGTACCCGTTGTCCTTGGCAAGCAGCTCGGCCATCATCCTCCCGAGGTCCGCCCCGCGGGCGATGCAGTGCCCGTGGCCGCGGTGCGTGGAGGTGATCTGGTCGCCGTCCTCGAGGTTCCGGCAGGTCGCGGTGGGGATCGCCTCCTCCCCGATGGACAGGTGCATGGTGCCGTGCATCATGCCGCGCCCGTAGAGATCCTCGACGGCCTCCTCGAACAGGCGGATCCGCCACATCGTGGCGAGGGCTGCGAGCGCCTCGTCCGGGTCGGTCAGCAGATCCGGTGCCGGGGCGGTCATCGGATCACCCCCGCGGCGAGGATCGAGTCCTGCAGGCGGCGCATCGCCACCAGCGGCCGGGACTCGTCGAGCTCGACGTCGGCGTAGGTGAGGGCCTGCCCGGCCGGGACGTCGCGCAGCAGCGTCGAGGTCGCGGCGAGGGCGATCGGCAGGAGGTCCGCCTCGCGGGCGGCGCCGGCGTCGTAGGCGGTGCCGTGGACGTGGTGGCCGCCGATGCCCTCGAGGACCGTGCCGGCGACGAGGTCGGACTTCGCGCACGCGATCACATCGGCGCTCCAGGCCGTCGGCTCGAAGGAGGCGCGGCGCTCGAGGACGGCCTCTCCGATCGACAGCGGCGCCTCGATGGAGGCGAGGTGGAAGGGCCGGTAGATCTGGAAGTAGTTCCCCTCCCCGGGAAGGCGCAGGTAGTGCAGCTCCTCGGTGACGACGTCGTTGTCGCTGCGGGCGATCACGAAGACGCCGGGGGCGACGTCGCCGGTCACGTACTCGACCACGGGGCCCTCGCCCTGGATGATCCCGCCCTCGGAGGCCGGGCGCAGCTTCGTCGCGAGGTCGGCCAGGTCGACCGCCTCGCCGTGCATGCCCGGCTCCTCGATCGCGTAGCCCGTCGCGTTGGCGAGCGCCGCCATCTCGATCTGGGTCTTGGTGCCGTCGGTGAAGGAGCAGAGCATCTTCGGGTTCATGCCCTTGCGCCTCGCCTCCTCCTCGACGTCCTCCGGGACGTCCGTGGGGCGCATCGGGTTGTTCTTGCCCTTGCCGGCGACGACGACCTCGAGGCCCAGGTCCTCCGCGTACTCGACGAGCTTGACGCATTCGACGGGCTCGTCGCCGCGGCACACCGTGTACACGGCGTCTCCGGCCGCGGCGATCCGGGCCAGCAGCAGGCCCACGGTGACATCGGCCTCCACGGTCATGAGGGCGACGTCGCGCCCGGCGAGCACGCAGGACAGGGCGACCTGCGCGGCGACGTCGGGGATGCCGGAGACCTCCACGACGATGTCCAGCGGCAGCTCCGCCAGGCGCAGCCCGTCGTCGAGGACCGCGGCCTGCCCGGCCTCGATCACGCGGGCGGCCTCCTCGATGCTGCCGGCGCGCACGACATCGGTGCGGCCCGCGTTCGCGAGCGCCTGCTCGGCGCGGTCGACCGCGATGTCCGCGACGGCCGCGACCTCCATGCCCCGGGCCCGATGGACCTGGGCGACCAGGCCCGATCCCATCTGCCCGGCACCGACGACGCCGACCCGGACGGGACGGCCGAGCTGCGCCTCACGGGCGATCAGCTTCTGGGTGTAGCTCATGATGTGGTCCTTCTCTAGGAGGTCGCGACGCGGCGCGAGCGATGGGCGGCCGTGCTGCGGGCGGTCGCACGGAACTGGACGGCGGCCTGCTGGAGGGCCTCGGTCATCCAGCGGCTGGTGGAACGGGACTCGATGGTCTTCAGGGAGCCCTCGAGGCCCGGAGCCCGGCGGAACCGGGCGAGGACGGTGGAGCCCTGCATGGTGCGGGCCTCGAGGACCTTCCGGGTGGTCGCGTCGACGGCGAGGATGACCACGCAGCCGCGCAGGAAGCCCTTGCCGCGACCGGAGACGACGACCACGCCGGGGCGGTCATGGGCGATCGCCATCTCGCGGACGGTCCGCGAGTAGGCGCGGTGCTGCAGATAGCTGAACGCGAAGGACAGGACGATCGCGGCGATCAGGATGATGACGAAGCCGAGCTGGTCCATCGGTCAGCCTCCGCGCACGACGACGCGGGAGCCCGTCTGCGGATCCGGTGCGGGGCCGGAGACGTGGACGGCGCCGGGCAGGAGCTTCTGCTCCCCCGCGTCGACGTACAGGACGACGTGGCCCAGCTCGCGCATGTTCGCGCTCGCCTGCTCGCCGATCCGCTCGACCGTGTACTCCGCTGCGCCGATCGCGATCACGTCGCCGGGGACGATGTCCCGCTCGAGAGAGGAGCCGTGCGTGTGCACGACGCTGACCTCGGCGAGCGCCGGCGGCACCGGCTCGCCGAAGAGGATGATCACGCCGGCCTCGAACATGCTGGGGGCATCGGCGCCGATGCCGGTGACGGTGGAGGTGTAGAGGTCCTGTGCCATGGGAGGGCCTTTCGGAGGGTCGGGCGGGTCAGTTGACGAGGAAGCCGGCGAGGTAGGCGATGACCACGGCTATCGGCGAGGTGATCAGGCGGGAGAAGAGCACGGCGGGCACGCCGACCGCGACCGTCTCCGGCTTCGCCTCCCCGAGCGACAGGCCCACGGGGATGAAGTCGCAGCCCACCTGGCCGTTGATCGCGAACAGGGTCGGCAGCGCGTACTGCACGGGCAGGTTCCCGGCCCCGATCTGGGTGCCCATGAGCACGCCGACGACCTGCGCGATCGCGGCGCCCGGCCCGAGGATCGGGGACAGGATCGGGATCGCGGTGATGATGCCCAGGAGCACGAGGCCCAGCGGGTTCTGCACGAGCGGGGTGACGCCCTGGGCGATCGCCTCCGAGATGCCGGTGTAGGTGACGATGCCGATCAGCAGCGACACGTAGGCCATGAACGGGATGATCGTCTGCAGGCACAGCTGGATCGCCTGGCGTCCGGAGGACAGCAGCGTGTTGATGACGTAGCCGATCCCGCCGCCGAAGCCGACGACGATCTTCGTGAAGCCGCCCATGCCGCCCGCGGCCATGGCCGCGCCGGTCGCCTCGATCCGCTCCTGCTTGGTGGGCAGGCTCTTCGGGTCGACGGGGGCGGCAGCGGCCGGCGCCGGGTCGCCCGCTCCGTCCACGAGCTCCACATCGCCCACGCCCACGGCGGAGACGAAGATGTCCTCGGTGATGAACTGGGCGAGCGGCCCGGAGGGCTCTCCCGGGTACACGTCGACGGTGGGGATGCGCTTCTTGGGATAGACGCCGATGCGGGCGGTGCCGCCGCAGTTGATGACGGCGCACAGGACCTTCGCGTCCTCGACGTGGTGGGTGAAGCCGTCGACGGCCTCGGCACCGGTGAGCTCGGCGATCCGCGCGGCGACGGGATGGATCCCGCCGCTGGTCACGGACAGGACGACGGTCTTCTCCTCGGTGGGGGTCAGGACGAGGCCCGGCCCCCAGCCGCCGCGGCCGTGCCGGACGCGGACGCTGCGCGCGCTCATCGGGCACCGCCCTGGATGGCGCCTGCGGCGTAGTCCTCGTCGAACGTCGCGAAGGTCGCCCGATGCTCGGGGTTGCGTCGGATCATCACGGAGGTGATCCACTGCGTGACGACGCCGCGGATCAGGATCACGACGATGCCGACCAGGAAGTACATGACGGCGAGCTTGGTGTAGGCCCCAGGGTTGATGGCGAGCACGCCTGCGGACACTCCCGTCCACACGAAGATCTCGCCCGCGTTGGCGTGCGGGAAGAAGCTCGTCACCGGGTGGACGAAGGAGACCGCGGAGTCGTAGAAGGCGGGCTTGTAGCGCTCGGGCAGGAAGCGGCCGAAGGTGTAGGCCATCGGGTTGGTGAGCATGATGACCGCGAGGATCGGCATGATCGTGTAGCGGGTCAGGGCGAACTTCCCGGACCACTGGACGGCGCGTGTGACGCGGTCCTCGCCGATCCAGGTCGTGACCGCGTACATCGCGGTGAGCAGGACGATCAGCAGCGGCAGGACGCCGGTGAAGAGGCCCATGAAGCTCTCGGCGGCGGCCTGGAACAGGCCGATGAAGTGCTCGGCGACCCAGGTGATCGCCTTCATCACCGGGTTGTCCGCGCCGACGGCGGGGGCTGCGGGATCGGCGAGGATCAGGCCTCCTGCGAGGTCCTGCGGGCCGGCCCCGAGCGGGGCGAAGCTGGTCATGGTGAATCTCCTTCGATCCACGAGGCGCGCCCGGAGGCGCGCAGGTCTGGGCGGGGTCGTGAGCCGCGGCGGTCGCGAGGGTTCCCCGTTCGCGGCCGAGCCCGGCTCCCATGCACCGGTCCCGTCGCTGGTCCGACGGGCCGGGCCGGCCGATGCTTCCTTCTATTGTCACAGATGTGACGATCTTGAAGCACACCTGTGTACTTGCGTCGCCCATCTTGCCCCGCCCACCCCACCCGCGCAAGCACTTCCCCGTGCACACGCACCGATGTGCAGACCCCGGCCGGGAGGCGGGGACCGAGCGCACGCGAGCGGCGCCCCGTCCGCAGATGCGGACGGGGCGCCGCTCGTCAGCGCTCCGGTCAGCCGACCGGCGGGATCTCCAGCATGCCGAGGCCGAACGGCCGGGAGCCCGGATCCGCCCGCAGCCAGGCGGCGACCGCCGGCGGGTACACGACGTAGCGGTCGAGCCGGGCGATCGGGAGCCAGGCCGTGCCGAGCTGCGCGTGATCGGGCTCGGGGCCGAGCCCCGGCACCTCGCCCTCCCGAAGCTCCGCCCAGAAGGCGACGTTGACCTGCTGGAACTCGACCTCACCCCGATCGGTGCCACGCCGTTGCAGCTCGAAGACGAGGGCCGCGCCGTGCACCCGGATCTCCGCGCCGATCTCCTCGCGGCATTCGCGCACGAGCGCCTGCTCCTGGGTCTCCCCGAACTCCTGACCGCCGCCGGGGAGGTCGTAGACGTCCTGCACCGTCCCGTCGGCCTGCCGGATCTGCGAGCGGTTCAGGAGGATCGCGTCATCCCGCAGGATCAGCGCCTTCACCCCGACGCGCGGGGAGCGCGGGCCCGGCCCGCTCAACGGCCCTGATGCCCGCTGAAGCCGGCAGGGTTCCCGCCGCGGCGGCCCTCGGGCCCCTTGTCGAGGGCGGTGATCGCCTCGACCTCCTGCGCGCTGAGGCTCAGCTCGCGGCTCGCGAGGTTCGCGACGATGCGCTCGGGGGTCACCGACTTGGGGATGACGATGTTGCCCAGGGCCAGGTTCCAGGCGAGGACGACCTGCGCGGCGGAGGCGCCGTGGGACTCCGCGATCCGCGTGATGACCGGATCCTCCAGCTCACCGCCGCCCTGCCCCAGAGGGGACCAGGACTCCGTGCGGATGCCCATATCCGCATGGAAGGCGCGCAGCTCGGCCTGCCCGAAGTACGGGTGCAGCTCGATCTGGTTGAGGACGGGAAGGACGCCGGTCTCCCGCTCGAGCATCTCGAGGTCCTCGATGCGGAAGTTGGAGACGCCGATCGAGCGGATCCGGCCGGCGGCCTGCAGCTCCACGAGGGTCCGCCAGGTCTCCAGGGCGAGGCCGCGCTCCGGGGCGGGCCAGTGGATGAGGTAGAGGTCCAGCTCCTCGAGGCCCAGGTCCGCCATGGTCGCGTCGAAGGAGGCGAGGGTCGCCTCGCGCCCCTGGTCCTGGTTGGGGACCTTGCTGGTCACGAAGACCTCATCGCGATCCAGACCGGAGGCCGCGAGGGCACGGCCCACGCCGTGCTCGTTGTTGTAGCCGCGGGCGGTGTCGATGTGCCGGTAGCCGGCCTCGAGGGCGCGGGAGACGACATCAGCCGTCTGCTCGGGCGCGACCTGCCAGACCCCGAAACCGAGCTGCGGGATGGAGCGGCCGTCATGGAAGCGGAGAACGGGTGTGCTGGGCATGGGTGCTGAGCTCCTCGGGAACGGGCCGCGGCCAGATGCCGCGGCGGCGCGGACCGATCCAGGCTACCGTCGCCCCAGGGGCCTGCGCCTCAGCTGATCAGCGCCCAGATCCCGGCCCCCAGCTCGGCACCGCCGGGCTCCCCGTCCCTCACGTCGACGGGAGCCGGCGGCGGATCGCCCCAGCCGGCGTCGACGCCCGTCCCGGCCTGCGCACCGGGCATGCCCGCGAAGGACTCCTCCACCAGCGGGTACGCGAGGATCACGACGGGCACGGGGACGATGCTCCCTCCCGACTGCGGAAGCCGGACGGCGAGACGCTGCCCGGTCTCCCGGTCGGCGGCCTCGCCGCCGCCGGACCATTCCAGCGGGGACACGGCGACCCCGCCCGCGGGCAGGACCGCGCCGAGGCCGTCCGGGTCCTCGCCCTCCTGCCCGGCCGAGGGGACGATCCGCAGGTCGATGTCGCCCCCGCCCTGGCGCAGCTGCAGCTCGGGGCGGCCGCGCAGCGCGCAGGTCCGCGTCGAGATGTTGCGGGCCTCGAGGGTCGCCGTCGACCGGGCCCCGCCCAGGTCCCAGTCCCCGGCGCGCAGCCGCAGCTGATCCGCGGTGCAGACGGGCACGTCCGCGGGCACCGGGACGGGGTCCGCCTGCCTCGGGTCCACGCTCTCCTCCTCCGCCGGGTCCGGCCCGCTGACGGGCAGGTCGACCCAGGTCCGGGCGAGCGGGGCCTCGGCATCCGCGGGCGGTGCCGGCACCGGACGCGAGAGGGCGACCGACGCGAGGACCAGGGCGAGGACGACCGGCGCGGCCAGCAGCAGCCCGGTGCGGCAGGCACCCGGTGCCGCCGGGGCCGCAGAGGCCTCGGGATCGGCCACGAACGCGCGCAGGATCCCGCGAGCCAGGAGGGCGCCGATGCCGAGCGCCGGCGTCATGGCGATCAGGAGCAGCACGCCGGCGCCGAGGACGCCGATGCCCGGGGCGCCGAGGATGATCCAGGCCCCGAGGAGGGCCGCGCCCAGGAGCACACCACCCACCGTTCCGATCAGCACGCCCAGCCCGGCGAGGACCCAGGCGAGACCGCGGCGCGGGGTCTCGGACCGCATCCACAGCCAGGAGGCGAGGGCGGAGAGCGAGACCCCTGCGGTGCAGCCGGCGACGAGGGCGGGGATCGAGCTGCCCAGCAGCGCCCCGCTCACCACGACCGCGAGGACCAGCAGCGGCCCCAGCAGCCATGGGACGGTCGCGTGCCCGCCCCGCCCGCTCGAGGGCCCAGGCGGAGGATGCGGCGCGGCCGGACCTGCGAAGAGGACGACCGCGATCGCCGTCCATGCCCCCGCCCAGGCCACCAGTCCGAAGCGGACGACCCGGCGGTAGTGCTCGCGCGCATCGGCCCAGATGTCGACGCGCTCCTCCTCCGGGAACAGCACCCACCCGGGGTCCGCGCCGAGGGCGGAGGCATGGTGCCCTGCGGCCGCCATGACCACGACCGCGAGGACCATCATGACCCCTGCGCAGATCATCGCCGCCGACCGCCAGGCAGCAGCGGAGGGGACGGAGAGGGAGGTCATGCCCCGAATCTAGCGCCCGGGCAGGGCGTCACCGCCCCCGCGGCCGCCCGGACGGGGAATCCGCACATTTCTTCCCCATCAGGCTCCGCGCAGGTGCGCGAGCAGGCGGGCGGTGAGCTCCGCATCCACCGGCAGCTCCTGTCCGTCCAGATGCGTGATGGGAGCGACCAGACGCGTGCTGGACAGGAGCCACGCGCCGTCGGAGGCGAGGACCTCGGCCGGGGTGAGGAGCTTCTCGCCGGTGGTGCGGCCGGCGGCGGCGAGCATCTCGAAGACGGAGGCGACGCAGGTCCCCTGCAGGACTCCGGCGCTGAGCGGGGTGGTCACGAAGGTCTCGCCCAGGCGGACCAGCAGCGTCGAGGTGGGGCCCTCGAGGGCGTAGCCGTCGGTGGAGACGAACAGGACGTCGTCGTCACCGCGGCGCTTCGCCTCCCGGACCGCGGACATGTTCCCGGCGTAGCTGAGGGTCTTCGCCCCGGCCAGGAGCCACGGCGAGTCGGCGACGACGGTCGAGGGCAGGCCGCGGCTGAGCGCCGAGACGCGGATGCCGGCCCGCTCGCGGGACCAGTCCGCGGACTCTCGCGCATGGATCCAGGCGGTGGGGACTCCCGTGCCCTCGTCGCCGCGGGTCATGACCACCCGCACCGACAGCTCGGGCACGTCCTCGTGCTCCGCGACCGCGAGGGCGAAGGCCTCCTCGAGGATGCCCAGGTCCGGGGCGGGCAGCTCCAGCATCTCCGCGCTGCGGGCGAGACGGCGCAGGTGGGGTCCCAGGTTCTGAGGGGCTCCGTCGAAAACGCCCACGGTCTCGAAGATCCCGTCGCCGCGGGTCACGCCCAGGTCGATGACGGTCAGCTGCGCCGCGGCCTCGTCGGCCCGGGCGAAGGGGGCTCCGTCCGCGGAGGCGCCGGTGACACCCGGGACGAGGACGAGGACGGGCTGTGCGGACATCGGGGACTCCTGTGCTCGAGACGCGCCCGGACAGGCTCCGGGCGGACGTACCCGACCAGGCTACTCGCCGTGGCTCACGCGGCGCCCAGCTCCGCCGAGGCGCGGGTTCCCGGGACGATCTCGCAGCGGATGAGCCGGTGGTCGTCCCAGCCGATGTCGCCCACGACCTCCGGCGTGAGGGGGCGGTAGGGCGGGCACACGGGCGGATCCGGCATCGGCGGGAGCCAGGTGGGGAGCGGGACGACGGGGGCCGGCAGGGTCTCGAACCGGCCGAGGGGCGTCGGGACCGTCGGTCCCGGGACGGCGATCGGCATCGGCCCCGAAGCCTCAGGGGCGGAGACGCCGTCCTGCGCCCCGGCCTGCGCGGCCAGCTCGAGGCCGCGGCGGCGGACCAGCAGAGCGGCATCGGCGAGGCGCGGCCGGACGCGGAAGGACCATTCCGTGCGGAACGACTCCGCGTCCTCGCCCGTCCACGTCGTGGTCTCCACGAGCACGTGCACGCGGAACCCGAGGTCCTGGAGGAGCTCCGCCCGCCGGGCGTACAGCATCGACACATCGCGCAGCATGTCCGTGTCCGCGCCGAGGAACATGGCCATCGAGCAATACTCCGTCCGTCGCGCATACCCCCGAGCGGGGACTCCGGTCGAGCCTACGGAAAGCCGCGGCGGCAGGCCATGGGGAGGACTGCCCATGGGGTGGCGCTTGTCCCCCGGGCATGCCCGGGATAAGGTCCCTCTGGGCTTCCCAGGACGCCCGTGCGAGCTGATGTCCCAGTCCGACCTGTCTGGCGGCTCGCGGTGATGAACCCCTTGAGGCCACCATGCATACAGGTCCCCCCTCTTCCCTGTTCTCCTCCCCTGCTCTCGCACGCTACCGCGGTGTGCTCGCAGCCCCGGGCGGGCTGCGCTTCTTCGTCCCGGCCGCGATCGCGCGCCTCGGCGTCGCGATGAGCCGCCTCGCCGTGCTGTGGGCCGTCCAGTCGGCTGCAGGATCCTTCGCGCAAGCGGGCGCAGCGACCGGCGCGTTCGCCATCGCCGATGCGGCCGTCGGACCGCAGGTTGCCCGACTCATCGACCGCTGGGGCCAGCGGCGGGTCGTCTCGGCGACAGCGACGCTGTTCCTGCTGAGCTGCGCCATGCTGGCGACCGGCTGCATGCGAGAATGGCCGTTGCCTGCACCGGTCGCCCTGGCCGGACTCGCCGGGGCATCGGCACCTCCGGTCGGGGCGCTCATCCAGGCACACGGATGGCCCGCCGGGTTCCTCGCCACAACCGCGCTGACAGCGCTTCCTCCGGCCCTCCTGTTGCCCGCGGCGCGGCACGTGGAGACCTCCTGACGTTCCCTCACCCCCGCACGACGTCACGCAGCAGCCGATGGAAGCGGTCCTCGCCCGTGATCTCCGGATGGAAGGACAGGCCGATCAGGGGACCCTGGCGCACGGCGACGGCGCGGCCGTCGGGCAGGCTCGCGAGGACCTCGACGCCGGAGCCCGTCTCCTCGATGACCGGGCCGCGGATGAAGGCGGCACGCACCGGCTCCGGGCCGAGCACGGGCACGTCGAGGTCGGCGTCGAAGGAGTCGATCTGGCGGCCGAAGGCGTTGCGGCGCACGGTCACGTCGAGCCCGCCGATGCCCTCCTGCCCGTCCTCCCCGCCGACGATCCGGTCCGCGAGCAGGATCAGCCCGGCGCAGGTGCCGAGCACGGGCAGACCGCCGGCGACCGCGGCACGCAGAGGTCCGAGCAGGTCGAAGGATCGCAGCAGGCGGATCATGGCGGTCGACTCGCCGCCGGGGACGACCAGGCCGTGCACCGCCTCGAGCTCGGAGGAGCGGCGCACGGGGAGCGCCTCGGCCCCGATGCCCACGAGCATCCGCACGTGCTCGCGGACGTCGCCCTGCAGGGCGAGGACGCCGATCCGCGGGCTCACCAGCCCCGCTCGGCCAGCCGATGCGGCGCGGGGATCTCCGCGACGCTGATGCCGACCATCGCCTCGCCGAGCCCGCGGGAGGCCTCGGCGATCACGCGCGGGTCGTCGTGGAAGGTCGTGGCCTTCACGATCGCGGCGGCGCGGGCGGCGGGATCGCCGGAGCGGAAGATGCCGGAGCCGACGAAGACGCCGTCCGCGCCGAGCTGCATCATGAGCGCGGCATCGGCCGGGGTGGCGACGCCGCCCGCGGTGAACAGCGGCACGGGCAGGGCGCCGTCCCGGGCGACCTGGGCGACCAGCTCGTAGGGGGCCTGCAGCTCCTTCGCGGCGACGTACAGCTCCTCGGGGCCGGTCGCGGCGAGGGCGCGGATCTGCGCGGTGATGGTGCGGATGTGCTTGGTCGCCTCGGAGACGTCCCCGGTGCCGGCCTCGCCCTTGGATCGGATCATCGCGGCGCCCTCGGCGATCCGGCGCAGCGCCTCCCCCAGGTTCGTCGCCCCGCACACGAACGGCACGGAGAACGGCCTCTTGTCGATGTGGTGGACGTAGTCCGCCGGGGAGAGGACCTCCGACTCGTCGATGTAGTCCACGCCCAGCTCCTGCAGGACCTGCGCCTCGACGGTGTGCCCGATCCGCGCCTTCGCCATGACCGGGATGGTCACCGCGGCGATGATGCCGTCGATGAGGTCGGGGTCGCTCATGCGGGCGACACCGCCCTGGGCGCGGATGTCCGCAGGCACGCGCTCGAGGGCCATGACGGCGACGGCCCCGGCCTCCTGCGCGATCCTCGCCTGCTCCGGCGTGACGACGTCCATGATGACGCCGCCCTTGAGCATCTGCGCGAGTCCGCGGCCGATCTCTCCGGCGCCGGTCGTCTGCTCCGTCATGACTGCACTCCTCATCGTTTGACCTATGCCAAATGCGATTCTGGCCCATGCAGAGCACGGCGGTGATGCGGCGTCCACGGGCCGGACAGCCCGGCGCCGGGCACCGGGCCGATAGACTCGCCCCCGTGCCCGCCCCCACCGGTCCCGCCATCTCCGGCAGCACCGCCGCGGAGATCGCCGACAGCATCCGCGCCCTCATCGAGCGCGGCGCCCTGTCCCCCGGCGACGCGCTCCCTCCCGTCCGCTCGCTCGCGCAGCAGCTCGGCGTCAACCGCAACACCGCGACCGCCGCCTACCGCCGTCTCGCCGAGTCCGGGGCCGTGCGCTCCCAGGGCCGCGCCGGCACGCACGTCGCCTCGGCGGCCGTCCCGGCGCGCGAGGGCTACACGGAGGCGGGCGCCCTGCGCGACGTGGCCGCCGGCAACCCCTCCCCCGCTCTCATCCCCGACCTGCGCGCGGCGCTCGCGGCCGCCGCGGGCCGCCCCGTCCTCTACGGGGAGGCGGCCTTCGACCCCGGCTTCGAGGACTGGGCCCGCGCCTGGATGGCCCCCGACGTCCCGGTCCCCGCCGACGAGCTGTCCCTCAGCCTCGCCGGCGGCGCCGTCGACGCGCTCGA
The DNA here is from genome assembly GCF_042434575.1 of Brachybacterium hainanense. Classification (NCBI taxonomy): domain Bacteria; kingdom Bacillati; phylum Actinomycetota; class Actinomycetes; order Micrococcales; family Dermabacteraceae; genus Brachybacterium; species Brachybacterium hainanense. Next base: position 138,382 of record NZ_JBHLSV010000001.1, read on the forward strand.
GCGGCTCCTCGCCCAGGCCCTCATGCGCGATGACCTCGTCGCTCTCGAGGACCCCTGCTTCCTGGCGAGCATCCACACGGTCCGCCTGGGCGGCTACCGCGCCCTCCCCGTGCCGATGGACGAGGAGGGCATGACCCCCGACGGGCTGCGCGCCGCCCTCGAGCAGGGCGCCCGCGCGGTCGTGTGCACCCCGCGGGCGCAGAACCCGACCGGCGCCTCCCGCACCGCCGCGCGCGCCGCGCAGCTGCGCGAGGTCCTCGCCGACCACCCGTACGTGCTGGTCATCGAGGACGACTACTACTCCCTGCTGTCCCGCAGGCCGTTCCACCCGATCATCGGCCCCGAGCATCGGCGCTGGGCGCTGGTCCGCTCCGTGTCCAAGTTCGCCGGTCCCGACCTGTGCCTCGCCGTCCTCGCGACCGATCCCCGCACCGCGCAGCGGCTCTCGCTGCGCCTGGGCGCCGGGACCACCTGGGTGAGCCATCTGCTCCAGCGGATCGGACACGCGGTGCTGCGCGATCCGGCGGCGCGGGAGCTCATCGAGGAGGCGGGAGCGCTGTACGCGCGCAGGAACGCCGAGTTCGCCCGGCTGCTGGGCGCACAGGGCATCGAGGTGCCGCCGGGCGACGGGCTGAGCCTGTGGGTCCCCCTCCGCGCCCCCGCCCAGCAGGTCGCGCACCAGCTCATGCGCCGCGGCTGGCTGGCCCGCACCGGGGACGAGTTCCGGCTCGACGCGGGGACGGGCCAGGGCGGGGAGGCCGCGCCGCCCTCGCGCCACCTGCGCCTGACCGTGCACGAGCTCGAGCACGCCGAGGCCGAGCGCCTGGCCGCCGACCTCGCCGCCGCGATCGCGGAATCGGGCTGAGGATCAGGACAGAGGGCGGCAGGCTCAGGCCAGCTGCGCGGCGAAGCGCCGCAGCTCCGTCTGCGCGTCCCGCACGATGGTGAACGCATCCTTGAGGTGGCCGCGCTCGTAGCCGGTCATCGCATCGGGCGCGAGGTCGTCGTTCATCGCGAGTGCGCTCTCCCGCCGCTCCTGCCGATGCCGCAGCCGCACGCCTGCCATCAGCGTGAGCGCGTTGAGCAGGTCGCGCGCCGCGGCCGGCGTCATCAGACCCGCCTCCTGCGCGGCCTCGAGCCGCGCGAAGGACTCGGGGGCGAGGCTCCCGGCCGCGAGCGCGTAGATCCGGGCGATGTCGAGGATCGGGCCGATGCCGCCGCTCTCGATGTCGAGCACCTTCTGGCCCTCGCCGTCGCGGCTGAGGACGAAGGTGCGGAAGAAGCCCAGCGGCGGCGAGGTGCGCAGCGCATTGCTCGTCAGCGCCCGCAGCAGCGGCACCGGACGCCGCAGCAGATCCCTCAGGATGCCCTCGATCTCCTCCGCGAGACCCGCATCGCCGTGGACGGGACGGACGTCCAGCAGATCGGTGACGGCGCGGAGCTCCTCCGCGTCCGGGTCGACGATCCACCGCTCGTAGTACTCCCGCCACTGGCTCAGCGGCTGGCGCCACCGGGGGAAGGTCGTGGTGAGGCCGTGGCCGTTCTGCTCGATGCCGCACACCTCGAGACCGTTGTTCACGCGGCGGGCCAGCTCGGAGAAATACTGCTCGGCGTCGGCGAGGGCGAACTCGTCCCCGAGATCGAGGTCCTCCCGCACGAGCACGCTGCTCTGAGGGGAGCCGACGGTCAGCCCGCGGCGCGCCTGCGCCCCCGCCGCCATCCACACGTAACGGCTCGGAGGCGGCCCCAGGCGCTCCTCGGCGAGGACCAGCAGCCGGGAGGTGCAGGCATCGACGATGCTGGTCACCACGTGCGCGACCTCCTCGGGCGACTGCTCGGCCAGGAGCAGGGCGGCCTGCAGCTGCGGCAGCTCGCTCATGGTCGTCGCGAGCTCCCCGATGGTCGACGCCTCGGACACCCGGCGCGCCAGGTCGATGGGCTGCACGCTGTGATGATCGCGGAACAGATCCGTCGCGGAGACGACCCCGAGGATCATCCCGCCCTCGCGCACCGGCAGATGCCGGACGTCATTCTCGACCATCACGATCATGGCCTCGAAGGCGGAGCGGCTGCCGAGGATCGTGCACGGATCCGGGGTCATCACCTGCGCGACGAGGGTGTCGAGCCCGCACCCCTGGGCGAGGACGCGTGCGCGCAGGTCGCGGTCGGTGACCACGCCGACCAGCTCCTCGCCCTGCTGCACGCAGGCCAGGGAGGTGCCGGCGGCGGTCATGGCGGCCGCGGCCTCCTGCACGGTCGACCCGGGGCCGATGCGCACGGCGGGCCGGGCGACGAGATCGCGGACCGGGGAGCCGGTGACGGTGCCCATCGCGGTGATCGCCCCGGTGCTGCGCAGCGCATGCTGCAGGCGCACCTCGGCGCCGGCGAAGGCCTCGCGGACGTCGGGGACCTCGGCGACCAGCTCGTCGAAGATCCCGATCGGGAAGCGGTGCAGGACCGTGTCCTCGATCGCGGTCGCGGAGTAGCCGGTGCGCGTCCCGGAGGTCGCCGAGCGACGACCGAAGAAGTCCCCCTCGCCCAGCCGGGCCCGCAGCGAGCCGTCGCTCTCGCGCTGCTCGACCGCGCCGCTGCGCACCAGGTGGACCAGGTCGTTCAGGTCGCCGTCGGCGAACACCACCGTCCCCTCGGGCACGACGACGGTGTCCGCGGCCGCGGCGAGGGCGTAGGACACCGACGGGGGCATCCGGTCCAGCGGATGGCAGCTCGAGACGAAGTCCAGGATCCCCGGCACGTCCTGCGGACCGGGCGCGCTCATGGCCGTGGCACCCAGCAGACGACCAGGCCTTCCGCGCACCAGGCCAGATGGTGCTCGAGCGGATCCCCGTCGATCGGGGCGTCGATCACGTCGAGCCCCGTCCCGACCGCGGCATCGCGCAGGTCCCCGGAGGCGAGCGCCCCGACCGGCAGCTCCACGCCCTCGGCACGGGCGGGGGCGACCATCTCGCGCAGCGGGAGCTCCGCGGCGGCGCCGGTCCCCAGCAGGGCGTCGAAGAGGTGCTCGTCCATGAGGTCCCGGGCGGCCTCGTCGCGGGCGCTCCCCTCCGCGGGGGAGGCGTCGAGGGCCGTGAGCGTCGCCTCGAGGGCGTCGGCGTAGCGCTCCAGGTAGGTGCCGAGGTCCGGGGCCGCCAGGCGCAGCGCGAGGTCCTCGCCGATCCCGTGGACCGCGCCGGGCCGCCCGTCCTCGTCGAGGGTGAGGACGACCGCGACATCGGCGCCCTCGTGCAGCGGGTAGAAGGTGGTGGGTGCGCCCAGCAGCGTGTAGGGGCCCTCATCGCTGCGGCTCGCCGTCAGCAGCTCCAGGCCCGAGCCGCCGCGCACGGAGATCCCCCCGAGCTCCTCGACGATCTGGACGAGCGCCGGCGGCGGATCCCCCGCTGCCTCCGCCTCGGCGAGTCCGGGCACGAGCTCGACGTCGTCCTCGTGGGTGCGGGCCAGGGAGGCGAGCCGCTCGAGGACGGGGCGCAGCGGAGCGACCGGGAGCAGGGCGCTGCCGGGCCAGTCCACCGGACGGGGATCCACCGGCTCAGCCCTCCTGCCGGATCGGATCGATGCGGTGCGCGGCTCGGCCCGGGCGCGTGCGCAGCACGGAGGCGGCGCCTCGATGCTGCGGGAACTGCTCGAGATAGGTGCGCTCCCAGTCCGCGGCGAAGGCGTCGGCCCGGTCCTCGGGCACCAGGGCCCAGACGCTGCCGCCGAAGCCTGCGCCGAAGGCGCTCGCAGCGACCGCCCCGAGCTCGCGCGCGCCCCGCTGCAGGGCGATCGTCTCGGGGACCTGGTTGCCGAGCCCGTCCTCGGCGGCGCGCTGCGATTCGTCGACCAGGTCGCCGAACTCGACGAGGTCCCCGTCCTCGAGGGCGATCGCCGCCGCGGGGACGAGCCGCTCCGATTCGGCGAGGAACTGGGCGAGCCGGCCCGGCAGGTACTCCTCCCCCGCGACGAGCGCGGCGATCGCCTCGCCGGACACAGGAGCGGTGGCGACGGCCTCCGCGAGGGTGCGGTCCATGCGGGCCTTCTCGAGGTTCCAGCGCTGGACCAGCTCCGATGCCGCCAGCGACACCCGGTTGTAGGCGGTCAGGGCAGGCCCCGTCTTGCGGGCCTCGACGCCGCTGACCGCGATCACGAAGACGTGCCCGGCCGGGAAGGGGACGACGCGCTCGCGGCGCACCGGGCAGAAGGAGAACTGGACCAGCGCGTCCTTCTCCCCGCACAGCATGCCCGTGTGGTCCTCGCTGCCGCCGAAGGTGCCGACGCCGCGATGCCCGGCCAGCTCGCCGAAGCTCTGGCCGTTCTCGACGGTGCCCAGGTACTCCGCGAGCCGCTCCCGGTCCGGGACCGCGCGCAGGAACCGCGGGTCCTCGCCGATGCCGGAGAGGTCGATGAGCACGAGTGCCACGCCGACGATGAGCGCCGAGGAGCTGGACATGCCGGCCGCGGCCGGCAGGGTCGAGGTGACGGTGACGTCCGCCCCGCGCAGGAGGCCCGGGAAGTTCGCGTCCAGGCGCTGGGCGACGGCGCGGACGTATCCGCCCCAGTGCCCGTCGCCCGCGTCCTCCTCCGGCAGGGCGTCGAGGTCAAGGACGACCTCGTCCGCGGAGAGGGAGGAGGTGACGCGGAGGATCCGGTCCTCGCGGACCGTCGCGGCGACCGTGTGGCCCAGGTCCACGGCGGCGAGCAGAGAGCGTCCGCCCGCGTAGTCGGTGTGCTTGCCGAGCACCTCGATGCGACCCGGCACGAACCAGGTGCTGGCGTCCGGGCCGCGGCCGGGGTCCGCGGCGGAGATGCCGGTGCGGGTCATGCTGCTGGTCACAGGGCCACCTCCACGGCCGCGAGAGCGTCCTGGACGGCGGTGACGTCGCCGCGCGAGGACATGTCGAGCACGCCGACGGCGGCGGGGACGACGGTGATGGGCTCGCCGTCGGCGAGGAGGAGCCGGACGGTGTCGATGATCTCGAGCTCACCGCGGGGCGAGAGCTCGGTGCGGGCGCAGGCGTCGAAGACGGCGGGCGTGAACAGCCACGCGTTCATCGACACGGGGGCCTGCTCCCCATAGGCGGCGAGGGTCTGCTCGTCGGGCTTCTCGACGATGTCCGCGAGCAGCCCCTCCCGCTCGCCCTCGTCGACGGCGACGAGCGCGAAGGCGCGGATCCGCTCCGCGGGGATGTTCGAGCGCTCGACGAGGGCGGCGCGGTCGAAGCCCAGCAGGGCCGTGCCGGGGGCGGCGGCGAGCGCGGAGAGCGCCTCGGCCGGGTAGTAGTTGTCGGAGTTCAGGACGATCACCCGGTCCGAGCCCGCGAAGTCGCGGGCGGCGGCGACCGCATCGGCCGTGCCGCGGGGCTCCTCCTGGACGGCCGTGACGACGCGCACGCGACCGCCGCTGGTGGCGGCCGCGTAGTCGCGCAGCGCCTCGTGCTCGGGGCCGATGACGAGGCAGACCTCCGTGATGCCGGCATCGGCGAGCGCGGAGACGACATAGTCGAGGAAGGGGCGGCCCACGTCGATGAGCGCCTTCACGCCGGAGGCGGCCACGGCGGCCTGGGCGTCGCTGAGCTGGGCGTCCGCATCGGCGCGCCGCATCCGGGTGCCGAGCCCGCGGGCGAGGACGACGGCCTTGCGCACGGGGGCGGGATCGGCGCCGGGCAGGGGGGACGGAGCGGGGATCGAGGTGGTCACCAGAGGGATTGTACGGACCCTGTCCCGTCCGCGGTCGGAGGAGGCCTCCGACGTGCTCGCCGTGGCATGCTGAGCTCCCCCGCTTCGCCCGGCTCCGGAGGTCCGCATGGGACGTGAGATCGGCTCGACCCAGTACACGCGCGCGCAGCGCACCGCCTACCGGCTGGAGCTGCGCCGGAACCTCGACCTGTTCGAGTCCTACCTGGACACGGCGAGCTTCGTCGCGGAGGGGACGATCGGCGTCGAGCTCGAGATGAACCTCGTCGACGGGGAGCAGCAGCCGGCGCTCACCGCGGTCGAGGTGCTCGCGGATCTGGACGAGGACTACGTCCATGAGATCGGCCGCTTCAACGTCGAGGTGAACCTGCCGGTCACCCACCCCACGGGCACCGGGCTGCGGGATCTCGAGGACGAGCTCGCCTCCCGGATCGACCGGGCCGATGCCGCCGCCCGCGTCCATGGCAGCCGGATCGTGCCGATCGGCCATCTGCCCACCATCACGCAGGACCTGCTGGCCGGCTCGCAGTGGCGGGCCCCCGGCGCCCGCTACGACGCCCTCGACCAGATCGTGCTCGAGGCCCGCGGGGAGGAGATCCATCTGCGGATCGATGGCGAGGGTCGCGGGCTGGACATGCTGTTCGACTCGATCTCCCCGGAGTCGGCGTGCACCTCGATGCAGCTGCATCTGCAGGTGGCGCCGGAGATGTTCGCTGCCGCCTGGAACGCGTCGCAGGCGATCGCGGGCCCGCAGGTGGCGCTCGCCGCGAACTCCCCGTTCCTGCTGGGCAAGCGGCTGTGGCATGAGACCCGCATCCCGGCCTTCGTGCAGTCGCTGGACACGCGCCCGCCGGAGTACGCCGAGCAGGGCGTGCGGCCGCGGGTGTGGTTCGGGGAGCGCTGGATCACGTCGATGTTCGACCTGTTCGAGGAGAACGTGCGCATGTTCCCCGCGCTCATCCCGGAGACGCGGACGATGGCGGAGGAGCCGCTGCTCACCGAGGGCGCGGCCCCGCGGCTGCACGAGCTGATGCTCCACAACGGGACGGTGTGGCGGTGGAACCGGCCGATCTACGACCCCGGGACCGATGCCCCGCATCTGCGGCTCGAGAACCGTCTGCTCCCGGCGGGGCCGACGAGCCTGGACATGGCCGCGAACGCCGCGTTCTTCTACGGCCTGGTGCACTCCCTGCTGCAGGAGCGGCGCCCGCTGTGGTCGCGGATGAGCTTCGCGCAGGCCGAGGACGCCTTCCTCGCCTGCGCCCGCTGGGGGCTCGAGGCGCGGATCACCTGGCCGCGGCTGGGCCGGGTGCGGGTCGCGGACCTGCTGGTCCATCATCTGATCCCCCAGGCCGTCGACGGGCTGCGGGACCTGGGCGCGGACGAGGCGGTCGTCTCCCGGTACGAGGAGGTGCTGCTGGGCCGGGCGCGATCGGGCCGCAACGGCGCGCGCTGGCAGATCGACACCGTCGGCTCGCTCGAGCTGCACGGGGCGACCCGTCCCGAGGCGCTCGCGGAGATGACCCGCCTCTACGCCGAGGGCGTCCGCTCCGGGGCACCGGTGCACGACTGGCCCAAGTCCGCGCACCGCCGCTGAGCTCGCGGAGGGCCCGCCGGGTCGGGCGGCGGGGCGCGCTCCCTCAGCCGATCTGCGCGATCGCGAGAGGGAGGACGGGGCCGGCACCGGCGCGTCGCAGCGTGCGAGCGGCGACGGTCATCGTCCAGCGGGAGTCGATCACGTCGTCGACCAGGAGGATCGGCGCCCCGCCGAGGCGGGCGAGGGCGGCGGCGAGGTCGGGGCCCACGAGGAAGCGGTCCCAGAGTGCCGCGACCCGGAAGGCGCTGTTGCCGCCTGCGCGCGGGCGCCCCTCGGCCGCGGCGCGGTCGCTCAGGGACAGCTCCGGCAGCAGCTCCATCTGCCCGATGCGGGCGAGGCCCGCGGCGAGGGATCCGATCAGACGGGGTCTGGATGCGGAGGCGAGGGGCACGACCGCGACAGGGCGGACGGGCCAGTCCCAGGCGGCGAGGACCCTCACGATCCCGTCCCCGACGTCGCGGGAGACCTCGGTGTCGATCGGCATCCCGTCGACGTCCTGGGCGAGCAGCTCGCGCAGGCGTCCGGCCCAGCCCAGGTCCGACATGCGGGCGAGCACCCGGCCCTCCTCCGCCCGCTCCTGCGCGGGGATGCGACCTGAGACGGGGCCGCCGCCGGGACCGCGCACGTGCAGGCGCTCGAGGCCGCTGGGCCATTGGGCGCGCGGGGCGACCTCGGCTCCGACACGGTCCAGGACGACGCCGACCTGTTCGCGCTCGGCGGTGGTGACCGCGTCCGCGGCGGGGTACCAGGGGCCGGCGCAGACGTCGCAGCGCCCGCAGGGCCGGGCCTGCTGGTCGTCGAGCTGGCGGGCGAGGAAGACCATGCGGCAGTCCTCCGCCCGCTCGTAGGCGAGCATCTGCTCCTGCTCGTGGCGGCGGGCGGCGGCGATGCGCCCGTAGCGCTCGGCGTCGTAGGACCAGGGCGCCCCGGTGGAGATCCAGCCGCCGGGGACGGCCTCGGCGGCGCCGTCGACCGCGAGGACCTTCATGAGCAGGTCGAGCGTCGTGCGACGCAGGTCGACACGGGCTTCGAGGGCGGCGGTGGACAGGGGCCGGTCGGCGTCGGCGAGGGCGGCCAGGACGGCCTCGGCGCGGTCCCGCGTCGGCATGGAGGCGGTCGCGAAGTACTCCCAGATGCGGGGGTCCTCGGCGCCGGGGAGCAGGAGCACATCCGCTCGCGGCGTGCCGCGGCCGGCGCGCCCCACCTGCTGGTAGTAGGCGATCGGGGAGGAGGGGGCGCCGAGGTGGACGACGAAGGAGAGGTCCGGCTTGTCGAAGCCCATCCCGAGGGCGCTGGTCGCGGCGAGCGCCTTGACGCGGTTGTCCTTGAGATCCGCCTCGAGGGCGATGCGGGCGTCCGGGTCGGTCCGTCCCGTGTACGCCTTCACGGGGCGGCCCGGAGCGTCCAGCAGGCGTGCCACGTCCTCCGCCGCCGAGACGGTGAGGGTGTAGATGATGCCGCTGCCGGGAAGGGAGTCGAGGACCGCGGCGAGGTAGGCGAGGCGGTCGCGGTCCGCGGGCAGCCTGAGCACTCCCAGCCGCAGGGAGTCGCGGGCGAGCGGCCCGCGGACGGTGAGGACGTCCGCGTGCGTGCCGTCGGCGCGGCGGCCGATCTGCTCGCCGATGTCCTGCACGACCCTCTCGTTCGCGGTGGCCGTGGTCGCGAGGACCGGGACGGTGTCCTCGAGCTCCGCGACGAGGTCGCGGATGCGGCGGTAGTCGGGGCGGAAGTCATGGCCCCAGTCGGAGATGCAGTGGGCCTCGTCGATCACCAGCAGCCCCAGACGGGCGATGAGCCGGGGGAGCTGCTGCTCGCGGAAACGCGGGTTGACCAGGCGCTCCGGGGAGACGAGCAGAACGTCCACGGCATCGGCCGCGAGGTCCTGCTCGATCTCCTCCCACTGCGTGGGATTCGCGGAGGAGATCGCGACGGCGCGCACCCCGGCCCGCTGGGCGGCGGCGACCTGGTCGCGCATGAGCGCGATGAGCGGGGAGACGATGAGGGCGGGGCCGCGGCCGCGGCGGCGCTGCAGGAGCGCGGAGAGGAAGTAGACGGCGGACTTGCCCCAGCCGGTCCGCTGCACCACGAGTGCGCGGCGCCGTTCCGCGACGAGCGCGGAGATCGCCTCGAACTGCCCGTCGTGGAAGACGGCGTCCTCCCGTCCGGTGAGCTCGCGCAGCGCGGCGAGGGCCTCCTCGTGGAGCGGCGTCACGGGCGGGGTGCCGGGTGGGGTGCTCATACCCCGCAGTCTCGCAGAGCCCCCGGACGATCAGCGGGCGGTGGTCCCTCCCTGGGGACGACCGACCCCTGGGGAGGAGGAGCGCAGCGCGTCCACGGCGAGGATCCCGCACAGCACGAGCAGCGACAGCAGGGCCGCCCCGCTGAGGCCGACGAGCCCGGCGCTGAGGACGGTGTGGAAGTCCGCGCCGGAGTTGCCGTAGACGTCGGAGAGCGCCATGCCGGGGGCGAATCCGGCGATCACGAGCATGGGCGCGCCCATCGTGAGCAGGGCGAGATACGTGAGCGCGGAGGCGAGCCAGGTCATGCGCCGATACACGAAGGTCACGGCGATCACCGCGAGGCAGACGGCGAGCCCTCCCAGCAGGACGACGGCGGGCAGCGCCATGGCGTGGGGCAGCTCCCCGGAGGCGCCGAGGTCGGCGTAGATCTGGGCGAGGGTCCGGCCGGGGGCGCCGGCGCGCGGTGCGAGCACGAAGATCTCGAGGCCGCACAGCACGAGGTAGGCGAGGACGCCGAGCGTCCCGCCGACCGCGACGAGCCGCGCCGCCCGCTGGCCCGCGGGCGCATCCTGGTCGTCCTGGACTCCGGTCATGCCCCGATGCTCCCCTCCGGCGCCTCGGCCCGGCAAGGGACCTTGGTCCCTCTCCCCAGCCCCGCCACAGGATCTGCACGTCACACGTCCAGCATGCGTATCACATCGCGAGAAGGTCGTCTCATAGGCGTACTCTCGGGCGCATGTCTTCCACATCCCCCACCGACGCGCCCGCCTCCTCCGCCCCTGCGGCGACGGCGAAGGAGGATCGCAGCGCCCGGGTGGCCGTCACGGTCTTCCCGCTCCTGGTCCTCGCCGGCGCCGCCGTCGGCTTCGCCTTCTCCGGACCGGCCTCCGGCCTCGTCCCCTACGTCAACACCCTGCTCGCCATCATCATGTTCGGCATGGGCCTCACGCTCACGGTCCCGGATTTCACCCTCGTCGCCCGCCGACCGCTGCCGGTCCTGCTGGGCGTGGTCGCGCAGTACGTCATCATGCCGCTGGTCGGACTGGGCGTCTCCTTCGCCCTGCAGCTGCCGCCCGAGCTCGCGGCCGGTGTCATCCTCGTGGGCTGCGCCCCCGGCGGCACCTCCTCGAACGTCATCTCGTACCTCGCCAAGGCGGATACGGCCCTCTCCGTGACGATGACCTCGATCTCGACCCTGCTCGCACCCCTGCTCACCCCCGCGCTCACCCTGCTGCTGGCGGGGCAGTACATGCCCGTCGACGGCGGTGCGATGGCGCTGACCATCCTCAAGATCGTGCTGCTGCCCGTCGCCGCCGGGCTCGTGGTCCGCCTCCTGCTGAGCCGCCTCGTGGACCGGATCCTGCCCGCTCTGCCGTGGATCTCCGTGATCGCGATCTCCCTGGTCGTCGTCGCCGTCGTCGGCAACAGCGCCGACCAGATCCTGCAGGCCGGGCTGCTGGTGCTGGCGGCGGTGATCCTGCACAACGGCCTGGGGTACCTGCTGGGCTACGGCGTCGCCCGCGCCTGCCGGCAGCCGGTCCGTGCGGCCCGCACGGTCTCCATCGAGGTCGGCATGCAGAACTCGGGACTGGCCGCGGGGCTCGCCGCGCAGTACTTCTCCCCCGCCGCGGCCCTCCCGGGAGCGGTGTTCTCTATCTGGCACAACCTCTCCGGCGCCCTGCTGGCGGCGCTGTACCGCCGCTCCGATGCGGCCGACAGCGCCGCATCGGAGCGGGCGACCCGACCCTGACGGTCCTTCCAGCCTGCTCCGGATCCCGGCGCCCGTCGATGGGGACTTCTCCCCGGGGCACTGCCTCCCCGATACCCCACCGATCACCCCCGCCTCGGCTCCGCCACATGTGCATTCGCCGCGCGGAGCACCCCCGCACGCGTCCTGCCTGGGGATTCCCAGCGGTTTGGGAGCGAGCGGACGGTGAAAATCCAGCCGGATCGGGTTATGTTCTACCCAACGCGTTCCCGTGAGGAAACCGGCTGACTGAGGAGGACGCCGGGGACCGCTGACCGGGACCGCGGGGGAAAGGGATGGCCCCGGCTCGTGGGGACGAGCCGGGGCACTTTCCTGTCCGGGGCCCTGCGCCGCCGGACCCGCCGACCGATGCGGATCAGACCTCTCGTGCATCGGCGACCGGCGGCTCTCGCAGCGCGAGCAGCAGGCCGGCCCCGATGACGGCGACGGTGGCCGCGAGCGCGGCCAGCGCCACGAGCGGATCCTGCCGCAGCAGGCCCATGATGGCCCGCCCCGGGGCGAGGACCGCGAAGCCGAAGGCGATGAGCGTGCCGATGTACGAGCCGACCATGAAGCCCCGATGCGTCCCGACGTTCCGGCGTCGGATCGCGACCACGGCGATGACCATGCACACCAGCGTCCAGATCGCCAGGACGTGCAGCGCGTTGAAGCCGTCCGGATGGATGCCGAGGCTGGTCAGGCAGGTCACCACCATGACCGCGACCCACGCCGTGCCCAGACGCCGATGGGCGCGGTCGCGGCGCGGCCGCAGGATCTGCACGGGGCCCAGCAGGATCACGAACAGGGCGCACAGGGCATGGAGGGCGATGAGCGGGGTGAAGGCGTCCATGCCTCGTAAGATAGTGCGGGTATCCCACCAGCGCCATCAGGATAGCGCGGGCCCGCCGCACTATCCCATCGGCAGACCCCATCAGCAGGCATCGCGCAGGAGGTCCCGTGCTGCTCCAGGAGCTCTCCCGACGAAGCGGCGTCAGCACCGCCTCGATCAAGTTCTACCGGCGCGAGGGCCTGCTCCCTCCCGGGGAGCGGATCACCGCGACCCGCTCGGACTACGGTCCGCACCACCTCGACCGGCTCCAGCTGATCCAGGTGATGCGGGAGCTCGCGCATGCCTCCGTCGCCTCGGTGCGGGTGCTCTGCGCCGCCCTCGACGATCCCGAGCGGCCGCTCGTCGCCGCTCTCGAGATCGCCCAGGCCCTCGCGCTGGGCCTCGACGTCGACCTGCTGGAGCCCGGGATCCCGGAGGACGAGGATCCCCGGGTCCGGGATCTGCTCGCGGAGCTCGGCTGGCCCGATGCCTCCTCCGCCCCGCGCCTGGCCCTCGGCGCGATGCTCCGGGAGATGGAGGCCCAGCAGATTCCCCTGCCGCCGGCTGCGCTCCTGCGCTATGCCCGGCCGATGGGCCGGATCGCCGCCGAGGATCTCCGCGACATCCGCGCCGGCGGGGGCGAGGACGCTCCCCCGCCGTCCGCCGATGCGATCGTCCTGCGCGCGGTCGTCGGCTCGATCTCCTACTCCCGGCTGCTCGTGGTGCTGCGGGCGCTGGGCCACGCCTCCCACTCGATCATCGACGCAGATCTATCCCGAACACCCGACGGATCTGCGCCACCGCGTGACGCGTGAAGCGGACGTCGGAAGGGGTGCTGGCCATCGGGACGAACAGGCCAGGATGCTCCGGATGGCTCACGCGGCCGTGCGTGGAGCCGGGGGCGATCACGAACCCTGCCTCCTCCATCCGCGCGAGCAGCTCGCGGCGCGTGGTCGGGTGCCGGGTCCCCAGGCCCCGGCGCGCCGAGGGGCCTGCGGCGAGCATCGCCGTCTCGGGGGTGCGCTCGAACTCCTCGGGCCGCACGGACAGCGCGTAGCGGGTCGCGAACACGCCGATCACGGCGTTGTCGAGACGTCGCACCTGCACGGTGAGGTCGCCGCGCTGGAAATGGTCGCTCACGCCGGCGTCCGCGGTCCAGGCGTCCTCCGGATCGGCGACGGCGAGGACGATCTGCTCCTGCGTCGCCTCCTCGGCGCCGACCACGCGGAGGTCATCCTCGACGATGCGCAGGGGACGGTCCGCATAGCCGGGCTGCTCGGGCGCCTGCGGGCGGGGCAGCTCGAGGGTACGGGCTCGCCGCCGGGGCAGAGACGCGGACGGCGGTTCGGCTGCGGCCGCGTCGCTCCGCCCGGTCGCCGCCCAGTCGACGGGCCGGACCCGCGCGGCCGGGTCCCGGCGGCCCTGCAGCGCACGGGGCGTGGGACGGGAGACGGGTCGGTCCGGAGGCGGGGAGGCAAGCACCCGTCCATGGTGCCGCACTCGCGCGCCCTCGGGTACCGTGGCCGCGTGCTCCACCTCCGTCCTGCTCCTCGTGTCCTCGCCGCGGCCGCGGCTCTCGCCCTGCTCCTGGGCGGCTGCGGAGGCGGGGACGAACCTGCCCCGCAGCCGGCGACGAGCACGAGTGCACCCGCCGCGAGCGACGGAGGCGGCGCCGATCCCTCGGCCGATGCGCCCTCCGACGCCGGCGGCGCCTCCCCGGAGCCCTCAGCGGCCGCGGAGCAGCCCTATCCCGTCACCCCGCCCGCGGAGCCGATCGAGCTCGCGGACGACTGCACCGGCGAGGGCATGCATCGGGCGATGGTGGGCGAGACGGCCTCCCCCGCCCTTCCCGAGCGGGCCGCCGGCAGTCTCGCGATCACCCTCACCGGGGTCGACGCGGAGGGGCGGGCCCAGCTCGCCGCGAGCCTCGACGGCTCCGATCCGCGTGCCATCGCTCCGGCGGCGGTGGGCGACAGCGTCGAGATCGACCTGTGGACCATCTCCGTGACCAGCATCTGCGCCGATTCGGTCGAGTTCGACCTGGTGAACTGACTCGAAGGGACCCTGCATGGACCTCGTCTTCCTGCATGGCCCTGCCGCGGCGGGGAAGCTGACCACGGCTCGCGCTCTCGAGGACCTCGTGGGGCTGCCCGTCTTCCACAACCATCTGGTCGTCGACGCGCTCACCGCCGTCCTGCCCTTCGGCAGCGCGTCCTTCGTGCATCTGCGCGAGGCGTTCTGGCTCGCGGTGATGCGCGAGGCGGCCCGCGAGGACCGGTCCCTGAGCTTCACCTTCGCCCCCGAGCCGACCGTCGGGCACGGATTCGCGGAGCGGGTGCGCGCGACCGTGGAGGAGCAGGGCGGCCGCGTCCGCTTCGTGCGCCTCGAGGTCAGCGAGCAGGTGCAGGAGCAGCGGATCGAGAACCCCGACCGCGCCGAGTTCCACAAGCTGAACAGCCGCGCGACGCTGCGCCGTCTTCGGGCGACGGAGACCGCGGCGGCGGTCGAGCAGCCGCCCGCGGATCTCGTGATCGATACGGGCATCAGCTCTCCGAAGGCCTCGGCACGCGCCATCGCCCACGCCTTCGACCTGCGTCCCCGGCCGCGGACGGTCCGCTACCCGGACCCGGTCACCGGCCCGGTTCCGCCCCCCAGCTGAGCACCGCATCCCGCAGCGCATCCGGACCGGAGGCGCTGTCCAGGCGCAGCACCGGCACCTCGAGCCCGGCGAGCCATTCCTCGTGCCGGTGCCGGCTGCGTCCGGGGAAGCCGGGGTCCTCGTAGCGCCGCGCATATTCGCGGAACGCCTCCCAGCCCGCGCCGCGTGCGGGTTCGCCCCGGCGCCGGGTCTCGCGCGCCTCGAGCCGGCGCAGCCTCTCCTCCGGCTCCAGCGTCAGGAAGACGACCGCATCGACCGAGGCGAGGACGCGCCCACCCCAGCCGATCATCGCCCCGCTGAGGACCCAGGCCGCGCGGGGCGCGAACACCTCCTCCATGAGCGACAGGCGCCGCTCGACGGGCCGCGGTTCCCTGTACGGCGGATCCGTCGGCAGCCAGAAGTAGTCGTCGGCGTCCGCGTGCGGGACCGACCAGGCATCGGCCACGGCGCGTGCCAGAGTCGTGGTGCCGGCGCCGCTCGCGCCCATCACGTGGAGCCGGCAGGGCCGCATGGCTCAGCCCTCGAGGCGGAGGCCCAGCTCCGCGTGCCGTCCGCGGTAGACCGCGGTGCGCAGCTCGATCGCGTAGGAATCCGCCTCCGGCATGCCGAGATCGCGGGCCACGGCGATCTCCGCCTCGACGTCGTAGGGCACCCGCACGAAGGAGAGCGAGAAGGGACCGGGAGCATCGGATCCGAGCTCGCCCTCGAGCACCGCGAAGGCCGCGGTCGGCTCGTCGAGGGGGTTGCCGACGCTGCCCGCGTTGAACAGGGTCCGTCCCGCGTCGACCTCGACGTAGGTGTCGTGGATGTCGCCGTAGCCGACGACGGTCGGGGCCGGACCGTCGCCGGTGAAAGGCGTGGCCGCGAACATCTGCGCGAACTGCTCGGCGCTGTGGTGGAAATGCACGCGCGTGAACTCGTCCGTCGAGGAGGCGTGGAACAGGCGCACGCGCCGCCCGCTCAGCAGCAGGTCATGGGTACCCGGCAGGTCCGCGAGCCACGCCCGGTCCGCCGTGCTCAGCTCGTCCCGCCACCATCGCATGCCCGCGGAGAGCTGATGCCCGTCCTCGCCCAGGAAGGCGTCCCAGTTCCCGCGCACCGTCACGGCACAGCGCTCCCGGGTGAGGGCGACGGCTTCCGCGCCACGCGGCCCCTTCCCCGCGACATCGCCCAGGTTCAGCACGATCGGGATGCCGCGCCGGTCGATCTCCGCGAGCACGGCGCGGTAGGCGGTGAGGTTCCCATGGACATCGGACACCACGGCGATGCGGTCGAGAGTCATGGACAGAGGCTAACGTGCCGGGTATGAGCAGCTTCGTGTCCCACACCTCCTTCGACTGCGCCGACGCCTACGCCCTGTCCGAGTTCTGGAAGCTCGTCCTGGGCTACCAGGACATCGACGGCGACCCCAACCTCCCCGGTCACGAGGAGTGCATGATCCGCGACCCCGAGACCGGGCATCAGCTCCTGTTCATCGAGGTGCCCGAGGGCAAGACCGTCAAGAACCGCATCCACCTCGACCTGCGGCCGCGCGACCTGACGCAGGCCGAGGAGGTGGCCCGGCTCCTCGCCGCGGGCGCGACGGAGATCGCCGACCGTCGGGGGCAGTACGGCCCCGGCAGCGGCTGGGTGGTCCTCGCCGATCCCGAGGGCAACGAGTTCTGCGTCCTGCGCTCGGAGGCCGAGCGCGCGACGTGAGCACGATGCATCGCTTCGACCTGACCGCCATCGGCGCCGGGCTGCCCGTCGCAGGCGCCATGCAGGAGCTGACCGATGCCGCCGCCGCGGGGGCGATGGTCGTCCTCGCCCCACCCGGAACCGGCAAGACCACCGTCCTCCCGCCGCTGATCGCGAACATCGTCGCGGGCCGGACGCTGGTGACCCAGCCCCGCCGCGTCGCGGTCCGCTCGGCCGCGCGCCGCGTCGCGGACCTCGACGGCAGCGATCTGGGCGGCCCCGTCGGGTTCACCGTCCGCGGGCAGCGGCAGGCGAGCGCCGAGACCCGGCTGGAGATGCTGACCCCGGGCGTGCTGCTGCGCCGTCTGCTCGCGGATCCCCTGCTGGACGGTGTGGACGCCGTGGTGCTCGACGAGGTCCACGAGCGCTCGCTGGACCAGGACCTGCTGCTGGGCATGCTCGCCCAGGTCCGAGAGGTGCGCGAGGACCTGCTGGTCGTGGCGATGTCCGCGACGCTGGACGCCGGTGCGGTGGCGGAGCTGCTGGGCGCGCAGGTGGTCGAGATCCCCTCGCCGCTGCACGCCCTCACGATCGAGCACGCCCCGGCGCCCGCAGGACGCCTGGACGAGCGCGGCGTGCGCCGCGACTTCCTGGACCACCTGGCCCGGATCACGGCCGATGCCCGCTCCCGCCAGGACACGGACGCCCTCGTGTTCCTGCCGGGCGCGCACGAGGTCGACGAGCTCGTGCGCCGTCTGCGCCCGCTCGCCCCGGAGGTCGAGGTGCTGCCGCTGCACGGACGCCTGCCCGCCGCCGCGCAGGACCGGGCGACCGCGGGCCGCCGCCCCGGCGAGGCACCGCGGATCGTGGTCTCGACCGCGCTCGCGGAATCGTCTCTGACGGTGCCGGGCGTCCGCCTGGTCGTGGACGCGGGCCTGTCCCGGGAGGTGCGCCGCGACCGCGGCCGGGACATGGCGGGCCTGGTCACGGTGAGCGCCTCCCGCGAGTCCATCGTCCAGCGCGCCGGCCGGGCCGCCCGACAGGGCCCGGGCACCGCGATCCGTGCCTTCTCCGAGACCGATGAGGCCCGGATGCCGGCCCGTGCGCTGCCGCAGATCGCGGTCGCCGACCTCACCGATGCGGCGCTCACGATGGCCGCCTGGGGCACCCCGGGCGGGGACGGGCTGCCGCTGTGGGACGCGCCGCCCCCGGCGAGCGTCGCGCAGGCGCTGCGCACCCTGCGGCACCTCGAGCTGACTGGGGAGGACGACCGGCCCACACCGCTGGGCCTGCGCGTCGCCCGCATGCCGGTCGGCGTGCGGGAGGCCCGGGCCCTGCTCGAGGGAGTGCGCGAGCTGGGCGATGCCCGCGCGGCAGCCGAGGTCGTCGCCGCAGTCTCCGATGACCACCGGGCCCAGGGGGCTGACCTCGAATCCCTGCTGCGCGACCTGCGCTCGGGCCGCTCCCCCGGCGCCGACCGCTGGCGCCGTGAGAGCGACCGGCTGACCCGCCTCGCGGAGCTGCCCGGCGCCCGTCCCACCGGTGCCGGCCCCGGCACGGTCCTCGCCCTCGCCCGCCCCGAGCGGATCGCGCGGCGCGTGGCGGAGGGCTCGCGCAGCTATCTGCTGGCCTCCGGGACCAGGGCCGCCCTTCCGGAGGGCAGCGGCCTCGCCGGGCAGGAGTGGCTCGCGGTCTGGGAGGTGCAGCGGGCGCAGGGGCGCTCGGCCGACGGGACCGGTGCCGTGATCCGCCTGGCCGCGCCGCTGGGTGAGGAGGAGGCCCAGCTGCTGGCCGGTCCCCTGCTCACCGCGACCCGCACGGTGGAGCTGGATGCGAGCGGGCGCGTGCTCGCCCGCGAGGTGCGGGTTCTCGGCGCGATCACCCTGTCCTCGACCCCGGTGGCGCCGCGCCCGGAGGACATCGGCCCGGCGATCCTCCAGCAGCTGCGCACCCAGGGCCTCTCCTTGCTGACCTGGTCCGATGCCGCTCTCGCGCTGCGCGCCCGGCTCGCCCTGCTGCACGGCGCGCTCGGCGCCCCCTGGCCCGCCGTCGACGACGAGGCGCTGCTGGCCGCCCTTCCGCAGTGGCTGGGCCCGGACCTCACCGCACAGAGGGCCCGGCCGCGGCTCGCCGCGATCGACGTGGCCTCCGCCCTGCGCCGTCTGCTGCCCTGGCCGGAGGCGAGCCGGCTGGACACCCTCGCCCCCGAGCGCCTGCCCCTGCCCGGCGGGCGCAGCGCCCGCATCGCCTACACGACCGATGCCGAGCAGCGGCCCGTGGTCGCCGTGAAGCTGCAGGACCTCCTGGGCGCGGACATCTCCCCGCGGATCGTCGACGGGCGGATCCCGGTGCTGTTCCACCTGCTCTCCCCCGCCCGGCGGCCGCTCGCGATCACCGAGGACCTGGCCTCCTTCTGGGCCGGCCCCTACCAGCAGGTCCGCAAGGAGATGCGGGGCCGCTACCCGAAGCACGCATGGCCCGAGGACCCGCTCGCAGGGTAGGGTCTTCGCTCGTGCTTCGACTGCTGCGGATGATCGGCCTGGGACTCCTCCTCGCAGGGGCGGTGATCTGGCTGATCACAGGTACCGATGCCGCGTGGTGGACCCTGCCGCTCGGGCTGACCCTGGCCATCTTCACCTCGGTGCTGCTGGGGGTCTCCCGCACCACGAGCCGACTTGCCTCGGTCCCGCCGCAGCTCGTGCAGGAGGCGCTGTCCGCGGGCCGCACCGGCGCCGCCCGCATCGACGGCCTGCGCCGCACGGGGACGATGATCAACGACCAGCCGGTCTGCGACCTCGAGCTGACCGTGCAGCCTCGCCTCGGCCCCGCCTACCGGACCCGGCGGCGCGACATCATCCCGCTGACGGAGATCCCGCAGGTCCAGCCCGGGCTGGTGCGGCCCGTCGTCATCCCCGCCGAGGGCGAGCCCGACGTGCAGTTCGTCGACGGCCAGGTCCCGATCGACAGCCTGCCGGTCGTCCCCGCGGCGTCCTCCGCGCTCCCGCTGCGCGTGCCCGCCCCCGGTCCGCTGCGCGTCGACGGCACCCGGCAGCGGCCGATCGTCAGCATCGACCCGCGCACCCGTCCGCTGCGGGTGCTCGTCTTCACCCTCGTGATGCTGCTGACCGCCGGGCTCGCACTCCTGCCCTACCGGGAGTCGGTCGAGCAGACCCTCGCCGTCCTGCCGGAGGGCACGGTGCGCATGGACGCCCGCTCCCCCGAGGGGATCTCGCGCGGGCTCGCACAGATCCAGAGGGAGGTCGGCCATGAAGGACTGCTCGAGGTGACCGTCAGCCCGGACTTCCTGAGCGCCGATGTGCCCGTGCGCGCGGGGGAGCTCGCCACGGACGCCTGGACCTCCCGGCACGGCATCCTCGAGAGCGAGGGTCCCGCCACGGTGCAGCCCGACTCCCCCGGCGAGCAGTTCTCCGCCTCCGAGATCGCCTGGGAGGCGCTGTGGCCCGCGGCGGAGCAGGCCGCCGCCGAGCAGGGCCTCGAGGGCCCCGGCGACACGATCTTCACGATCCGCCGTGCGACCGGCCACGACATGGACAGCGAGGACTTCGGTCTGCCTGTCGGACCGGTCGAGATCATCTTCTCCGTCGGCGACGAGTACACCTCGACGACGTACACGATGCGCGGGGACGGCAGCGGTCTGAGCGCGATCTAGCTGCCCATCATCATCATGGGCACGATCACCGCGGTCATCATCGCCGTCTGCATGGCCTGGTAGGAGGCGCGGACCGCGTCGACGGTGGGGACGTCCCGGGCGATCTCCTCGATGCGGTCCCGCATGGCGCGACGGCCCATGCCCGGCACGTCCTCGCGCAGGATCCGGTGGGCGAGGTCCATGGCCCGCAGGATCCCGAGGACGGCGGCGGCGCGCGGGGAGGCCGGCTCCTCCTCCTGCAGGACGGCGGCGAGCTGCCGTCGCAGCGCCTGCTCGGGCCCGGGCTCCTGGGTGCTGTAGCGGGTGGAGAAGATCCCCTTCTGCTCCTCGAGCACGCCCCTCTCGCACAGCTGCCGCCCGATGACGTGCGTGACATCGAGGCTCGAATGGCTGACCAGGCTCTGCAGCTTCCGACCGGGGAGCTGCCCGATCGCGGCGAGGACCCGGTCGAGGGCCGGGTCACCGGTCGGCGCGTCGTCGAGGAGGCGCACCCGCGGGTTCTTCGCCTCCTCGAGCTCGATCCGGCCGGCGAGGATCAGCTCGGTGACGGCGCCGGCCGCGAGCGGCGCACGACGGCTGCTGCCGGCCTCGGCGTAGCCGGTGTCCTTGGTGAGGAGGAGGAAGAGGGCGGCGGGGACGGACAGGGTGCTGCTCATCACTCCAGCCTGCCCGGATCGGGCGCTGCTGTCGAGGGGCGGCGCCCGCCGATCCTCAGGCCCGCACCGCCCAGACGGCCTCCGGGTCGAGGCAGACCTCGACCGGGGTCCCGGGTGCGAGCGGATCCTCGGCCGGGCCCAGCACCCGGCGGGAGACGAGGGTCCCGGCCGCGGTCTCGACGTCGTAGTCGACGTGATCCCCGCCGAAGCTGCCGCCCAGGATCCGGCCGCACGCGGGGTCGAGCTCGTCCGGCGGGGCGGGCCCGTCCCCGCTCTGCGGGCGGATCCTGATCGCATGGGCGTGCGCGAGCACGAGCGCCTCCTCCCCCGTCGCCGCCAGCTCCGGGTCCGCGGGGACCCACAGCTCCCGGCCCAGGGCGCGGACCCGCACCTGGCCTGCCCGGGCGGCGAGGACCGGGCATGGCAGCAGGTTCGGGACGCCGATGCGCTGGGCGACCCAGGCGTCGCGCGGCCGCCGGTACACCTCGCGCGGGGCGCCGATCTGGACGATCCGGCCCTCCCGCAGCACCGCGAGACGGTCGGCGACGGCGAGCGCCTCCGCCCAGTCGTGGGTGACGTACAGGGCCGCGGTGCACATCCGCCGGTGGGTGCGGAGGATCTCGCGGCGCAGGCCGACCCGGGCGGCGGGGTCGACGTGGGCGAGCGGCTCGTCCACCAGCAGCACCTCGGGCCGGCTGACGAGCGCGCGGGCGAGGGCGACGCGCTGGCGCTGTCCGGCCGAGAGCTGGTGCGGGAGGCGACGGGAGAGATGGTGCAGGTCCAGCGCGGTGAGCGCCGTCTCCAGCTGGTCCTCCTCGAGCGGGCCGCGCCGGGCCGACAGCGCCATGGCGATGTTCTCGGCGACGTCGAGCTGCGCGAACAGAGCCGGGACCTCGAACATCATGGTCACGCCGCGACGGTGGACGGGAACGGTCGTCACGTCCCGTCCGCGCAGCAGGATCCGGCCCTGCGCGAGCGGGTCGAGGCCGGTCACGGCGCGCAGCAGGGTCGTCTTCCCGGCGCCGGAGGGGCCGATGATCGCGAGCAGCTCCCCCGCCGCGACCTGCAGGTCCCACCCCGGGGTTCCGGCGATCTCGAGGGCCGGGTGGGACGGGGGCGTCATCGGAGCCTCCCGGCGGCGGCCGCGCCCAGCGCGAGCACGGCGATGACCAGGGCGACCAGCAGGGTGAGGACGAAGACGGGGGCGAGCGCGGCGCGGTCCAGCAGATCGAGGGCGAGGGCGGGGACCATCGGCGCGTCGGGGGCGGCTACGAGGACGACGGGGGTCACGGAGACCATCATGCGCACGAGGACGGCCGCCGCGGTCACCGCGACGAGCGGAGCGGCCTGCGGGAGGACCAGGCGCATCAGGCGCCGGCGCCGACCGATGCCGAGGACGCGGGCGGTCTCCTCCTCGCTCCGGGGGATCTGGGCGCGGGCGGCACGGGTCGCGACGTGCACGAGCGGCGCGGTCGAGGCGGCGAGGACGAGCACGATCGCGATCGATCCGGAGCCGAGCGAGGCTCCTCCCACGAGCGGGGGCAGGATGCCCAGCGGCGTCGGGGTCCCCAGGCGGTAGGCGAGGGAGACGGCCAGCCCGAGGGTCGTGCCCGGCAGCACCAGCAGGACCAGCTGCGCGCCGTCGACGACGGAGGCCAGTCCGCGCGGCCCGCGGGAGGCGAGCAGGGCCGTGCCGAGCCCGGCGGGCACGGCGACGAGGAGGGCGAGCAGGGCGTGCTGGAGCGTGGAGACGAGGGTCAGGACCGCCCCCTGCCCCAGCAGCTCCCCGGGCGCGCCGGCGGTGCGCAGGATCGCGGCGGCCAGGAGGGCCCCGATCCCGGCGAGGACGAGGAGGGTGAGCAGGCGGGCCGCATGCAGGAGCGGGGAGGTCGGCAGCGCGAGCGCGGGACCGGCGCCGTGGCCGTACCACGGCTCGGTGAGTCCTGCGCCCGGGCCGGAGGGGACCAGCAGCAGGAGCGGCAGCGCCGGCAGGGCCAGCAGCACGGCGATGAGCGCGGCGGTGCCCTCATCGCCCCAGGCCATCACCTCGAGATAGGCGGTGTGCGCCAGGGTGGGGACGCGCCCGCGCAGCACGGCGGGGATCGAGGGGTCCGCGAGCGCGGTCAGCAGCATGAGCACGCAGGCCGCGGCGAGGGGCCTCCGCAGCGGCGGGAGCAGCACGAGCCGCAGCACCCGCCCGGCGCCTCCGCCGTGCACCTGGACCGCATCGACGAGCCGGGGGTCCACCCCGCGCCAGGCGAGGCGGGCGGCGGCGTAGGGGTAGGGCAGCAGGGTGATCACGAGCGCGGCCAGCATGCCCCGGGCCCCGAGCAGGGGCGGAAGGATCCCGTGGAGCAGGCCGCCGCGCCCGCCCAGGGCGAGCACGGCGGCCGCCGCCGTGTACGGCGGGACCAGCAGCAGCGACAGCAGCGCCACGTCCAGGAGGCGCCGCGGTCCCGGCGGCAGGCAGCGGGCCGTCAGCGCGGCCGCGAGCCCGCCGAGGAGTGCCAGGACCGTCGCCCCCGCGGCGAGGGCCCCGGAGACGGCCGCGGTCCGTCCCAGCCCCGGTGCGATCCCGCCGCGCAGGGAGGCGAGGGCCTCGGCCAGGATGCGCAGCAGCGGCCAGCCCACGGCCAGCGCCGCTCCCACCAGCAGCACGAGCGGGAGCACGCGGGCCGCGCAGCCGATGCGGCTCACTGCGGGACCTCGGCCGCGAACCAGTCCAGCAGCGCGTCGCGACGGGCCGCGCGCTCCTCGAGCGGCGCCATCAGCAGGGGCGCCGCGAGCCGTCCGCGCACCGCGCCGAAGGATCCCGGCAGACCCGTCTGGGTGGGGACCTGGTGGATCCCGGAGGATGCCCCCGAGCGCTGGCCCTGCTCGGAGACCGCGTGATCGACGTAGCGGCGAGCCGCCGCCGGATGGGGAGCATCGGCGAGCACGGCGACCGCGCCGACCTCATAGCCGGTGCCGTCGCGCGGCAGGATCGTCGTGACCGGGGCTCCCGCGGCGGCGGCCGCCTCGCAGTACGGCGCGAAGCTGATCCCGACCGCGGCCTCGCCCTGGGCGACGACCTGGGCGGGCGCCGTCCCGGAGCGCGTGAACTGCGGGACCTGGGCATAGAGCCGGGAGAGGTAGTCCAGGCCCTCCTGCTCGCCGCGGCGGTCCAGCTGCACGAGCATCGTGGTGTAGGCGGTACCGGAGGTGCGGGGCGAGGCGGCGCTGACCCAGCCGGCGAGCGCGGGGTCCAGGAGGTCCTCCCAGCTGCGCGGCACCGGGGCGCCGATCTGCTCGAGCCGCGCCGCATCGGCGCAGAATCCCAGGAAGGAGACGTACACGCCGGTCCATCGGCCGCGGGGCTCGCGCAGCTCCGCGGGGATCCCCTCCGCCTGCGGGGAGGGGTACGGGGCGAGCAGCCCCTCCTGCGCGGCGGCGACGTACATCTCGGAGCCGCCGCCGTGCCAGACGTCGTATTCGGGGAGGCCCTCCCCGCGACGGATCCGCTCGAGCGCCTCGGAGGTGGGCAGGCGGTCCATGGTCACCGCCGTGCCGGTCTGCCGCGCGAAGTCCTCCGCCCAGGCGGCGCAGATCGCCGCGTCGTTCGAGCACAGGACGGTGACGGACGCCGATGCCTCAGGGGCCGTGCAGCCCGCGGTCGCGAGCAGCACGGCCCCCAGCACCGCCTGGGCGGCGATCCGGCGGAGGGTCCTCATGACCCTGCACGATAGCGGCGGTTCAGGAGTGCGCCCTGCGCATGAGCTTCTTCTCCTCGCGGCCGATGACCGCCATGATCGCGACCACGCCGAGAGCGCAGGCCGTCAGCACGCCGAAGGCGACGTCCCAGCCGAGGTAGCGGACCATGAGCCCCACGCCGGAGGAGGCGAGGGTCGCGCCCAGCAGGTAGCCGAACAGGCCCGTGAAGCCGGCCGCGGTCCCGGCGACCTCGCGGGGCGAGAGGTCGATGGCCTGCAGGCCGATGAGCATGACGGGGCCGTAGATGAGCCCGCCGATCACGGCGACCAGGACGATGGAGATCCAGATGGGCGCGCCGAGGGGCAGCAGCCAGTAGGCGAGCAGGGCGAGCGCGACCAGGGCCATGAACAGCATGCCGGTGCCGGAGCGGTAGCCGCGGAAGATCTTGTCGGAGATCCAGCCGCAGGCGAGGGTGCCGAGGATCCCGGCGAGCTCGAAGGTGACGAAGCCGGTGATGCCGTCGCCGATCTCCGCGCCGCGGACGTCGGCGAGGTAGACGGTGATCCAGTTCAGGACGCCGTAGCGCAGGGCGTACACGAACACGTTGGCGACGGCGAGAAGCACGATCACCCGGTTGGTGAGCACGTGGGTGCGCACGAACTGCCACATCGACGGCTTCTCCTCGCCGTCCAGCTCGATCGACACCTTCGCCGGGTCGTCGCGGTACTCCTCGATGGGCGGCAGGCCCTCCGACTCGGGGGTGTCGCGCATCAGCCAGAAGGCGACGGCGGCGACGACGAGGGCGATCAGGGAGGGGAACCAGAAGGCGGCGCGCCAGTCGTCGGCCGTCCAGTTCAGGGCGGCGGCCGCGGCGACGCCGAGGCCCGCGGCGCCCACGTTGTGGGCGGTGTTCCAGATGGAGGTCTTCCACCCGCGCTCGTTGGTGGAGAACCAGTGGACGAGGGTGCGGCCGGAGGCGGGCCAGCCCATGCCCTGGAACCAGCCGTTGATGAACATGACGGTCGCGAACACGGCGATCGAGCCGGAGACCCACGGGACGGTCGCGACGAACAGGTTCACGATCGCGCTGAGGGCCAGGCCCAGAGGCAGGAAGAACCGGGCGTTGGACCGGTCGGAGACCGTGGCCATGAAGAACTTCGAGAGGCCGTAGGCGAACAGGACGGCGTTGGCGATCAGGCCGATCCCGACCTCATCGATCCCGGTGTCCTCCATGAGCAGCGGCGCCACGAGGGAGACGTTGTTGCGGATCAGGTAGAAGCCCGCGTAGCCGATGAAGATCCCCATGAACACGCCGAAGCGCCGGCGGGGGTAGATCCGGCGGACCTCCTCATCGCTGAGGCGGGGCCTGGGGGGCGGGGCTGCGAGGAACCCGCGGCGCGTCGTCGCGGCCGGCTTCGTCGGGGCGGACATCGTTCTCCTTCATCGTCGGGGAGGGTCGATGCCACCCTGTCAGCGGCTCGGTGACCGCGGGGTGTCGCCCGGTGACGTTCGGTGACGATGCTCCGCGGGCAGCACCCGCAGGCGGTAGCCCTGGCCGCGGACGGCCTCGATGAGGTCCTCGGGGGCGCCCTGGGAGCGCATCTGCTGGCGCAGGCGGTACACCATCGACTTGACCATGTCGCGTCCGCCCTCCGTGCTCGCGGTCCCCCAGACGTCGCGCAGCAGGGAGCGCAGGGGCACGGGCCGCCCGGCCTCCTGGGCGAGGCGGGCCAGCAGCCGCAGCTCGGTCTCCGGCAGCTGCAAGGGCGCGCCGTCCCAGCTCGCGGCCCCGGCGCCGGGGTCCACCCGCAGCGCCCCGCAGCGCAGCATGTCCGCTGCGGAGCCCGCAGCCCCCGCGGCGGCGGTGCGGCGCAGCACGGCGCTGACCCGCAGGGCCAGCTCGCGGGGGCTGAAGGGCTTGGTGAGGTAGTCGTCGGCCCCGGCGCTGAGACCCGCGACGCGGTCGTCGACCTCGCCGAGGGCGGTCAGCAGGATGACGGGCACGTCGGAGGTCTCGCGGAGGCTGCGGCACAGCTCGACGCCGCTCTCCCCCGGCAGCATCACATCGAGCACGACGAGGTCGATGCCGCCGCCGGCGAGCACCTCGCGGGCCGCGGCGGCATGGCGCGCCGTCACGGTCCGCAGCCCCTGGGTCTCGAGGGCGAAGGCGATGATCGCCGTCATCTGCTCCTCGTCGTCGACGACCAGGATCCGCGGGGCGCGCGGGTCCGCCTCCCCCATCTCAGCCCTCCTGCCTGCTCGCATCCGGTCCGCCCGGCTCCGGCCAGGGCAGCACCACCATGATGCGGGTTCCGCGGCGGCTGAGGGTGTCGACCACGACACGTCCGCCATGGGCGTCGACGATCCGGGTGATCACGTCCATGCCGATCCCGGTGCCCTCCGGATGGCCGCTCCGGGCGGGGGCGAACAGGTCACCGCGGGCCTGCTCGTCCATGCCGGCGCCGTCGTCGGCGACCTCGATCACGGCGCCCTCGGCCGTCTCGTCCACGCGCACGGCCACCCGGGCCTCGGGCCCGGCGTGGCGGATCGCGTTGCCGAGCAGGTTCCAGAGCACCTGGCGGATCATGCCCGCATCGGCCTCGAGGACGAGGGGACCCCCGCGGCTGTCGAGCTCCACGGGCCGACGGCGGATCCGTCGCAGCTCGAGGACGGTCTCCCGCACGAGCGCGCGCACGTCCACGGCGGTGCGGTCCAGGTCGGGGGCGCCCGCGTCCCAGCGGGCCTCGAGCAGGAAGCCCTCCGCCATGCCGATCACGAGCGTCGTGTTGTCCACGATGGTCGTCACGAAGGAGCGCTGCTGCCGGTTCAGCGGGCCCGGGCTCTCCTCGGCGAGCAGATCCGCGGCTCCCTTGACGAGCGCGAGCGGGGTGCGGATCTCATGGGACAGGAGGCGGACGACGGTCCGCTCGGGCACGGGCGGGGCCTCCCGCGCCGGGGTGCGCGGACGGCGCCGACCCAGGAGCAGCCCGGCCGCGAGCCCGAGGGCGAGCCCCACCAGGCCCGCCGCGAGACCTGCCCCGAGCGCCGCGTCCATGCTCGGACCCTACCGCCCCCCGTAGACTTCCCCGGTGCGCTGCCATCACTTCGACGCGGGCACCTGCCGCTCCTGCACGCTGCTGGCGATGCCGCGGGACGCGCAGGTGGAGCGCTCCCGCGCTCGCGTCGAGGAGCTGCTGGCCCCGTTCGCCGCACCGGGCGGGCCGGTGTGGTCCCCGCCGGTCCTCAGCGCCGACGCCGGCTTCCGCGCGAAGGCGAAGATGGTCGCGACCGGCACCGCCGCGGAGCCCGTGCTCGGCATCGCCACGGGCGTCGACCTCGTGGACTGCCCCCTGTACCCGCCGGGCGTGGAGGAGCTGCTCGAGCAGGTGCGCTGGCTGATCCGCCGGGCCCAGGTCCCGCCGTACGACGTGGCGCGGCGCCGCGGGGAGCTCAAGCACGTGCTGGTGACGATCTCTCCCGAGGGCGAGCTCATGCTCCGCCTGGTGCTGCGCTCGACCGCGCCCCTGCCCCGGATCCGCGAGCATCTGCCCACGCTGCTCTCCCGCGCCCCGCGCCTGCGAGTGGTCAGCGCGAACATCCACCCCGAGCACAGGGCGGTCCTCGAGGGCCGCGAGGAGATCCACCTCGTCGGCGATGCGGCTCTGAGGATGCGGACCGGGGACGTGACGCTGCGGATCCGCCCGCAGTCCTTCCTGCAGACCAACACGGAGGTGGCCGGAGCCCTGTACCGGCAGGTCGCGGCGTGGATGGACGAGGTCGGGCCGGCCTCGGTCTGGGACCTGTACTGCGGGGTGGGCGGTTTCGCGCTCCACTGCGCGCGCACCCCCGGCCGCGAGGTCACGGGGGTCGAGCTGTCCGCGCAGGCGATCGAGGCGGCGCGCGAGGCGGCCGAGGCGGAGGGCATCCCGGCGACCTTCCATGCGGCCGATGCGACGACCTGGGCGATCGCGGAGGCCGCGCGATCGGGGCCTCCCGAGGCGGTGATCGTGAACCCGCCGCGGCGCGGCATCGGCCCCGAGCTCGCCGGCTTCCTCGAGGACAGCGGGGTGCGGGACGTCGTCTACTCCAGCTGCCATCCCACGACGCTGGCCCGGGACCTCGCGGCGATGCCGTCCCTGCAGGTGGCGGCCGGGCGCCTGGTCGACATGTTCCCGCACACGGAGCACGAGGAGGTCGTGGTCCTCCTGCGCCGCGCCGCGCCCGATATCCTGGCCCGATGACCTCCCCCCACGTCATCGTCCTCTCCCTGGGCGGCACGATCTTCATGTCCCAGGACGCGAGCGGCGCCGCCGCACCGGGCTCGCGGGGTCCCGCGGCGGTCGCGGGCATCGACGCCGGGGCGATCGAGGTCCGTCACCGCGAGATCGCGAACATCGGCTCCCCCTCGATCCGCCCTGCGGACCTGCGCACGGCTCTGGATCTGGCCCGGGAGGCGGTGGACGGGGGCGCGCTCGGGGTGGTCCTCAGCCACGGCACCGACACCCTCGAGGAGTCCGCCTTCCTGCTGCAGCGCTATTGGGACCGGGAGGCCCCGCTCGTGCTCACCGGCGCGATGCGGGCCGCGGATGCCCCGGGCGCCGACGGCCCGGCGAACCTGCGCGACGCGGTGCTCGCGGCCGCGGCCCCCTCGGCGCGCGGCCTCGGCGTGCTCGTGGTGATGGACGCGGCCGCGCATCTCGCGGACCGGGTGACGAAGCTGTCCTCGCGGGAGGTGGGCGCCTTCGGCTCGGAGCCCGGCGGCCCCCTCGCGATCGTCGCCCCGGACGACCTGCACCTGCTGCAGGGCCCGCTGCCGCGCCGCGGCTTCGTGGGCGGGGACCTGCCCCGCGAGCTGCCCTCCGTGCCGGTGCTCGCGCTCGGCATCGGCGACGAGGCCGCGCTGCTGGACGCCGTCCCGGCCGGGAGCCTCGCGGGCCTCGTGCTGATCGGCTCGGGGATGGGGCACGTGCCGGCCGCGGCGATGGACCGGGTGCGCGCGCACATCGCCGGCGGCACGGCGGTCGTGGTCGCGACGCGGACCCCGCGCGGCGGGACCTCGGACCGCCACTACTCCTATCCCGGCAGCGAGGTCGACCTGCAGCGGGCCGGGGCCGTGATGGCCGGCCTGCTGAGCGCCCACAAGGCGCGGCTGCTGCTGCAGGTCCTGCTCGCGGACGGCGCGGACGCCTCCCGCCTCCGGGCCGCCTTCGCCGAGCACGCGGTGTGAGTGTGACCGTGCTCGCGACCGCCGGTGCGGATCCTCGGCAGCAGTGACACACTGGAACCATCGACCATCGACCCAAGGAGACGCTATGACCGTCCCGTTCGATCCCGCCGCCTCCCTCCAGCAGTACGCGCATCCGGAGAAGCTCGTGAGCACCGCGTGGCTCGCGGAGAACCTCGGGGCGGAGGGCCTCGTGGTCGTCGAGTCCGACGAGGACGTCCTCCTCTACGAGACGGGCCACATCCCCGGCGCGGTGAAGATCGACTGGCACCTGGATCTCAACGATCCGGTGACCCGCGACTACATCGACGGCGAGGCCTTCGCGGAGCTCCTGGGGCGCCACGGCATCACCCGCGAGACGACCGTCGTCGTCTACGGCGACAAGTCGAACTGGTGGGCGGCCTATGCGCTCTGGGTCTTCGAGCTGTTCGGCCATCCGGACGTGCGCCTGCTCGACGGCGGTCGCGCCGCCTGGGAGGCGGAGGGTCGCGCGTACACGACCGACGTCCCCCTCCGCGAGCCGGCCCGGTACCCCGTGATCGAGCGCGAGGACGCCCCCATCCGCGCCTACCGCGAGCAGGTCCTGGACTTCCTGGGCGGTCAGCTCGTCGACGTCCGCTCCCCCCAGGAGTACACCGGCGAGCGCACCCACATGCCCGACTACCCCCAGGAGGGCACGGTCCGCGGCGGCCACATCCCCACCGCGCAGTCGGTGCCGTGGGCGCGGGCGGCCGCCGAGGACGGGCGCTTCAGGGGTCGCGAGGAGCTGGAGGCGATCTACCTGGGCGAGAAGGGCTTCGATCCCGCCGCGGCGACCATCGCCTACTGCCGCATCGGCGAGCGCTCGAGCCACACCTGGTTCGTGCTGCGCTACCTGCTGGGCTTCGAGGACGTCCGCAACTACGACGGCTCGTGGACCGAATGGGGCAATGCCGTGCGCCTGCCGATCGCGATCGGCACGGAGCCGGGCGAGGTCACGGCCCGATGAGCCCCGAGTCCCCGCGCGTCCTGCCCGAGGCCTTCGCGGAGATCGTCGGCGACTTCCAGGCGCTCGGAGGGCGCGACCGCCTCCAGCTGCTGCTCGAGTTCTCCCGGGGCCTGCCGGCGCTGCCCGAGCGCTACGCCGACCATCCCGAGCTGCTCGAGCCCGTGCCGGAGTGCCAGTCCCCGATCTTCCTCATCACCGAGGTCGAGGGCACGGGGCGGGACGCCGCGGCGCGCCTGTTCTTCTCGGCCCCGCCGGAGGCCCCGACCTCCCGCGGCTTCGCCGGCATCCTCGCGGAGGGCCTGGACGGCCTGTCCGTGGGCCAGATCCTCGACGTCCCGGCCGATGTCACCGAGGAGCTGGGCCTCGCCGAGGTCGTCAGCCCCCTGCGCCTGCGCGGCATGGCGGGGATGCTGGCCCGCGTGAAGCGTCAGCTGAAGGAGAAGGCCGCCGCCTGAGCGCTCAGCTCTCCTCGACGACCTGCGGGGCCTCGTCGGTCTCGACCGGGATATGCTCATGGCGGCAGATCGCGGCATTGCCGGGGGCATGATGCATGATCGCGTGCGCGGTCGAGCCGAAGCGGCGCCGCCCCTGCCCCTGGAAGCCGACCACGACGATCCTCGCCTCCTGCGCGGCGGCCAGGAGACCCTGCGGGACCGTGCGGCTCTCGACCAGCTCGCCGGTCACCTCGATCCCCGCGTCCTCGCCCAGCTCGACGCGCGCCTGGGCGACGCCCTCCTCGAGCACCTGGGCGGCCTCCTGCGCGCTCATGGCGGAGCGCCCGTCGACGACGCGGTGGACGTGGACGATCTTCAGCGGCGACCGCCGCATGCGGGCGATGCGGACGCCGGAGACGACCGCCTCGGCGCCGGCCTGCGAGCCGTCGACGCCGACGAGGACGGGCCCCTCGGGCTCCTCCTCGGTGCGCACGACGAGCACCGGGCAGCCGGCATGAGTGACCAGGCCCAGGCTCACCGAGCCCAGCAGCATGCCGAAGAAGCCGCCCAGCCCCCGGTGCCCCACCACCACGAGGTCCGCGGTGCGGGAGGCCTCGCCGAGGACGACGCGCGCATGCCCCGTGATGAGCGACGTCCCGACCTGCACCCCCGGTGCGGCGGCCCGCGCCTCCTCGGCCGCGCCGCGCAGCAGCGCGAGGGCCTGATTGCGCAGGCCGGAGTCGGCGACGCCGTCGACGGGCTCGACGTTCTTCCCGAGCAGCGGCCAGATCCAGGCATGGATGATGCGCAGCTCCTTGCCGGCGGCGAGGGCCAGGCGGGCGGCGTAGCGCACGGCGAGCGAGGAGGCGGCGGAGTCGTCATGCCCGACGACGATCTTCCCGGAGTAGTCCATGACCCCAACCTACTCCGCGGCCATGATCTGCGTCACCTCGACCCCTTGACAACCTACAACCTCATGGTTGTAGATTGGGCTCCGTGCTCGACATCGACGAGGAGGACCGGGCCGACGCCTGGTTCCATGCGCTCTCCGATCGCACACGCCGCGACATCCTGCGGCGCGTGCTCAGCGGCGAGTCCTCGGTGTCGGCGCTCGCGAGGAAGTACGACATGAGCCTCACGGCGGTGCAGAAGCACGTCGCGGTGCTCGAGAGGGCCGGCCTCATCACCCGGCGCCGCGCGGGCCGGGAATCCCTGGCCCGCGGGGACGTCGAGGCGGTGCGCTCGGTCCAGCACATGCTCACCGAGCTCGAAGCGATCTGGCGGGGCCGCGTGGCGCGCATCGACCAGCTCCTGACGAGCTCATCCCAGAAGGAATGACCCATGCCCGTCACCGACGTGACCCACGACCTCGACGCCCTCACCCTGACCCTGACCGCCCGCTTCGACGCGCCGCTCGACCGCGTCTGGCAGATCTACGCCGACCCGCGCCAGCTCGAGAAGGTCTGGGGCCCGGTCGAGTACCCGGCCACCGTCGTCGACCACGAGCTGGCCCCCGGGGGCCGGGTCACCTACTACATGACCGGACCGGAGGGCGACCGGCACTACGGCTACTGGGAGGTCGATGCGGTCGAGGAGCCCCGGTCCTTCACCTTCCGCGACGGCTTCGCCGACGAGACCTTCGCCAAGAACACCGAGCTGCCGGAGTCGGTGAACGTCTACACCTTCACCGAGGCCGA
The DNA here is from genome assembly GCF_042434575.1 of Brachybacterium hainanense. Classification (NCBI taxonomy): domain Bacteria; kingdom Bacillati; phylum Actinomycetota; class Actinomycetes; order Micrococcales; family Dermabacteraceae; genus Brachybacterium; species Brachybacterium hainanense. The sequence continues at coordinate 171,178 of NZ_JBHLSV010000001.1, forward strand.
CGGCGGCACGCAGGCCGTCTACACCTCGACGTTCCCCAGCCGGGAGGGGCTCGAGCAGGTCCTCGCGATGGGCGTCGTCGAGGGCTCGACCTCGGCGATCAATCAGATCGACGCGCTTCTGTCCGCAGGTGCCAGCCCCACAGCATGAGCGAGAGGACGATGAACCCGAGCGAGGTCAGCGCGACCGAGCCCAGGTCCACCATGACGATCGGCGTGATCACACCGGCCAGCAGGGCGTTCAGCACGAGCGAGAAGAACGTCGAGAGCGAGGCGGCCGTTCCCCGCTCGTGAGGGAACAGGTCGAGGATCTCCAGCTGGATCGGCGAGAAGAACACGGCCACGGAGAAGGCGATGAGCAGCGGGCCGATCACGGCCACGAGCGCCCCCCAGCCCAGAGTGCCGTCCACCGGCGGGCCCAAGCGCGCGAGGATCACGTTGATGACCGCGCTCAGCAGCGTCGCCAGCAGGGCGAGGGTGATCAGCCGCGGCCGCGGCACCCGGTCCGCGGTCCGGCCGGTCACCCATGCCCCCGCGATCATGCCGATGATCAGCGGGAGGAACAGCACCCAGAAGTCCTGCTCGCCCATCCCCAGCAGGCGGGTGACGAAGATCGAGGCGCCCGCGATGTAGATGAACTGCGCCGCGAAGCCGAAGGCGGAGCCGATCGCGAGCCGCAGCATGCGGCCCGATCGGCCCACCCGCAGCAGGGAGCCGAGGATCGCGCGCACCTGTAGGGGCGAGCGCCGCTCCGGCGGCAGCGTCTCCGGCAGCAGGACCGTGAGCGCGATGACCACGAGCGCGTACACGGAGATCGCGAGGAACACGAGGCGCCAGCTGCCCAGCAGCAGCACCCAGCCGCCGAGGATCGGCGCGATCGCGGGCGCGACGGAGAAGATCATCATCACGCTCGCCATGAGCCGCTGCGCCTCGGCCCCGGAGAACAGGTCGCGGATGACGACGCGGCTCACGATCGTCGCCGCACCCGCGCTCGCGCCCTGCACGATCCGCAGCGCGATGAGCACGCCGAGGTCCGGGGCGAAGGCGGAGGCGACCATCGCGGCCGTGTAGATCACGAGCCCGCCGATCATGACCTTCTTGCGGCCCAGCGCATCGGACAGCGGGCCGTGGAAGACCGACATGATCGCGAAGGAGGCGAGGTAGGCGCTGACCAGCTGCTGGAGCGCGACCTCGTCGCTGCCGAACTCCGCGCCGATCCGACCGAAGGCGGGGAAGACCGTGTCGATCGTGAACGGGCCGATCATCGCGAGCATCGCGAGGGTCGCGGTCACGCGCGCCCCTGCTCGCGCTCGGGTCGGCGGGGCGGAGGCGGCGTCGGGACTGTTCACAGGGGGATCGTACGGCGGCGCCCGCCGGAGCGGGCGGCTGTCCGCCGTAGGGTGTCCGCATGTTCGAGCACTTCAGCATCCTGTTCATGGCGGTCCCGCTGCTCATCATCGCGATCGCGCTGGTCACCGCGCTCCGCGCCGTGCGCCGGCTGCTGCAGGCGCTCTCCCTGACCTCCCGCGGGGCCCGGACCACCGGAACCGTGATCAGCTCGAACCTCCAGGTCACCTCCCATTCCTCGGGCTCGAGCGGCTCGCGCACCACCCGCGCCCTGGTGGAGACCATCGAGTTCCGGACCCGGGACGGGCAGCGCGTGCGCGCGATCCCGGCGGTCTCCGACGTCGGCATGCTCGACCGGACCGGCATGGAGGTGGAGGTCTGCTACGACGAGCAGCGGCCCGACCGCTTCATCGCCCCGAAGGACGGCGGCTCCCCGAACCTGCTCCGGCTGGCGGGTCCGATCCTCTCCGCCGTCGTCATGATCGGCTTCGCGCTGTTCTTCCTCTGGTTCTCGCGGGGGATCCTGGGGTTTCAGGCGATGATGTAGCGCGAGAGGTCCTCCGCCGTCTGCTGCATGTGCGCGTCCATGGCCGTGCGAGCCGCGGCGCCGTCGCCCCCGGCGAGCGCTGCGAGGATGCGCGCATGCTCCTCGATGGCGTGGGCCTGGATCTCCGGGACGGCGCTGGTCTGGGCGCGGGCCGCCGCGAGCACGGCGGACAGAGGCTCCATGAGCACCGGCAGGAACGCGTTCCCGCTGGCGGCGAGGATCTCGGCGTGGAAGCCGAGGTCGGCACGGACGAAGGCCTCGACATCGGCCGCTGCGGAGGCGCCGCGCATGGTCTCGAGCAGACGCGCGAGCGCGGTGAGCTCCTCGGATCCGATGCGCTGCGCGGCGAGCTCCGCCGCTCCCCCTTCGAGCACGCGACGCATCTCGAGCAGGTCGAGGGAGACCTGGCGCGGATCGCCCTGGGCGCCGAGAGCGCGGACGACCGCGGGCAGGGACGTCCAGCGGCGCATGGGGTTCACGAAGGTGCCGCGTCCCCGCTCGGCCCGGACGAGGCCCTGGGCGTGCAGCACCTTGATCGCCTCGCGGACGGTGACGCGGCTGACCTCGTACTGCCCCACGAGCTCGAGCTCCCCGGGCAGCGGGGAGTCGACCGGGAACTCGCCGGCGATGATCCGCTCGCGCAGGCCGTCGAGGACGTCCTCGACCAGCAGCCGTCGCACCATCGGGCCTCCTCATCCGGTCTTGCCCTGCGTGATTCTCGCATGCCACACTGCACCCTGTCAGATGTCAGACATGTTACAAGCTAGGGAGTCCTCATGTCCGCTCCGCGGCGCATCCTCGTGGTCCTCGACGACGACCCGACCGGTACCCAGTCGGTCCACGACCTGCCGGTCCTCACGCGCTGGGAGGTCCCGGACCTGCTGTGGGCCTTCGCGCAGGAGCCGGCGGCCGTGTACGTCCTGACCAACAGCCGCAGCCTCGACGCAGAGGCCGCGGCGGAGCGCAACGAGCAGGTGGCCCGGGCCGCGCTCGCCGCCGCACGGCAGACGGGGGTGGAGATCGCCTTCGTCTCCCGCTCCGACTCGACGCTGCGCGGACACTTCCCGCTCGAGACCGATGTCCTGGACGGCGTGCTCGCCGAGGTCACGGGACGCGGCGCGGATCTGGTGCTGCTGGTGCCGGCCTTCCCGGAGGCCGGCCGGGTCACGATCGACGGCACGCATCTGCTGCGCGGGGCCGACGGGACGCTGACGCCCGTCGGGTCCTCCGAGTTCGCGCGCGATGCGAGCTTCGGCTACCGCGCGAGCCACCTGCCCGACTGGGTCGAGGAGAAGACCACGGGCCGCGTGCGGGCCGCGGACGTGCAGGTCCTGGACCTCGCGCTGCTGCGCGGGGGCGCCGAGGGGATCGCCGACGCCCTGCGCTCGGGGGCGCGGGTGATGGTGGCCGATGCCGAGCACGAGGACGACATGCGCGCGCTCGCCGCCGGCCTGGACCTCGCCGAGGAGGACGGGCTGCGCGCGATCTGCCGGGTGGGGCCGCCGTTCGTGCGCGCCCGCATCGGCCAGGAGCCGCGCACGCCGCTGACCGCGGCCGAGGTCTACGCCGGGCAGGATCCGACGCGGCGCACGCGGGGAGGCCTCATCGTGGTCGGCTCCCACGTGGGGCTCACGACCCGTCAGCTGGAGCGGCTGCGGGCGGGGCATCCGGGCGCGCGCACGATCGAGCTGGAGGTGCCGCTGCTGCTGGAGCCCTCCGCGCGCGAGCGGCATCTGCGCGAGCGCGTCGCGGCGATCGTCGCGGCGCTCGATGCGGGCGACGTCATCGTGCACACCTCGCGCGAGCTCGTGCGCACGCAGGACGGGGAGAGCTCTCTCGCGATCGCGCGATCGGTGAGCGCCGCGGTCGTGGAGACGGTGCGGCGCACCCTCGCCGCCGCACCGCCGCGATTCGTGATCGCCAAGGGCGGGATCACCTCCTCGGATGTGGCCGCGCACGGACTGGAGATCCGTCGCGCCGTGGTGCGCGGGCCGATGCTCCCGGGCGTCGTCTCCCTGTGGCAGGCCGTCGACGGCCCCGCCCGCGGGATCCCCTTCGTCGTCTTCGCCGGCAACGTCGGGGACGACGCGTCACTGCTGCAGGTCACCCGCGTCCTCAGCGCCCAGGCGCGGCGCACCGTGGCGGTGCTGGGGATGGGGGCGATGGGCCTGCCGATGGCCGCCCGCCTCGCCTCTGATCCGGCGTTGTCGGTGCGCGGCTTCGACATCTCCGCCGAACGAGGGCGCCTGGCCGCCGAGGCAGGGGTCGCGGTCGCCGGATCGGCGCGGGAGGCGGTCGCCGACGCCGACGCGGTGCTGCTGGCGGTCCGCGACGGCGCCCAGCTGGAGGAGGTGCTGTTCGGCGCGGAGGGGATCGCCCGGCACCTCGCTCGTGGCGCGGTCGTGCTGCTCACGAGCACCGTCGGCATCGATCCGGTGGTCGCGACGGCCGGTCGCCTCGCGGAATCGGGGATCGGTCTGGTCGATGCCCCGCTCTCGGGCGGTCCGGTGCGTGCGGGCGACGGGGACCTGCTCATCGTGGTGGGGGCGGCTCCCGCGGATCTCGAGGTCGCGCGGCCGGTGCTCGAGCGACTGGCCTCGACGCTCACGATCGTCGGCGGGAGGCCGGGCGACGGGCAGGCGCTGAAGACGGTGAACCAGCTGCTGTGCGGCGTGCACATCGCGGCGGCGGGAGAGGCGCTCGCGCTCGCGGATCGGCTGGGCCTGGACCAGGCGGCGACGCTCGACGCGCTGCAGGCGGGGGCGGCCTCGTCGTTCATGCTCGGCAACCGCGGCCCGCGCATGCTCGAGGCGTACGAGGAGGACGGCGCGGAGGTCCTCTCGCGGCTGGACATCTTCGTGAAGGACCTCGGGATCGTGACCGATGCCGCGCGCCGTCACGGCCTGCCCGTCCCGGTCGCGAGCGCCGCCCAGCAGCTGTTCCTGCTGGGGGCCGCTCAGGACAAGGGCGCGCTGGACGACTCGGCGATCATCACCACGCTCGCTCCGCAGCGCCGGGAGGTGTAGCCGCCGGTCAGAAGGGCGGCGGGCCCTGGGGTCCCCAGCCGTCCGGCGGCTCGGCGATCGTGGTGAGATCGACGCGCGCGAGGGATCCGATCGGCACCGGGGCCGGTACCGGGGCGGGATGCTCGTGCCCGCAGGCGTCGCAGCGGATCGCGGGAGGTGTCGGCGGCGGGAGGGGCAGGATCCGCGGGGACTCGAGCCTCCTCCAGTCCTCGCTGAGCAGCCATCGCCACAGCCGCGGCCAGTGCTGCGACCATGCGGGCAGCTCGAGGATGCGCTTCTCGGTCGCCTCGGGGGCGCGGTCGGGCGATCGGTCGCGGTCCGGGCCCGGTGATCGATCCGCCGGGTCGATGAGGGGATCCCGGCGTGCTCCGGAGAGGCAGAGCGCATCGCAGGGCGCGTCCGGGTGGGCGCGGAGGTGGTCGACGAGCCATCGGGAGGCCTCGGCGCCGATCATGTCGACGTCGTCGCGCTCGTCGATGACGACGTGCTGCCCCCGGTTCGCACCGAGGAGCCAGCGGGTCGTGCCCGGCTGCCAGCTGCCCGCGGCATCCGGTCCGGCCGCGCGCACCCGGGTCGGGTCGAGCAGCCCTTCCGTCTTCTGCTGGTGGTGGTGCTCGCACAGCCAGTGGAGGTTCTCGATATCGGTGGGGCCGCCGTCGAGGAACTCCTCGATGTGGTCGCACTGGCTGGCGAAGGAGGAGCACCGCTCGCAGCCGGGGACGGCGCAGCGGGGGTGGCGCAGTCGCAGGTGCTCCTGCATCGCGGCGGTGGGCCGGTAGGTCTGGGCGGGCAGCGGCAGGAACGTCCCGGTGCACGGATCCGTGAGCACGCGGTACCAGGTGTCCTCGGTGCCGGCGAGGGCGCGCGCCATGTCCGCGGGAAGCGGCGTCATCCCGTCGAGGGAGGCCGGGGCCTCCGAGCGGCCGAGGAGCGTCAGTGCGGGCACGGTCACGACGAGCCGGAAGCGGTCCCGCGGGATGTCGACGCCGTCCGCGGAGAGCTGCGCCCGCGTGAGCAGGAGGTAGCGCAGCACGTCCTTGCGCAGCACCGAGCCCGTCTCCGCGACGAGCCCGTCCACGTCCCACGGGATCTCCTGATCGCCGGCGGCGACGGCGGCGCGCTGCGCGGCCTGGACGGCACGCGCGGTGACGTCGAGCCGCCGCGCGAGGGAGGCGACCTCCGGCGCAGGCCCGTACACCTGGAGGCAGGACATGCCCTTGCCGACATCCATGATCTGCACGGACCGCTCGACCGGTGCGGGCGGCTCCGCCTGCTCGCGGCGCTCCTGCTCCTCGAGCTGCTCCGCCCAGCGGACCAGCTCGCGCAGCCGCTTCTCGAAGCGCTCGGGGCTCACCCGCAGGTCCCACGAGCTGATGAGCCGGTCGATCCCCTGGCGCGCGACCTCCGTCAGGTCGCGGGTGTCCCGCAGCATGCGGGTGAACCAGCCGGCCGGGAACCGCCCGTCGGCGAGCTGCGCGTAGCAGGCCGGGAAGGACGTCAGGGCACGGTGCGCGTCGCGGACCAGATGCCGGGCACGGCGCACGCCGATGCGGAGCGCCGCGGCGGCCACGAGCGCGTTGACATCGTCGTCGTCCTCCGCCGGGGCGCCGGCCGCCGAGGCCCCGGGCGCCTCCCCGGTCCCGGCGTCGGCGGCATCGGCGGCGTCGGCCGGATGCCGCAGGGCCGCCAGGGCCGCGTACTTCGCTGCGAGGGCGGGGCCCTCCGCCGTGCCGAGGTCCCAGATCAGCCGGGCGGCCTCGCTCATGACCACGCCGTCCGGGGCCTGCCAGCCACTCTCGGCGAGGTGCCCGAGGAAGGTCTCCCTGGCATGGGGCCGCACGACCTTCGTGGCCCGCATGGCCGCCGGGGCCGCGGAGACGAAGGCCGCGACGCCGGACAGAGGAGGATCCGGGACGGAGGCCATCGGCAGCGGAGCCCCGTCCGCCATCGCCTGGCGATAGGCCGCACGCCGGGCCGCGTGCCGCGGGTCCTCCACCCTCCAGGACTGCCCGGGGCCGAAGGTGGGGGCGAGCAGGCGGACCTCCCGTGGACCCTGCAGGCCGGTGGAGGCGGTCGGGCCCGCCGGGCCGGCGGGGCGCAGCACACCTCCCGGGATCGGAGCGCCCTCCAGGGCGGGCCGCACTGCAGCGTCCTCTGCTCCTGTCGCGGTCCGGCGATCCTCCAGCATTGCTCCTCCTTCCCGGGCTTCCGTGTCCTGCACCTGCGCACCGGCGTCACATCCGGCTCGTACCTGTGTTCGAAATCCTCTTCATCCTACCCTGTCGAGCGCCATTTCGCGAGCCCTGTGGACAGCTTTCCTCCTTCCATAATCCGCGGGCCCATCGTCAGCCACCCGGACATCATAACCACTCGTGTGACCTGCGACGTCATGCCACATCTCTCACATGGACCGAAATCCACCACTCCTCCCCATGCAGAGTTATCCACATTCTCCAGGTACCTCGGCGCAGCCCCGTCATTTCCGGGGAGAATGCGACATCCCTGCATCGAACCGCTGACCGTCCCGCGTGCACGGCCCCGCGCCGCTAGGCTGGCCGAACCTGTGCACCCGATCCCGTTCCGGAGGAACTCCCGTGCCTGACGCCCCCTCCCCCGCCACCATGCCCGCCGCGTCGCTCGCGGAGCTCGTCGGCGGCGATCTCGAGCTCCTCCAGGACGAGGCGGTCCGCTTCACCCAGGAGCTGATCCGCATCGACTCGACGACCTACGGCGGGGACGACCCCGCGCGCTGGGGCCGAGGGGAGATCGAAGCGGCGGAGTACGTCGCCGCCCGCCTGCGCGAGGTCGGTCTGGATCCCCAGATCATCGAGGCCGCACCAACGCGGGCCAGCGTGCATCTGCGGATCCCGGGCGTGGACCGGGATCGCGGCGGCCTGGTGCTGCACGGCCATCTCGACGTGGTCCCCGCCGCGGCGGAGGACTGGAGCGTGGACCCCTTCGGCGGCGAGATCCGCGACGGCATGATCTATGGCCGCGGCGCCGTCGACATGAAGGACATGCTCGGCATGATGCTGGCCGTGGTCCGGCACCTCGCGCGCGAGGGGATCACTCCCCCGCGCGACCTGGTCGTCGTCTTCTTCGCCGATGAGGAGAACGCCTCGACCTGGGGGTCGACGTGGGTCGTGGAGACCCACCCGGAGATCTTCGCCGGCTGCACGGAGGCGATCAGCGAGGTGGGCGGCTACTCGATCACCCTCCCGGAGCAGGAGACGGGCGAGGACGTGCGCGCGTACCTGATCCAGACCGCGGAGAAGGGTCTGGCCTGGGGTCGGCTGCGGGCCCACGGGCGTGCGGGCCACGGCTCGATGCCGACCTCGGAGAACGCGATCGTCCGCCTCGCGCAGGCGATCGCGCGCATCGACGCGCACGAGTTCCCGAAGGAGTGCATCGCGAGCGTGCGCGAGCTGTTCGACGGGGTCACCGAGATCACCGGCGACGGCTGGGATCCCGCAGATCCGGAAGGGATCCTGCCGCGTCTGGGCGGGGCGCGACGCTTCGTCGCCGGCACCCTGCAGGACACCATGAACGTGACCACCCTGGACGCCGGCTACAAGGTCAACGTGGTGCCGCAGTTCGCGGAGGCGGGGATCGACTGCCGCTTCCTGCCCGGGCACCAGGAGGAGCTCCTCGCGCTCCTCGAGGACCTCGCCGGGGAGCACGTCGAGGTCATCCTCGACAGCGTCAGCGTCTCCGTCGAGTCCCCGACCACGGGTCCGCTCATCGATGCGATGACGGCCGCGATCGAGGCGGAGGACCCGGGATCGCGCGTCCTGCCGTACTGCCTCAGCGGCGGCACCGACAACAAGGCCCTCTCGACCATCGGCATCCGGGGATACGGCTTCGTGCCCCTCCGGCTGCCCGCCGACCTGGACTTCTCCGCCATGTTCCACGGCGTCGACGAGAGGGTCCCCGTGGACGCGGTGCGGTTCGGCGCCCGCACCCTGCTCCGGCTCGTCGTGACCTGCTGACGGACTCCGGGCCGTGTCCCCGGGGACGGTCAGGAGCCGGTGCGCTCCTGGGCGGACGCGGCGATCCGCAGCAGATGCTCGACCATGCCGCGGGCACGGTCGCGGACCTCCTCGAGAGGCATCTGCGGCTCGGCCGTCAGCCAGGTCGCGAGAGAGACGAACAGGCCCCCGGCGAGGAACAGCGCGTACCTCCGCTGCTCCTCGGCTCCCCCGGTCCCCGGCAGGACGGCCGGGTACTGGCGCAGGATCTCCTCGAAGCGGTTCGCGTAGGCCGCGGTGATCATGCTGTCGACGGCGGCAGAGACCTTCCAGCGGCTGACCACACGGACCACCTCCGCCCGGTCGACGAGGACGCCGATCACCCGCAGCAGGCTCCTCATGCCCCTCTCAGCAGGTTCGAGGCCCGCCGCGCGATCCGCCTCGTCGAGGCCCTCGAGGCCCTCGAGGGCCGGTCGGATCATCGCGATCGCGACGTCCTCGAGGTCGGAGAAGTGCGTGTAGAAGGCGGCCCGGGAGATGCCGGCCTCCTTGGCGAGCGAGAACACCGTGATGTCGCCCGTCCCACCCGCGGCCAGGCGCATCATCGCGTCCAGCACGGCCTGCCGGGTGCGCGCCGGGCGCGGATCAGCGGCGCGCGGACGGGGGGCCGACGTCCCGGAACCGCCCGCGGGGTGAGCGGAGGAGGAGGGGGCAGAGGACATGCGGACCATCGTAACGGCACATCAGAGGGCCATGCGATCCCCCTCATAGGTATCGACGACGCAGGTCAGCTCGGCTCCCCTGCGCCGGCCGCGAGACGCCGGGCCGGGATCCGCCCGAGCGCCCACGCCCGGGCCCCTCACTGCGCGGCGACGTAGAAGCCCTCGTCCTCCCAGTTGAGCATCTCGTAGACGTGGAAGCTGCCAGTCGCGGCGGTCGCGTCCTCCGCCGAGACCTCGAAAGCCACATCCCAGGTGGTGCTCTGACCGTCGGTCAGGTCCGCGGCGTCCGTGAAGTTCTGCGGGGTCAGCACCGGGGACCACGTGTACTCGGTGCCGCTCGCACCCGTGAAGTCGGTGTTCAGGTCCCATGCCGGGGAGTAGGTGCCCTCGCCGTGATACGTGTACGTCACGGTGACCAGGATGAACACGTTGCCCGCCTGCGGCTTCTCATTGCCTTCCCAGACGCCGGCGATGACCTCGTCCGCGTTCCAGTTCACCTGGCCGAGGCTCACGTCGGTCCTGCCGTCGACATCCGCCGCCTCGACGGTGACCATGGTCCCGGCCGGGAGCGGAGCCTCGAGGGTGCCGCGCTCCCCCTCCGCCGCCGGAGCGCCCGAGGCGACCGGATCATCCGTCGGACCGGCCTCCGTCGTGGCGGGATCGCTCTCCGTCGTGGCCGGATCGCTCTCGGTCGTGGCGGTGGGCTCGACGGTGGCCGGCTCGGGCTGATCGGCGGGACGCAGGACCAGCACGAAGCCCAGGACGAGCACGAGCAGCAGGACGATGACGGCGCAGCCGGCGCAGCCGACGAGCGCCCACACCGTGCCCTTGCCGCCGCCCCGGGCAGGCTGCACCGGAGCGGGCCCGCCGACCGGGAAAGAGGACTGCGAGAAGTCCGAGGAGCTGCCGCCCGCGGGCTGGGGGGACTCGTAGTCCGGAAGCCCGGCGCCCACGGCCTCATAGGGGGCCGGGGCGTAGCCGCCCAGGTCAGGGGATGCCGCAGGGCCGGCGGAGCCGGAGGGCTGGGACCAGGGATCGGAGCCGGACGGCGGAGTGCTCATGGCTGGCGCGGCGCCCCGGGGCGGGGGCCGCTCCTCCTCTCCAGGGGGAGCGCAGGTCCGGACGCTCCGGACGGATCCACGGTAGGGCGCCGCCTGCGGGCCCGCCATGGGGACTCCTCCCCATGGCCGGCTCCGCGCTCAGGCGCGACGGAAGCGGTCCGCGTGGAAGGTGCCGCCCGTGGCGCGCTCGGCAGCGCCGCACTGGTCGAGGTAGACGGACACGCCGCCGCGGTGGCGAGGGAATCCCGCCCCGAGGATCAGGGCGAGGTCGATCTGGGAGACATGCTCGACCACGCCCTCGTCGAGCATGAGACGGATCTCCTCGGCGAGGCCCCGCAGCACCCGTTCCCGCAGCTCGGGGCCGGTCGCCGCCTCCCCGGCCCTGCCCGCGTCCCGGGCCGCGGAGCCGAAGACCTCGGCGACCTCGGCCCGGACCGCCGCGTGGGGGCTCTCCGGGTCACGACGGGTGAAGGGCTCCCCGCGATCAACCCAGGCGCCGAGGGCGGGCGAGGCGTGGAAGCGCTCCCCCAGCTCCGCCGCGAGGACCCTTCCGACGTGGTCGGCGACCGCATGCCCGACGAGGTCCAGGAGGGCTAGGGGGCGCATCGGCATGCCGATCTCGTCGAGGGAGGCGTCCACGGCCTGCGGGTCGGCACCGGCGTCGAGGCTCGCGAAGACCTCTCCCAGCACCCGGAACAGGAGGCGGTTGACGACGAAGCCGGGCGCATCCGCGCTGCGGACCGCGAACTTCCGCAGCCGCCGGACGACCTCGAGGCCGGTCGCGAGCGTGGCCGCATCGGTGGCGGGGGTATGGATGACCTCGACGAGCGGCATCTTCGCGACCGGGTTGAAGAAGTGCAGGCCGAGCACGCGCTCGGGATGCTCGAGGCCGCTCGCCATCGCGGCGACGGAGAGGGAGGACGTGTTGGAGACGAGCAGCGCCGCCGGGTCGAGGACCTCCTCGAGCTCGGCGAAGACCTGCTGCTTGATCCGCAGGACCTCGGGGACGGCCTCGAGGACCAGGTCGCAGCCGGCCAGCTCGGAGACGTCCGCGGTGGCCGAGAGGAGCTCGGCGACCTCGGGCGCCCCGGCGGCGAGGACAATCTCCCGGGCGTGGTCGAGCCCCGTCCGGGCGATCTCCGCGTCGAGGTCCCGCAGGACGACGCGGACGCGCAGGCCCAGAGCCAGCTGCGCGGCGATCTGGGCGGCCATGAGCCCGGCGCCGGCGACGCCGACCCGGCGCAGCTCCCGCGCCCCCTCGACGGGGGTGCGGGAGGGCTTCCCCCGGCGCAGCAGCTCGGCGGAGTAGAGGGATCCGGCGGCGGCATCGGAGCCGAGGAGGTCCGCGAGCGCCTGCGCCTCCCGGTCCAGGGCCTCGGCAAGGGTCGCTCCGGGCAGCTGGGCGAGGAGATCGGCGGCCCGGGCGACCGCGGGCGCCCCCTGTACGACGCGGCGATCCGCCCAGGCACGGCGGGTCTCGGCGTGGCCGTGGGGGGCTACGAGCGCCGCCTGGATCTCGGCGGCACGCTCCGACCCCGCGGCCGGCAGCGCCTCCGGGCGGTCGGCAGCGCCGGTGCGCACGATCTCCGCGAAGGCGTCGAGGGCCGCCGGGAGGTCGGCGGCGAGCGCATCGACGAGTCCGATCTCGAGCGCGGCCTCGGCGCTGAGCTGCCGGTCGCGCGCCGGGTCCTCGAGGATCATGCGGGTCGCGGTCTCCGCGCCGACGACGCTCTGCAGGAGCGTGGTGCCGCCCCATCCGGGCAGGATGCCGAGACCTGTCTCGGGCAGGCCGATCCCGCGCACGCCCGGGGCCGCGGTGCGGACATGGGCCATGAGGGCGATCTCGAGACCGCCGCCGAGGGCGACGCCGCCCAGGTGGGCGAGGATCGGGACGGGGCTCGTGCGCACGCGCAGATGGAGGGCGTGGACGGCGGCGGTCATGGATCCGACGGACCGAGCGGCGACGGCGGGATCCGCGAACATGGCGAGGTCGGCGCCGGCGAGGAAGACGCGGCCCTCGCCGGTGAGGGCGATCGCGGCGATCTCGCCCGCCGCCGCACGGTCCAGGGCGCCGCCGATCGCGCAGGCGACGGCATCCACCGAGCGCGGGCCCAGGGTCGCGGGCCGGTTGCTGCCCTCGGGCGGTGCGAAGCGGAGGACGGCGACGTTCCCCAGCGCGGGGTGCCGGACATCCTCGGCGAGGACCCGGGTGACGTGCTCGGTGTATGCGGACATCTTCGGCCTTTCCACGGCGATGCGCCCGGCACTGCCTGATACCGGGAGTTTCAGATACATCGTGCCGCACCGATCTCGGACTGTCCACCGAGGCCTCGCGCGTCAGGCGCATCTCATCCATTAAGGCAAGTCTTGCGTTCCGTAATTGCCTCGCCTAGCGTGATCCCAGGCGGCCCGGAGCCGCACATCGACCCCCGAGGAGCAGCACGGTGCAGAGCCTTCCCGAGCGCTATCTGATGATCGGCGACGAGTCCGACCTCCCCCTGCTCCGGGCCATGCTCGAGCAGTTCCCCGATCAGGCGGCCGGCAGCATCTACCTCGAGATGCCCGACGGCATCTCCCCCCGCCTGCCGCACCCCGCCGGGATCACGCTCACCTACCTGCACCGCGGCGGCACCGCCCGGGGCGTCCGCTCCGTCGAGGCGCTCGACGCCTGGACGCAGGAATGGGTGTGCGCCGCCGGTGCCGCCCCTGACATGCATGCGGCCTGGGTGGGGCTCGAGGGCTGCGCGGCCGTCGACCTCGCCTGCGCCCGCCTCGGCTCAGGAGACCACGCCGTGCACCTGCATCGACCCTGGTCCGCGGGCTGCGACGCCTCCGCCGAGCATGTGCGCCACGACCACCACCGGGCCTGAGGACGCACCTCCCGTGCGGTGGTCCCCACCGCGGTCAGCCGGACACCGGGCCCATCAGACGTCGCACGCGTACAGCGGCATCCCGAAGGACGGTTTGACGACGATCAGGGCCTGGGTCCGGTCCCCGCCCGGGAGCTCGAACAGGACCTCGGCGGTGATCTCCTCCCCGTCCCGGATCAGCCGCTGCCCCCGCAGCGGATTCCCGGGCTCCGCCGTCACCTCGTCGTAATAGCTCCAGGCGTCCTCGTTCTCCGCGCTGATCCAGAGCGAGCTGAAGGCGTCGAAGGACGCCGGTCCCTCGTACCCGATCCGCAGCTGCGCCTGCACGTAGACGTGCCCCGGCGCAGGAGGCGGGTTGTCCGGGTCCGCGGCCGCGACCAGATCCGTCGCATCCCAGACGACGTCCTCGACCGTGACCTCGACGATGCCTCCGGACTCGTCCCGCCATGTGAAGGTGTGCGCGCCGACCTCCGCGGGCCGGTCCCCGGTCCCGATCCCGGGCACGACGGCGCCGGTCGCGGCGTCGATGACCGTGCCCTCGGTGTAGACCCCCTCCTCGTCGTACCACCCCTGCTCGGACCACGTCTCCTGCTCCGAGCCCTCGAAGACCACGAACAGGCCCATGAGCGCCATCGCCCCCAGGGCGACCGCGCCGACCACGGGGACGACGACCACCGCGACGATCGCCGCGATCCAGCCGGGACCCATCCCCCGCCGTTCCGGGACGGGCACAGCCGTCGGGAAGGGCGCGGGTTCCTGGGCCGCCGGCGCCCCCGCGCCCGGCAGCTGCCCCGGAGGCGGCATCTGCCAGACGGGGACGGCGCCTTCCGCGGACGACGGTGCCGCGCTGCGGGCGGCATCGGCCTGCCCGGCCTGGAAGTCCGGGAGGGACGAGGGATCGGGGGCGCCGCCGGAGGGATCGCCGGGCGAATCAGAGACCATCGGGACCTCGCGTCAGGAGAGGACGAATGCGACCGTGCACGGTGCCTGAGCGCATCATCCCAGGCCAAGCCCGGATTCCGAGGTTCCGTTCCCGAATCGTGATCCGCCGATGACGGATGGCGCCGCCCGCGGACGGCGCAGCAGCCCGAGGATCCTCTCAGCCGGCGAGCTCGTCGATCCGCGCCAGCCAGCGGGCCTTCGCGGCATCATCGGCCCAGCTGATCTCGATCGAGTCGCGGGCCAGGCGCACCACGTCCTCGCGGGTCAGCTCCTGCGCCGCGGCGAGCGCCTCGATGTTGTCGCCCACGTACCCGCCGAAGTAGGCCGGATCGTCGGAGGCGATCGAGACCTTCGCCCCGGCGCGGGACAGGGCGAGGATCTCCGCCCCCTTCATGTCCGCGGTGACGAAGGAGTTCGAGACGGGGCAGCAGGTGAAGCCGATGCCGCGTTCGACGGCCTCCGCCACCAGCGCAGGGTCCTCGAGGATGTTGGTGCCGTGGTCGATGCGCTCCACACCGATCTCGTGCAGGACCGTGCCGATGTTCTCGATCGAGCCGACCTGGTCGATGTCGCAGTGCATCGTCAGCCGGTAGCCGACCTCCTTCGCCCGCGCGAACACGGCCGCGAACTTCTCCGGAGGGTTGCCGCGCTCGTCCGAGTCCAGGCCCACCCCCACGATCCGGTCGCGGTAGGGCAGGGATGCCTCGAGCGTCTCCATCGCCGACTGCGCGCTCATGTCCCGCAGGAAGCACAGGATCAGAGCGGCGTCGACGCCCAGCGACGGCGCCTCCTGCACGGCGGACCAGAGCCCGTCGATCACGGTGGCGAAGGGGACCCCGCGGCTGGTGTGCGCCTGCGGGTCGAAGAAGATCTCCGCACGGACCACGCCGTCGGCGGCGGCCCGGCGCAGGTACGCGAGCGCCAGATCCCGGAAATCGTCCTCGGTGCGCAGCACCTCCATCGCCGGGTAGTACACCGCGAGGAAGCTGGTGAGATCCGTGAACTCGTAGCTCGCGCGCACGTCCTCGATGCTGCTCTGGCCGATGTCCACACCGTTGCGCTCTGCCAGCTCGAGCTTCAGCTCCGGCTCGAGCGTCCCCTCGATGTGCAGGTGGAGCTCTGCCTTGGGCAGCGCGTCGATGAAGCCGCGGTCGATTCCGCTCATGTCCGGTCCTCCGTGCTCGGGGAGGGCGGCGCCCGCGCATCGACCGCGCGGGCGCCGCCCGATTCTCATCCCAGTCTAGTGACGCTCCTGCTCAGCCCTGGGTCTCCGGCAGCGGCGGGAGCACGTCGGGGTTCTCCTCGATCCAGGCCTCGACCGCGTCGGCCTCCTGGCCCTCGCCGAACTCGTTGACGACCTTGTCCTCGAGCGTCGCATACTGATCGTCGCTCAGCGCGAGGTCGCCGATGTAGGCGGCGGCATCGGCCCAGGTCTCCGCGAAGCCCGTGCGCCCCAGCACGTGCATCGTCTCCGGTTCGCCGAAGGCGCCGCGCGGATCCTCGAGCTGCCGGACAGGGTAGACCTGGTTCGCCCAGAACGGCTTCCACAGGGTGACCACGACGTCCTCGCCGGAATCCGTGGCGCTCTCGAGCTCTGCGAGCATCGCCGCGGTCGAGGAGGTGACCAGCTCGAGGCCGGCATCGGCGAGGCCGTACTCGGGGATCACGGCGTCGGTGACCATGCCCGTGAGCCCGGCGCCGGGCTCGATCCCGATGATCCGTCCCCCGAAGCGACCCGGATCCGCGGCGAGCTCCTCGATCGAGGTGATGTCGGTGCGGTCGAGGACGGCGAGCATGTTCATGGCGCCCGCGTTGTAGGTCACGAGATCCTCGATGTCCCCGCCGAACTCCTCCATATAGGAGGCATGGGTGACGTCCGGCCAGGCCGAGGAGAAGATGTCGATGTCCCCGCTGGCGAGGGCCGCGTACATGAGCGCGGCATCTCCCAGGGTCTCGAACTCGACCTCATGGCCCATCGCCTCGAGCTGCCTCTTCAGCACGAAGGCGAGCGAGACCGTGTCCGTCCAGGACTCGATGTAGCCGATCCGGATCGGGCGGTCGGATGCTCCGCCGCCGGAGCATCCGGCCAGCGCGAGGGCGGCGAGGCCGCCGCCGAGAAGGGTGCTCCGTCGTGTGATCTGCATGGGGTCTCCTTGTCAGGGGGTCGGGGGCATGCAAGAGGCCGACGGCTCCGCCCCGGGAGGCGGAGGCCGTCGGCCTCTGGTCGAGCGGTGTCGCGCAGGGCGCGCTCCCTCACCCGACCGCGGATGCGGTCAGGGGTGGTCGGCGCGGGTTCCCGAATGCACGAGGGGTCGGCTCAGGACGCGTCGATCGCCGGGAGCACGTCGGGGTTCTCCTCGAGCCAGGCCTCAACGGCCTCGGCCTCCTTGCCCTCGCCGAACTCGTTGACGACCTTGTCCTCGAGGCTGCCGTACTGGTCGTCGTCGAGCTGGATCCCGCCGATGAACTCGGCGATGTCCGCGTGCTCCTCGCCGAATCCCTTGCGGGCCAGGAAGTGCAGGGCCTCGGTCTCGCCGAGCGCGCCCAGGGGATCCTCGAGATCCTTCACCGAGTAGGCGGAGTTCGCCCAGAAGGGACGCCACAGCGTGACGACGATGTCCTTCTGGTCCTTCACGGCGCCCTCGAGCTCGGTGGTCATGGCCGTGGTCGAGGAGGTCACGAGCTCGTACTCGTCCTCGAGCTCGTACTGCGGCATGACCTGCTCCTGCGTCGCCTTCGTGAGGCCTGCGCCGGGCTCGATGCCGACGATGCGCCCTCCGAAGCGGTCGCCCTGGCCCTTGAGGTCCGCGATGGAGGCGATGTCGTCGATGTAGTCGGGAACGGCGATGGTGAGCTTCGCGTTGGGGTAGTACGCGACGAGGTCCTCGATGTCCTCGCCGTACTCCTTCATGTAGTCGGCGTGGGTCACCTCGGGCCACGCCGAGGGGTAGATGTCCACGTCGCCGTTGGCGAGCGCCGTGTACAGCAGCGCGGCATCGGAGATCTGCTCGTGCTCGACGGTGTAGCCCATCGCGGTGAGCTGGTTGTCCAGCAGGTATGCGGTGCTGAGCCCATCGGTCCAGGAGGCGATGTACCCCAGGGTGATGGTCTTGTCGTCGCCGGAGCCTCCGTCGCCGCCCGAGCCGCAGGCCGCGAGCCCCACGCCCACGAGGCCCGCACCGCCCGCGAGGGCGGCACGGCGGGAGACGGCGGAGGAGGTGGAGGGTCGGGAGGTGCGTCGGTTCATCATGATCGAGGGTCCTTTCAGAGCGGTCGGGAGATGGCGGTCAGGCTGCTGCGGGGACGGGCTCCTCGGCCTCTGCCGCCTCGGCATCGGCGCGGGCGGCGGCGCTGCGAGCGAGGGATGCCCGGATCAGCGCGATGAGGGAGGAGGGGTAGGAGCCGGGATTGCCGAGCGCGGCGGTGAGGCGGTCCAGGAAGACGGCCAGGAGCACGACGCCCACACCGGCCTCGACGCCGAGCGGGAGATTCATGGTGTTGATGCCCTGGACGACGAGCTTGCCCAGGCCATCGGCGCCGACCATCCCGGCGATCACGGCCATCGAGAGCGACAGCATGATGACCTGGTTGATGCCGGCCATGATGGTGGGGATCGCCAGCGGCAGCTGGATGCCGGTGAGGATCTGTCCGGGGGTCGCGCCGAAGGACTCACCCGCCTCGACGGTCTCGCCGTCGACCTGGCGGATCCCGAGCTCGGTCATGCGCACCCCCGGGGGCAGCGCGAAGATGATGGTCGAGAAGATGCCGGGGACCACGCCGATCGAGAAGAAGGTGACCGCGGGGATCAGGTAGACGAAGGCCGGCATCGTCTGCATGAAGTCGAGGACGGGTCGCACGATCGTGCTGACGGTCCGGCTGACGCCGGCGAGGATGCCCAGCGGCACCGCGATCACGATCGCGCAGGCGGTGGCGACGATGACCTGCGCCATCGTCTGCATCATCGGCTCCCACACGTCGATCGCGAGGGCGAACAGGAAGAACAGCACCGTCGCGATCGCGAACTTCCAGGAGCGGAAGACCAGCGACAGCAGCCCGAACACGACGACCATGAGCAGCGCCGGCAGGAGCAGCAGGAGGTCGGACAGCCCGTCGATCAGGAACGTCATGACGAAGCTGAAGGCGTCGAAGAGGAACGACACGTTGTCCTTGAGCCAGTCGATCAGCCACTTGACGCCGTCGCCCAGGGGAATGCGGAGGAAGAAGTCGCCGGTCGGGTTCATCGGGCGTCGGCCTCCTGGGTGGTCGTGTCGGCAGGGTCGTCGTTCTGCATCGCGCCGGCTGCGGTCAGCAGGGTCACGCGGGGGATCACGCCGGCGAAGCGGCCGTCCTCCCCGGTGACGACGAGGGGGCTGCGGTGCTGCGCGGACAGGGCGAACAGCTCCGCGATCGGGGTCTGGGCGTCGACCACCGGCATCTCATGGACGTCGGACCAGGGCAGCTCGTCCTGCCCGGCCCTCACGGCGGCGGCGACGTCCTCCTCCCAGAGGACGCCCTGCGGCGTGCGATCACGGCGCAGCACCACGAGCCAGGAGTTCTGCTGCTCGCGCATGAGCTTGTGGGCGCTGCGCGGCCCCTGTCCGGCGCCGAGCACCGAGGGCGGCGGCTCCATGATGGCCTCCGCGGTGAGGACGCGGCTGCGGTCGACGTCCTGGATGAAGCGGGCCACGTAGTCGTTGGCGGGCTCGTTGAGGATCTGCTCGCTCGTGCCGATCTGCACGATGCGGCCGTCGCGCATCATGGCGATCCGGTCGCCGATGCGCATGGCCTCGTTGAGGTCGTGGGTGATGAACAGGATGGTCTTCTCGAGGCGCTGCTGGAGGTCGACCAGCTGGTCCTGCATATCGCGCCGGATCAGGGGGTCCAGGGCGCTGAAGGCCTCGTCCATGAGCAGGATGTCGGTGCCGGCGGCGAGCGCCCGGGCCAGGCCCACGCGCTGCTGCATGCCGCCGGAGAGGTCGGAGGGCCGGTAGCCGCCCCAGCCCTTCAGACCGACCATCTCGAGGGCCTCGGCGGCCTTCTCCTCGCGGTCGGCGCGGTTCATGCCCGCGATCTGCAGCCCGTAGGCGGCGTTCTCGCCGACGGTGCGATGGGGCAGCAGCGCGAAGTGCTGGAAGACCATGGAGATCCGCTCGCGGCGCACCTGGCGCAGCTGGGCGGGATTCATCGCAGCGAGGTTCTCGCCGCCGATCTCGAGCTCCCCGGCGGTCGCGGGCCACAGGCCGTTGACCATCCGGATGAGGGTGGACTTGCCCGAGCCGGACAGTCCCATCACGACGAAGATCTCCCCCGGCTCGACGCTGAAGCTCGCATCGATCACGGCAGCGGTCAACCCGTCCTCTCGCAGCTGCTCGCGGGTGGCCCCGTTCTCGAGCGCCTCGACCCCGCGGCCCGGGCGACGCCCGAAGACCTTGTACAGACCGTCGGCTGCAATGACTGGCACTCAGGCTCCTTCGATGTTCTCGGCAGGGAGGCCGATCCCGCTGCGGAGATCGCGCGACCGCATGGCGGTGTGCTCCTGAGCGCTGCGCGGCGACCGGCCCGACGCTCCACGCTGGCACCGTCATGGCGAGTTCTCAAACCGGATCCGGGTCGATGAGCGCAGGTCAAGGCGATATCCGACCCGGGGTTCACGTCACGGGGACGTCTCGTGAGCCGTCTCGACCGACCCCGGAGGAGATGGACGAATGAGGGGCTGGCCAGTGCCTCCGCCACCCTCGGACGCGGGGTGCAGGGCCCTTTCGCGAGGGCCTCGGGCGACCGACGGATCACGGTCGCATAACAACCGTCCAGTGGTCACCTACCGATCGTTCAGTTCTGAGGAATCCCCGGAGCCCGTCCTCGGTCACAGAGCGAGATCCTGCCGTGCCAGAGCGCGCCGGAGGGGTCTAGCGTGAGCGCAGACCCACCCGTGAGAAGGAGCCCCCATGGTCCTTGCCGACCCCTCCGCCGCCCGCCCCGTCCTGCCCGGGGAGAGCGCACTCGACAACCCCGCCTGGTCCTCGCTGACCGGATTCCACGCCCCGCTGGCGATCGGCGGCGATCTGGTCCGGCGCTACCCCGAGGACGTCTCTCCCTTCATGGGGGTGCGCGACTTCGCGGATCCGGACGTGTGGGAGGCGATCATCGAGCTGATGGGCCACGACGCCGAGGTCGGGATCTCCCACGCGGAGCCGGTGCTGCCCGCGGGCTGGACCGAGGTCTACCGGGTGCCCGGCGTCCAGCTGGTCCAGACCGAGCAGCTGAGCCCGCGACCCGATGCGGAGGCCGTCGAGCTGGGCGCGCAGGATGCCGCGGAGATGATGGACCTCGTGGAGAGGACGAGGCCCGGCCCGTTCCGCCCCCGGACCCACGAGATGGGCCGCTACGTCGGTGTGCGCCGGGGCGGCCGCCTGGTGGCGATGGCCGGGGAGCGCCTGCACCCTGCGGGCTGGACCGAGATCAGCGCGGTCTGCGTCGATGACCGCTTCCGCCGCCAGGGCCTCGCCTCCCGGATGGTCCTCGACATCGCCTTCCACATCCAGCAGCGCGGGGACCGGGCGCTGCTGCACGCCTCCGCGGAGAACACCGGCGCGATCCGGGCCTACGAGAAGCTCGGCTTCCGCCTGCGCCGGCGCCTGTCGTTCTGGGGTGCGCGGACGCCGCGGTAGGCGCCGGGACGACGAAGCTCGCGATACCCTGGCCGCCCCGAGCTGGAGGGGGAGACATGACGACTGCGCGGCGCATCCCGCATCGGCCGCGGCGAGGTGCGGGGCTGCTCGCCGGGCTCGCACTGCTGCTGTCGGGCTGCATGGTGCCCGGTCTGCCCCTCCCCCTCGGTCCTGCCCCTGAGCTCGGTGCCGAGGACGTCATCACCGTCCGCAGCCCGTCCGGCGGGATGGCGGGCTTCTTCGGCGAGTCGAGCATCAGCATCGGCCCGAAGACGATCACCAGCCGCTACACCGTGCCTGAGGACGCCGTGGTCTACACGGTCACCCGCGACCTGGAGCCCGCCGAGCGCGAGACCGCGGTGGAGGCGGTGGAGGACTACCTCGCCTGGGAGCGCCGGCTCTCGGAGGACGAGCGCGTCCCCTGCACGGACATCCCCAGCACGACCGTCGAGGTCACCGGCATGACGGAGCACAGCTCCACGGTGCAGGACTGCCACGAGGAGACGCCCCTGCGCGCCCTCCTCCTCACGGCCCGCGGGATGCAGGACGAGCGCGTGGCGGACCTCGCGCGCCCCTCGGACACCTGGCGCTTCGAGATCGGCGACCGGGAGGCGTACACGACCGAGACCACCCTCGCCGACGGGCTGGCCCTCCGGCAGGAGGGTGCCGCATCGCGCGACCTGGGCTGGGACGGGACGGCGGCGCTGCTCGCCCCGATCAACGTGCTGCTGCTGGACGGGGCCGCCGCCGGCTCCTGCCCGGAGGCGTCCGAGGAGCTCGCGCTGACCCGCGAGACCTCCCCGACGATCACCCTGCGGTTCCCCCTGTGCCCGACCGGGCCGACGGCCGAGGTGGCGGAGGTGCTGCGCGGCGGCTGAGCAGAGAGCTGTCGGGCTCGGGCTCGTCGCCGAGGGAGGCGAGCAGCTCCGCGGAGGGCGCGAAGAACGTGCTGCCGGTACGGGCGGTCGAGAAGTCCAGCAGGCGGTCATGCAGACCGGGCGGGTCGCCGATGAACATGCGCTCGAGCATCCGCTCCAGCACCCACAGCCGACGCGTGAAGCCGATGAAGTAGGTCCCGTACTCCCCCGCCGCGGGCCGGGCGAAGGGCATGTTGTCGCGCAGGATGTCGTGCTCGCCGTCCGCGTCCTCGATCGTGGCGAGCGTCTTGTGGGACTTCTGGCCCGTCTCGGCATCGGGGAGCTCGACGTTGTCGAACTTGCGGCGGCCCAGGATCTGCTCCTGCTGCTGCGTGTTCAGCGCCTCCCAGGCCGCGAGCGGATGCGTGTACTTCTGGACGACGACGTAGCTGCCGCCCGCGAACTCCGGGTCCTCCTCCCCGACGAGCGTCGCCTCCGGCAGATCCGGGCCGATGGGGTTCGCGGTCCCGTCCACGAAGCCCAGCAGGTCCCGGGCGTCGAAGTAGCGGAAGCCCGTGGTCTCATCGGCCGTGGTGACCTGCCCGTCCAGCTGCGCGAGCAGCAGGCGCTCGACCTCGTAGCAGAGGTCCGCCCGGTCCGCGCGGATGTGCAGCAGCACGTCCCCGGGGGTCGCGGGAGCCGTATGCCTCGCGCCGGCGATCTCCCGGAAGGGGTGCAGCTCCCGGGGCAGCCGGCGACCGGTCAGCGCCGTCCAGACCCGGGCGCCGATGCCGACCGTGCAGCTCAGGCGCCCACCGGGGCTGCGGAAGCCGACGGTCTTCAGCAGGTCCTCCATCCCTCCGAGAGCCTCGCGGACCGCGGCGAGCGGCCCTGGCCCGTCCTCGAGGACGAGGACGAGGAAGGTCGCGGCGCGGGTCAGCGGGGCATCGATCGCCTGCGGAACCGGGGTGCTGTGCGTGCTCATGCGGGGTGATCCCCTCCTTCCGCCGCGGCCGCCGGGCCGGACCGCGTCCCTCCGCAGGGTAGCCCGCGCTGCGCTCCGGACGCCGCGCGCTCAGTCCGTGCGCCGCCCGGCCGGGTCGAACCCCTGCTGGAGCTCGGTCACCCAGCCCGACGGATCCTCGGGCTCGCCTTCCCGGTAGACCTCGCGGCTGGGCCACGTCGGGGTGAGCCCGCGGGCGGCGAGGGCCTCGTGCAGCGCGGCCCAGCTGCTCCCGATCCCCTCCGGGGAGCCGAGATGCACGGTGCACAGCGCATGCGGCACCCCCGGGATCTCGAGCACCTCAGCCCGGCCCGGAGTCGGTCCGTCGACGGTGAAGCCGACCGTGATGTGCACGCCGTCTCCGTCCATGTCATAGAGGGCGATGGCCGTGCCGGCCCGCGCGGCGGCCGGGCCGATCGCCTCGGCCGCGGCGTCGAACAGGCCGCCCACGACCGCTCCGACCGACGGCTGGTCGGGAACGCTCATCCGGCGTGCGGCCAGGCGCAGCGGCGGCAGGGCCTTCTCCTCGAACTCGCGCGGGGACATCGGCGTCTCCTCCCATGGGGTCTGGCTCACTGTAGGCGCCGTCCGGGGCCTGCGTCACCTCCCGGTCTGGGTCCTCCGCGCGCGGGATCCACCGCCGGGATGATGCGGTCGATCCTCGCGGGCGACGCGTCGGACGCCCTCGCGGCGGGATCGTGGAGCCATGAACACGACGAGCACCATCACCGAGGACCGCACCGCCGCCGACCCGACTCCCGCTCCGATCGTCTACCGCCCCTTCCACGCCGCCTGGGGCGACGCCGCGGAGCTCGCCGAGCTGCGGCGCCTCCGTGCCGAGCGCCGCCGCACCGATGATCTCGCCCTCGAGCAGGCCCGTGCGGCGCGCCGGGCCGAGGCCGCGGACCGCCCCGCCCGCGAGGGGCGCGCCCGCACCGGCCGCGGGCATCACCGGGGTCACGGCCTCCGCCTGTTCGGGCACCGCTTCGCCTGAGCATCGGGGGCCGTCGACCCGGATCTCTCCGCTATCCTCGGCGCCACCGCCTTCGTGAGCTGAGGCCGACGATGCCCCCTGTCCCGGAATCCGATTCCGCCGCACGAATCGCCCGTCTGACCCGCGAGGTGCGCTCGCGCGCCTCTGCCGGTCAGTCGCCGGACCGGATCGCCGTCGAGACCTGCCTCAGCCTGGGGGACGTGCAGGCGGTGCTGCGCGACAGTCCGGCCGGGACCGGGCAGGAGGCCGCACCGGGACCCGGTGCCCGCCGGAGCCCGGCCGAGCCGTCGGCCGAGGTGCAGCGCGAGATACGCGAGCGCTTCGACGCGGAGCAGACCACGCAGCGGATCGCCCTGGACGTCGGGATCAGCGTCGCCGAGGTCTTCGCGACGCTCGGGATCGACAGCGCCCTCCCTGCGGAGGACGTCGACTGGCTCATCCTGTTCCCCGAGGGAGAGGAGCCGAACCTGCGCATGACCCGAGGAGACGACGGCACGCGGCGGTACGGGCACCGCGTCCCGGGCCTGCGATCCCATGGGACCGAGCGCTGAGATCACCGCCTCCTCGCGCCGTGCTCGCCTCCCTCGGTGCGGATCCGGGCGCTCGGAACGTCTCCATCCGACGGAGACGAACCGTTCGGCCCTGCCACGTCAGCTCCGGTCGACCTGCACGAACTCGATCCTCTCGTAGTCCTCGGTCCAGTCGTACAGGTACGGGGCGCAGTCCATCTCCGCGGTGGCACCCGCGGCGACCGCGCCCGGCGACTCGCACAGGACCTCGTAGACCACCTGGTCCCCGCGGTAGAAGTACACGTCCACCAGCACGTCCCGGTCCCCCGGAAGGAGCAGGCCGTCCCCGTGCTCGTTGGTGACGCGGAGGTCGACGACGGTGGGCTTGCCGTGCTCGGGGTCCTCGGCCAGGGACCAGCCCTCGTGGTATCGCATCTTGTTCACGGTGATCTCCTCGCCGACCTCGAGGGCGGCGGGATCCGCGTGGGTGCCGGCGGCGTTCTGGCGATCGGAGAACAGGAAGTCCTGCACCGACCACAGAAGACCTCCCACGAGGATCAGCGCGTACAGCGCGGCGACGATCCGCACGGGCAGGCGCAGCGGGAGCTCCCGTGTGCGCGGGGACAGGTCAGAGGTTCGCAAAGATCGGCCCTCCCTCGATGATGATCCCGATCCAGGACAGGACGCCGCGCACGAGCGGCGAGAGGACGATGGTTCCCAGCACCAGGGCGTGGTCCGGGCTCAGCGCCGTCAGCGGCAGCCGGTGCGCGATCACCCCGCGATGCGCGCGGTACCAGGCGACCAGGCACACCACCCAGACGATCGAGTACGCCGCGTCGACGACGAGGCCGATCACCGCGCCGAGGTCGTCGCTGAGCAGGCCCAGCAGCGCGGGGACCAGGGTGAGCCCGGCGAGCACGAGGGCGAGGGCCTGCACGCGAGGAGACGCGGGAGCGTGGCCGCGTGCGCGTCCCTCGGGTCCCCGCATCATGCGCACCAGACCGACCAGCACGATCACGGGCGCCGTGACCAGCGCGAGGATCATGTCCAGGCGAGACGTGCCCAGCATGCCGACGCCGAAGAGGATCAGCGAGAGCGAGTCCTCCCCGGCGCGGGCCGCATCCAGGATCGACCCCATGAACCCGAACAGGCCTCCGATGCCGAGGCTGAGCCCGGAGACCACGATCGCCGAGCCCCAGGCATCGCGGCCGGCGAGGAAGTTGAGCAGCAGGAGCAGGCCCGCCAGCAGCGCGAGGAGGCAGGCGAGGACCATCGGCGCCCGCACGAAGCCCGCGGTCGCGACGGAGTTCCCCCACATCGCGACGGCGGCGGCCGCGAAGATCACCAGCAGCGCGGACGCCAGGCGCCGCCACCGGGCGGCGGCCTCCCGGGCCCCGAGGGCGACGGCGGTCGCGACGGCGAGGATCCAGAACCCGCCGGGTCCTACCTTCTCCAGCAGCAGCAGGGCGAGGACCGCGACGACGGTCCCGAGGACCCGCAGCGCGAGGGGGCGCAGGAGCAGAGCGCCGAGCGCCCCCGCCTGGGCGAGGACGAGCAGGAACGCCATCACGAGCAGCTGCACGAGGCTGCCCAGGTGGGTGAGCGCCTCCATCGTGAGGGAGAGGGAGGTGGCGAGCACGGCGAGCGTGAGGGTCGCGGCGCCGAGCTGGCTCAGCCGGCGGTGGCGGGAGAGCTCATCGAGGTCGAAGGGGTTCCCCACGGCGATGTCCATGGCTCCACTTTACGGTCCTGACCTGGTGATTCCGCGCCGGATCGAGCCCTGGACGGGCTGTCTGCGAACCGTAGGCTCTGAGGAAGTGCACACACCCATTGATGAGGAGAGAGGACGTGTCCAGAGCCTATCGAGCGTGTCAAATCGACAGAACTCGTCGGCCGGGACGCGTCTCCTCGGCGTGTCGCGGCCCGGCACCGAGAGGGAGCCGGGCCGGGCCGCGAGGATCCGGAGGCCTCAGACGAAGGCGCTCGTGCCGGTCACGCTGCGGCCCACGATGAGCGACTGCATGGTGTCGGTGCCCTCGTAGGTGTGCAGGGCCTCGACGTCCGCGAGGTGGCGGATCACCTGGTTCTCGAGCAGGATCCCGGAGCCGCCCAGCAGGTCCCGCGCGTTCGCGGCGATCGCCCGGGCCCCGCGGGTGTTCTGCACCTTCGCGAGGGAGGCCTGTTCGGGGCGGATCCGGCCGGAGGCCTCGAGCTCGGCCAGGCGCACGCAGGTCAGCTGCATGGCGGTGAGGGTGCCGAGCATGTCCGCGAGCCGCACCTGGACGTGCTGGGCCTTCGCGAGCGGCCTGCCGAACTGGATGCGGGTGGTGGCGTGCTCGAGCGCCGCCTCGTAGCAGGCGATGCCGTGGCCGAGCGCTCCCCAGGCCACACCCGCCCGGGTCGCGAAGAGCACGCGCGAGGTGTCCTTGAAGGAGCGGGCGCCGGGAAGACGATCGGTGAGGTCGACCCGGACCTCATCGAGGGTGATGTGGGCCTGGTGGATGGCGCGCAGCGACACCTTCCCGCGGATCACCTCGGCGCGGTAGCCGGGCAGGTCCTGTCGCACCAGGAAGCCGCCGACCTGGCCGTCCAGCGCCTCGTCGGAGGGGTCCTCGACGCGGGCCCAGACGACGGATACCTGGCCGCCGGCACCGTTGCCGATCCAGCGCTTCTGCCCGCTGAGCACCCACTGGTCGCCGTCGCGACGCGCCGTGGTCTCCAGGGACACGGAGTCGGAGCCGTGGTCGGGCTCGGTGAGGGCGAAGGCCCCGAGCTCCGCTCCGGTCACGAGCGGCTCGGCCCAGCGCTGCTTCTGCTGCTCGGATCCCAGCAGCATGATCGAGCGCAGCGCGAGCCCGCCCTGCACGCCGACCATGGTGCCGACGCTGCCGTCGATCCGGCTCAGCTCCATGTTCACGAGCCCCGCGCCCAGCGGGCTGAGGACGCGGTGCCCGGGCACGTCGAGGCCGTCCACGAGCAGGTCGAGCTCGCCGAGGCGGCCGATGAGGTGCGTCGGGTACTCGGCGCGGTCCCAGGCGTCGTCGATGATCGGCTGCACGTCCGCCGCGATCGCGCGGGCCGCGGCCCAGGCCTCGAGCTCGGAACCGGTCACGTCCTGGAACAGGGAGTAGTGGTCGGCGTGGACGGGCAGCAGCTCCGCCGCGGTCGCGGCGCTCGGGTCCAGGGCGCTGACCACGGCGCGCTCGGTGACGACGGAGGCAGGGGTCTCGCGAGTGGTCATCAGGACATCCTCTCCAGGAGAAGGGCCATGCCCTGCCCGCCGCCGACGCAGAGGGTCGCGAGGCCCACCTGCGCATCGCGCTCCTGCAGGCCGTGGATCAGGGTGGTGGTCATGCGGGCGCCGGTCTGGCCCCACGGGTGGCCGAGCGCGATCGCCCCGCCGTGGACGTTGAGCCGGTCCTCCTCGATGCCGAGGTCCTGCGCGGAGGGGATGACCTGCGCGGCGAAGGCCTCGTTGAGCTCGACGAGGTCCACGTCGCCGATGCTCATGCCGGCGAGCGCGAGGGCGCGCCGGGTGGCCTCCACGGGGCCGAGGCCCATGATCTCGGGGCTGATGCCGGAGATGCCGGTGGAGACGATGCGGGCCAGCGGCGTGATGCCGAGCTCGCGGGCGCGGACGTCGGACATGACGACGAGGGCGGCGGCGCCGTCGGACAGGGGGCAGCAGTTGCCGGCGGTGACGGTGCCGTCCTCGCGGAAGACGGGCTGCAGCGCGGAGACGGCCTCGAGGGTGACGCCGGGGCGCGGGGAGTCGTCGGCGGCGATCACGGTGCCGTCGGGGAGGACGACGGGGGTGATGTCGCGGGCGAAGAAGCCGGAGGCGATCGCGGCCTCGGCCCGCTGCTGGGAGCGGACGGCGTAGGCGTCCTGCGCCTCGCGGGTGACGCCGCGCAGCTCGGCGACGTTCTCCGCGGTCTGCCCCATGAGGATGTACGGGTCCGGGAGCAGGCCGTCCTCGCGCGGGTCGTGCCAGGGCGCGGGGATCTCGCGGGAAGCGCGGGCGGCTGTCCGCTCCCAGGCCTCCTGGAAGGCAGGGCTGCGCGTGTCCTCCTCCTGCAGCTTGCCGGTGCTGAAGGACAGGGATTCGACGCCGGCGCTGATGACCGCGTGCGCCTCGCCGGCGCGGATCGCATGGAAGGCGGTGCGGGTCGTCTGGATGGAGGAGGCGCAGAAGCGGGTGACGGTCGCGCCGGGCACGGTGTCCAGGCCCTGCGCGACCGCGAGGGTGCGGGCGAGGTTGCCGCCCTGGTAGCCCTCGGGGATCGCGCAGCCCAGCTGCAGGTCGTCGATGCTCTCCGCATCGAGCTGGGGCACCTGGTCCAGAGCCGCGCGGAGCATCTGCCCGGCGAGCTCGTCCGGGCGGAGCGCGGCGAGCGACCCCTTCCGGGCGCGGCCGATGGGCGAGCGGGCGGCGGCGACGATGACAGCCTCGGGCACAGGGTCTCCTTCGACGGCGGGGCAGGACGGCTGGCGACAGACTACCCGATACCGTGCGTTCGTGATACCCGCGGTTCGGGGTATTTCAGCCGCGCAGATCGAGGATCGTCAGCAGCGAGCCTCCATGCACCGGATCCGGATCGGCCGTCCCGTCCTCGACGAAGCCGAGTCCCGCCAGCAGTCTGCGCGAGGCGGTGTTCCAGTCCCGGACCGTCGCGTACAGCCGCCGATGCCCCTGCGCCCGGGCATGCTCGACCACGGCCCGCCCCGCCTCGGTCGCGTAGCCGCGGCGGTGATGATCGGCGAGCAGCTCGACGGCGAGCTCCGGAGCGTCCGGGGGTGCGTTCCCGCCGCGGATCAGCCCGCAGTATCCGATCGGATCCCCCTCCTCGCGACGCTCGAGGACCAGCACTCCCAGGCCCGGGCCAGCGGGCCCCCGGCGGATCCGGTCCTCGAGATCGGCGAGGGTGGGCCGGCCCTCCGCGTCGATCCTCCGGCTCGCCGGGACCCGAGGGTCCCGCTCCTCCCACAGCCGCCGATGCATCGGCGCGTCCTCGAGACGCCAGGGGCGCAGCAGCAGGCGCGCGGTGCGCAGCCGCGGCTGCGGGATCGGGGTGTCGTTCATGAGGTCATGCTGTCATCCGCCCGATCGCCCGGGAAGCCGTCCCTCCTCCCCCGGGCCCCAGGTCGTCGACAGTCGGAGGTCGCCGCGGTGCAGGACTCCCGCCTGCGCTCCTTCCGCAGCGCGGGCCGTCCCGGCTCCGGCGCGGGAGGGCTCCCCTAGGATCGTGCCATGGCCCCCTCCGCCGACCACGCTCCCGACACCGACGCCTCCGCACGCCTCGCCTCCGAGCGCACCGACTACCGGGCCGGCCGCCTGACCGATGCCGAGCCCGCGGACCCCATGCCGCTGTTCGACGCCTGGCTCGCCGAGGCCTTCGCACGCCGCGCGGATCACGGGGACCTCGCCGAGCCCACGGCCGTGGTGCTCTCGACCGTGGAGCTCACCGATGCGGGGCCGCAGCCGCGCTCGCGGACGGTGCTGCTGAAGGGGCATGACGCGAACGGCTTCGTCGTCTACACGAACCTGCGCTCGGCCAAGGGGCGCCAGGCGCTCGCGAGCCCAGCGGGCGCGATGCTGCTGCCCTGGTACGCGCTGCAGCGTCAGGTGCGCATCGAGGGGCGCCTCGAGCAGGTCGAGGACGCCCTGGCCGACGCCTATTTCGCGAGCCGTCCCCGGGGCTCGCAGCTGGGCGCCTGGGCCTCGCGGCAGTCGGAGCCGATCGCCTCGCGGGCCGCGCTCGAGGCCGCGTACGCCGAGGTCGAGGCCCGCTTCGCCGGAGAGCCGGTGCCGCGTCCTGCGCACTGGGGCGGGCTGCGCCTCGTCCCGGAGCGGATCGAGTTCTGGCAGGGGGGCGGGAGCCGGCTGCACGACCGGATCGTGTACGAGCGCGCGCCGGAGGGCGGCTGGACGCATCGGCGGCTGCAGCCGTGAGCACGCCCTCCCCCGCCCCTGCCCGGGTCGACCTCCCCGTCCCCGCGGATGCGGCTGCGATCGCGCAGGTGCACGTGACCGGCTGGCGCGAGGCCTACGAGTATCTGCTGCCGGAGCGATTCTGGGACGCGGAGGCGCTCGCCGGCCGAGTGCGCATGTGGGAGCTGATCACACGCTGGCATCCCGACCGGATCGCCGAGCGCCTCCGCGTGGCGAGGGACGCGGAGGGCGGCGTCATCGGCTTCGCGCTGACCGGCCCGGCCGAGGAGGACCCTCGCGAGCTGCACGCCCTGTACGTGCTCTCCCCCTGGTACGGGACGGGCACGGGCGCCGCCCTGCTCACGGAGCTGCTGGGGGACCTGCCGGCGAGCCTATGGGTCGCGCAGGAGAACCCGCGCGCCCGCCGCTTCTATACGAAGATGGGGTTCGTCGAGGACGGCCTGCGCAAGGTCGACCCCTCGCTCGAGGACCTCGCGGAGATCCGCATGGTCCGCGGACACCGCACCCCACCTCCGTGACCTCCGACCCCCGCACCCCGACCTCCCCGATCCCGCCCAGGCAAGGACGCTCCGATGACACCTCCCCCTGCCCCTCCCGGCCGTTCGAAGGCACCGCTGATCATCGGCATCATCTGCGCCGTGACGGCCGTGGCAGCCTTCGTGATCGGCGGGATCGGCGTGGTGGCCTACCTCGTGATCCGCAACGCGGAGCCGGACGCGCCCACTGCGTCCGGCCCTGCTCCCAGCACTGATGCCGCCGTCCTGGAGACGGACCATCTGCATTTCGGCACGGATTCGGCCGCCTCGCCGGAGGTCGAGCTGTACATCGACTTCGCCTGCCCGCACTGCGCGGACTTCGCGGAGATCAACGATCCCGATCTGCGCCAGCTGTCGGAGGACGGGATGGTGAACCTCAAGATCCGCCCGCTGCCGATGCTCAACGCGTCCTCTGCCGGCTACTCGGAGCGTGCCGCATCGGCCGCGACCTGCATGTACGCACAGGATCCCGCCTTGTTCTGGGACATGTCCGAGGCCCTGTTCGCCCAGCAGGCCGAGGGCCCCTCGCTCACGAGCGAGGACCTCGCGGATCTGGCCGAGGGCCTCGGCGCGGACGAGGACACGGCGGCGTGCATCGCGGCGGACACCTACACGGGCTGGGTCAACGACACGGTCTATCCCCCGGCCCTCGAGCGGATCTCCGGGACGCCGAGCGTCTATCTCGACGGGGAGCAGTGGACCGGCGACTACACCGTGCCCGGGGAGCTGCATCTCGCCATCGTCGGAGAGTGACGCGCCGGGAGATCGGAGGACCCGAGCGCGCAGGTGACGGTCCGGGAACGGCCAGGCGAGCAGATCGGGAACGGAGACGGGCATCCGATCGTCGGATTCCTCGGACCTCTCCCCGAATCCGCCGCGCACTCCTAGAGTGAGAGGCATGGACACCCTCCCCGACGTCGACCGCTCCCTTCCCGTCGGCCTGACCCGCGATGCCGGATGGCAGCTCGGCGTGCGCCGCACCGTCCGGGCCGATGCCGAGGAGATCTGGCACCGGCTCCTGAACGAATGGCTGCTCTCCTGGCTCGAGGTCGACTCGGTCCCGCAGATGGTGGGGGCGCCGCTGCGCCGCGGCGAGCTGGTCCGCGGCCGGGTGACCGGATGCCACGTGGGTCGGCGGATCCGTCTGCGCTGGCATCCGCCGCAGCTGGACCACGAGACCGTCTTCCAGGTGACGCTGGTCGAGGCCGCCCAGGGGACCACCATCGCGATCCATCAGGAGCGCCTGCTGGGCCCGGCCGAGCGCCAGGCTCTGCTCGAGCACTGGACCGGGATCCTCGAGGAGGTCGTCGCCTCCTACGGGGGTCGCGGACCGCTCACAGCTGACCGGACAGCGCCACCCGTTCGTCCTCGCTGATCGACGAGAACTCCCGCAGCACCTCGCTGCGCAGGACGTCCACGTCCGCGGTGCGGCCGATCCCCGCGACCTGTCCGTCGAAGCGGACCTGCCACACGGCCCAGTCCCCGTCCTCGGGACGGGAATCGTCGTCGTAGTGCCAGGCGGCGCGGCCGTCCCCCACCGGAAGACCGTAGTGGAGGCGCCACTCGCTCGAGGAGTAGACGACCACGCGCCGCCCCCAGGCCGCTTCGACGCTCCGGGTGAAGGCGTCGATCTCCGCCTGCGCCTGCTCCGCCTCGGGCCGCTCCTGGCAGGCCCCGTCGAACTCGAGGTCCAGGACCGGAGGGAGGGCGGCATCCTCCGGCGGTACCGCGGCGAGGAAGTCCCGAGCCTGGTCCGCGCCCGGCGAGCAGAGCGTGAAGTAGTGATAGGCGCCGCGGGTCAGCCCCGCCTCGCCGGAGCCCTTCCAGTTCGCGGCGAACTGCGGGTCGGTGTACCCGCTGCCCTCGGTCGCCTTGATGTAGGCGAAGGTGTAGCCGTCCCCCGCCACGGCCTGCCAGTCGATCTGCCCCTGATGGGAGGAGACGTCGATGCCCATGGTCTCTCCGGGCTCGAGCTCGATGCCCTCCGGGAGCTGGGCGCGGGCGGGGGCGTCCGCGGGGGTCTCCGCGAGCGTCATCGCCTCCGGATCGGCGAGGCGCACCCCGGTCGTCGCCGGAGCGGCCGATGCCTCGGCGGGATCCGCCTCCGCGCCGGTGCCGCGGACCACGCGGATCGTGCAAGAGACGGCGGCCACGGCGAGGACGAGGATGAGGACCGCGCAGCATCCGGCGACAGTGCGGCGACGTCGCCGGACCTGCTCGCGCGTGTACCGAGGCATGCCGGGAGCCTACGGAATGCGCGTGCCGGGGACCGCGACGCCGCGCCGGGGGCGATGCGGGAGGTTCTCGCGGGGGCTCCCGGCGCGCCTGCGGCTCTCAGCGGGCGTAGAGGCGCACGAAGGCGGACAGCAGCGCCGCGGACTCGTCGGCCTTCACGGAGCGGACCCTCGCGGCGAGCTCCTCGAACTCGGCGGGCTCGAAGTACCCGTGCTCCCGGTAGATGCCGGCCCGGACGACGAGCCCCTCGCTGTCGAGCTCAGGATGGAACTGGGTCGCGTACTGGCGCGTGCCGATGCGGAACATCTGCACGGGGCAGGCCTCGCCGCGTCCCAGGTGGACGGCGTGCGGGGGCAGCTCGCGCACGGCCTCCTTGTGGCCCACGAGGGCCAGGAACTCGTCCGGCAGGCCGGCCTCGCGGATCAGGGGGTCGGCCTTTCCCTCCTCGGTGAGGCGCACGGTGATCGCCCCGGCCTGCTCGCCGTAGGTGCGGTCGATGATCGCGCCCTGGTGGGTGCCGAGCGCCCCGACCCCGTAGCAGGCGCCGAACAGGGGCAGGTCCTCGGCGATCACCCGGTCCATGAGGCCGGCGAGCTCGGCCTCGGCGCGCAGCTGGGCCGCGGACTTGGACGAGGCGGGGTCCGAGGCGTTGTAGGGGCTGCCGCCGAGGATGATGCCGGAGAGCTGCTCGAGGTCGAGCTCGGGCAGCGGCTCGCGCTCGAGTCGGATCCGCAGCAGCTGCTCGGGGGCGAGCCCGGTCAACCGGCAGAAGGTCTCGTACTCGGTGTCGGCGGCGTCGTCCTCGGCCCGGGTCGCGATCAGCACGAAAGGTCTCACGAGCAGATCCTAGTGCGTGCCGCCGCCCGCTCCGGCCATGATCAGCCGTCGACGAGGGTGACCTCGAAGCTGTACCGCGAAGCGCGGTAGAGATGATGCCCGTACTCGATGACGGCGCCGTCGTTCGAGAAGGACTTGCGGTCCATGACCAGCAGGGGCGCTCCCACGGTCTCCCCCAGCAGGCCCGCGTGCTCCTCGTCTGCCGTGATCGCGCCGATGCGCTGATGTGCGACCGCGGAGATGACGCCGCGCTCCCTCAGCGCCGCGTACAGCCCCCTGGCCGTGAGCTCCTCACGGGTCGGGGCGATCCGCTCCGGGAGCGTGTTGCGCATGAGCGCGAGCGGCTCCCCGTCCGAGGAGCGCACCCGCATGAGCTCGAGCACCAGCTCGCCCGGCTCGAGCAGCAGGCGGCCTGCCGCCTCCGCCGAGGGCCTGCCGATGCGGTACTCGATGACCTCGGTGCTCGGGTTCTTCCCGGCGCGCGCGAGGTCGTCGTACAGCGAGGTCAGCGCGACGGGGCGGTTCACCTGCGACTCGACGACCTGGGTGCCGACCCCGCGCTTGCGCACGAGCAGCCCCTTGTCCACGAGCTCCTGGATGCCCTGGCGCACCGTGGGCCGGGACAGGCCCAGGCGGCCGGCGAGCTCGAGCTCGTTCTCGAGCCGCGATCCGGGGGTCAGCTCCCCGGATCGGATCGCCGCCTCGATCCCGCGGGCGAGCTGCATGTACAGCGGTGACCCGGCGGAGCGATCCAGCGTGAGCTGGACCTGGAAGCGGTCCTGCGGGGCGACGGCCATGCCGGACTCCTTCGTGCGTG
Organism: Brachybacterium hainanense; assembly: GCF_042434575.1. Taxonomy (NCBI): domain Bacteria; kingdom Bacillati; phylum Actinomycetota; class Actinomycetes; order Micrococcales; family Dermabacteraceae; genus Brachybacterium; species Brachybacterium hainanense. The sequence continues at coordinate 206,067 of NZ_JBHLSV010000001.1, forward strand.
AGGGCTGGTCATGACAAATCTAGTGCACGCGGGCGCCGGGGCCGACGGCCTCGCGGGCCCCCTCCCCCGGCGCGCCGCAGGATCCGAGCTCAGCGCCTGCGCGTGAGCGCATCGACCACGCGCTTCTTCCGCGTGACGATATGGATCTCGCCAGTGGTGACCTTCTCCTCGAGCAGCTCGAGGCTGACGCCCCGCGTCTCCGGAACGAAGCGCCACACGAACAGCAGCGACAGCACGCCGACCCCCGCGAACAGGAAGAACGTGCCGGTGATCCCCACGCCGCTGACCAGCGAGGGGAAGAACAGCGCCACGATCCCGTTCATGATCCACAGGAAGAACACGGCGATGCCGATCCCCAGGCCGCGCATGTGCAGAGGGAAGATCTCCGAGAGCCACACCCACACCGCGACGTTGAGGAAGGTCTGCATCGACAGGACGAACCCGACCACGAGCACGAGGATCACGAACGGGCGGGCCGGGTTGCCCTCGGGCAGCAGCACGGACGCGATGCCGACCAGCACATGGCAGATCGAGGTCAGCGCCAGGCCGATGAGGAAGGTGGTGCGTCGGTCCAGACGGTCCATGTTCCGCAGGGCGATGACCGCGCCGAGGACGGCCACCACGCCGAAGGCGATGTTCGCCAGCGGGGCCTGAGCCTCCGACATGCCCGACTCCTCGAGCACCCGGGTCCCGTAGTACATGATCGAGTTGATGCCGGTGAGCTGCTGCACGAAGCCCACGCCGATCGCGATCAGCAGGATCGTGATCAGGTGGCGGTTGGTCAGGAGGGCGCGGATCCCCACCTGGGACGTCTCCTTCTCCTCCCCGGCGATGTCCTCGACGGTGCCGATCTCCGCGACCGCGCGCTCCTCGGAGCGGATCGTCCGCAGCACCTGCAGCGCATCGGCGCGGCGTCCCTTGTCCACGAGCCAGCGCGGCGACTCCGGCATGCGCAGCATCCCGACGAAGAGCGCGATCGCGGGCAGGCAGCAGACGGCGAACATGATCCGCCAGATCCCGTCGAGGTGTCCGAGCGTCGCGAAGATGACGTAGTTGACGACGAAGGCGGCCAGCTGACCGGTGACGATCGCGAACTCGTTGCGGCCCGCGATCGATCCGCGGATCTCGAACGGGGCGAGCTCGGCCAGGTACACGGGCACGACGGAGGAGGCGGCGCCCACGGCGAGGCCCAGCAGGATGCGCCCGGCGATCAGCAGGGCGTAGCCGGGGGCGTAGAACTCGCCCAGCTGCGGGCCTGCCGGGGACAGGACCACCAGCAGGGCGCCGGCCAGGAACAGACCCGACATGATGAGGATGCTGCGCCTGCGGCCGATGCGGTCGGAGACGGTGCCGCCGACGAAGGCGCCGATCGCCGCGGCGAACACGAGGGCGCTGATGACGAAGCCGATCTGGAGATCGGACAGGCCCAGCTCGATCTGCATCGGGCCCTCGGCGCCGTTGGCGACGCCCGTGTCGTAGCCGAACAGCAGACCGCCGAAGCAGGCGATCACCGTGATCTGTGCCAGGCGCGAGCGGAACGGTCCGGTGCCCAGCGGCGGGAGGTCCCGCTCCGCAGGATCGGGGTGATGATCGGACATGATGACTCCTTTGTCATGGGTGGACGAGCGTCCGCCGGGGTCGCCGCGGACCGCGCGGTGGACGCGCGGTGCGCAGGCGGGCAGCCGGGAGGACGCCCGAAGAGCGTCGAGGGCCGTCCCGATCGCTCGGGACCGGGACGGCGGGGCGGGTCAGGGCCGGGACAGCACCGTGACCGGGACGAAGCCCTCCGTGGTGAGCGCCGCCTCCGCGGCCTCGCAGGCGGCGGCGGCGAGGTAGCCGTCCCAGGCGGTCGCGGAGCGCTCGGCGACGAGCGAGCCGTCGGCGACGGCGGCGATCCAGGCCTGGACCTCGGCGTCGTAGGCGTCGACGAAGCGGGGGCGGAAGTCCGCCGGGATCGCGCCGCCCCAGGCGCCGCCCGGCTTCTGCGTCGTCACCCGGGCGATCTCCTGGCCGATCGTGGCGATCCCGCGAGAGCCCAGCACCTCGGTGCGCACCTCGTAGCCGGAGTCGGTGTTGACGTACAGCTCGTCGGTGACGATCCGGCCGGATGCGGTGCGCAGCAGCAGGATCATCGGATCGTGCTGGCCCTCGTCGGCTCGCGGGCCGGGCACGGGCAGCACCGCCTGGACGGCGACGATCGGCTCGTCCAGGAAGTAGTGGATCGCGTCGATCTCGTGGACCGCGGAGTCGTAGACCATCATCGCGTCCACGAAGCCGGGCAGGGTCCGGGCGTTGCGGTGCTTGCAGTTGATGATGCTGATCTGCCCCAGCTCGCCGGAGTCGATCGCGTCCTTGAGCTCCGCGTACTCGCGGTCGAAGCGGCGCATGAAACCGAGGGAGACGAGGGGCCGCCCGGCCGCCTTCTCCGCCTCGACCACCGCGTAGGCGTCCTGCGGGTTCATGGCCAGCGGCTTCTCACACAGCACGGGCTTCCCGGCCGCGATGCAGGCGATCGCCTGGTCCTTGTGGAAGGCGCCGGGGCTGGCGATGAGGACGGCGTCGACGTCCTCGGCGGCGATCAGCTCCTCGGGGCCGTCTGCGACCCGGCAGCCGGGGATGCCGGCCGCGATCTCCTCGGCCTTCTCGCGGAAGTAGTCGGTGACCACGCTGACCCGCGCACCCTTGATGCGGCGGGCGATGCGCTCGACGTGGTCGGCGCCCATCTGGCCCACGCCGATCACGCCGACGCGGACGTCGGCGGGCAGGGACGGGGCTGCGGGGACGGTCTCGGTGCTGCTCATGAAGCTCTCCTCGGAGGTGCCGGCGCTCAGGCCAGGCGGGGATCGGGGCCGGCGGCGGCCCAGGTGCCGCGCACCCAGGTCTGCTCGGGATGGTCGGTGATGTTCCAGGCGCGCTCCGGGGCCGGGCCCGCCATGACGTTGAGGTAGTACATGTCGTGCCCGGGGGCGGCGGCGCACGGGCCGTGCCAGCCGTGCGGGACCAGCACCGTGTCGCCGCTGCGGACCTCGGTGAGCACGTCGATGGGCCGCTCCGGATCCGTGGAGCTGGTCTGATGGAAGCCGAAGCCGGGCCCGCCGTCGGGCGCGCTCTGGACCTCGTAGTAGTAGATCTCCTCGAGCTCGGACTCGGTCTCGGTGGTCGTATCGTGCTTGTGGGCCGGGTAGCTGGACCAGTTCCCGCCGGGGGTGACGACCTCGCAGGCGATGAGCTTGTCGCAGGCGTCGAAGGCGCCGACGGACCCGAAGTTGCGGACCTGGCGGGTCATGGTCCCGCCGCCGCGGATCTCGACGGGGACGTCCTCGGCGCGGATCACCGCGACGGGGTGCTCTCCCCGCTGCGCGGGGGGAACGGCCGCGGTCGCGAGCGCGAAGCGGCCGCCCGCGGCGCTCGCGATGCGCAGCTGCGTGCCCTCGGGGGCGTACAGCACGTCGGTGGGACCGGCGAACACATCGACCCGGCCGCGCAGGGCGAAGGCCTCCTCGCCGATGCTCACCTCGCAGGCGCCGGTCAGCGGCACCACCATCACCTCGACGCCGTGCGCGGTCCAGGTCTCGCCGCCGCCCGCCGGCAGGGCGAGGACGCGCAGCCCGGTGTGGACCCAGCCCTCGCGCCCGCCCGGGTCGATGACGGTGTCGAAGCTCCCGCTCGCGGAGGCTCCCGCCGGGATGTGCAGCTCATTCATTCCAGATGTCCTTCCAGGTCAGCGGATCATGTCGACGGCGGCGGCGACAGCACCGGTGACGTCGTCATCCTCGGGGTAGAGCAGGGTGCGCCCCACGGTAAGGCCCCGCACGTTGGGACGGGCCAGGGCCGCTTCCCAGGTGGCGCGCACCGCGTCCGGGTCCGCGCCCACCGGGTCACCGCCCAGGATCAGCGTGGGCAGCGTGGTCGCGTCCATGACCCGCTCCATGTCGGGCACCGCCGGCAGCTTCAGCCAGGTGTAGGCGCTGGTCGCGCCGAGCCCCTGGGCGACATGGATCGAGCGGATGACGGCCTCGGGGCTGAGGTCGTTGACGACCTTCCCGTCGCGGCGCGAGGACCAGAAGGGCTCGACCATGGCGATCAGCTCGTGGCGGGCGAGGTCGGTGACGGCGTCCGCGGACCAGGCGAGGGTGCGGGAGGTGCGGTCGTCCTCGAGGTCGATGCGGGTGAGCATCTTGCCCCCGTCGAAGCGGGCGGCGGCGATGGAGGCCGCGTCGTAGGCGGTGAAGCGGTCCTCGATCTCCCAGGACCCGCCCTGCAGCCCGCCCCGGTTCATGGAGGCGAAGACGATCCTGTCCTCGAGCGCGCCCAGCAGCAGCAGGTCCTCGAGCACGTCCGCGGTCCCCAGCACCCCGTCGACGCCGGGCACGGCGAGCGCCGCGCGCATGCGGTCCAGGAGGTCGGTGCGGCTGGCCATCGCCGTGGGGCGGCTGCCGGCGCCGAGGGCGCCGCGCGCGGGGTGGTCGGCGGCGACGATGAGCATGCGGCCGTCGGTGTCGGCGACGGTGCGGCGGCGCCGGGTCCGGGCGAGGCGGGCGATCCGGCCGGGGTCCTGCACCCGGATGTCGGTGACCTCGGCGTAGCTGCGGGCGAAGGCATCGGCATCGGTGCCGGCCGGAGTGATCGGGGTGATCATGCGCGGGCCTCCTGGGCGAGGCCGCGGTCGTGGATCCCCGCGAGCATCTCGTCGATGGTCTGCCCGTGGTTCGGGTCGCCTCCCGCGATGAGCAGGTCGATCTCCTCGGTGGTGGGCATGGCGGTCGAGCACTCGAGGCGGCTGGTGACGATCGCGCCGGCGGCGTTGCAGCGGGTCAGCGTCTCCTCGAGGGACTGCCCGGACAGCAGGCCGTGGCACAGCGAACCGCCGAAGCTGTCCCCCGCGCCCAGGCCGTTGATGACCTGGATCAGGTTGGGGGCGACCTCGACGCGCTCGTCGCGGGTCTTGCCGAGCACGCCCTTCGGGCCCTGCTTGACGATCGCGATCTCGACGCCGGCCTCGAGGAGGGCGTCGGCCGCGCGCTCGGGCTCGGTCTCGCCGACGGCGACCTCGCACTCCTCCCTGTTGCCGACCGCGACCGTCGTGAACTGCAGCGCATGGCGGTACTGCTCGCGCGCCTCCTCGGGCGAGGACCAGAACATCGGCCGGTAGTCGAGGTCGAAGACGGTGTGGGCGGTGCGGCCGCGTGCCGCGAGGGCCGCGTGGTGGGCGGAGCGGCTGGGCTCCTCGGACAGGCCCGTCCCGGAGAACCAGAACAGCGGCACCTCGCGGATCGCGTCGAGGTCGAGGTCCTCGGGGCGCACCTGCAGATCGGGGGCGCTGGGCTTGCGGTAGAAGTACAGCGGGAAGTCGTCCGGCGGGTAGATCTCGCAGAACGTGATGGGGGTCTTCAGCTCCTCGGCCGTGATGACGAAGCGATCGCTGACGCCCAGGCGGACGAGCTCCTGCCGGACGTAGCGGCCGAAGGGGTCCTCGCCCACGCCGCTGATGAGCGCGGGCGCATGCCCCAGGCGCGCCGCGGCGACGGCGACGTTCGCGGGGCTGCCGCCGAGGAACTTGCCGAAGCTGTAGACGTCCTCGAGGCCGACTCCGACGGCGAGGGGATACAGGTCCACCCCGCTGCGACCGAAGGTGATGATGTCGAGATCTGCTGCCATGGGAACGGGTGCCTCCCTGGGTCGTGGGCCTCCGCGGAGGAGGCGTGGTTGGCGGTGGGTCCGTGCTGGTGCCGGATGTCCGGGCTGCCGGGCGGGGTCGTTCCCGCGGCTGCCGGGGCCGATGGGAACATCCTGCCCTCCGAAGAGAACTTTGTCCATACAACTAGACGCGGTGGCTCGGCGTGGCCGAGGAGTCGATCACAGCTCTCCGGTGAGGAACTGCGCCCGGCCATGCCCGAAGGACCAGTCCTCCCGGCCGTTCAGCACCACCGCGACGACGAGGTCCTCGGGTCGGACCAGGCCCGCCGCGCCCAGACGCTGCGCGAGCCGCGCGTACACGGCCTGCTTCTGGGCGGCGTCCCGCCCCTGCTGGGTGATGTGGATGATCGTGACCCCGGCGCTCCGCTCGATCCCGAGCCCGGTGTCTTCGGCGCGGATCGCGCCGACGGGGAGCTCCTCGATGATCTGGTACCGGTCGCCGGGCGGGGCTGCGAAGTGCTCGAGCATGACGTCCTGGACGATGTCGCCGAGCTCCTGGATCTGCGCCGGGGTGCGCCCGACCTGGGTGGTGATGCGGACGAGGGGCATGGGACCTCCCGGGGTCTCGGAGGATGCGGGGCGGGCTGCGTCGATGCGCTCCAGGGGGGCGCCCTGACATCGTCGCACACTCTGCCTGCTTTGTCCAGACAAAGATATGGAGCTTGGCTGCCGTCTCCGGGCTCCGATCGCTCCGGGAGCGGCCGCCGGGACGGTCCCGATCCGCCGGCGCCCCGCTCAGGCGCGCGCGGACGCCGCGGCCGCGAGGAGCGTGCGGGCTCCGCGCTCGATCCCCTCGATCCGGCCGAAGGCCGCGTCCTCGTGCTCGATGTTCACATGCAGATCCGGGTTCACCGCGCACAGCGTCGCGAGGAACCGGGACCAGTAGTCCGTGTCATGCCCCTCGCCGAGCGCCACGAAGCGCCACGCCGGGTCCTCCGGCCACGAGGAGCAGTAGTGCCCGATCCCGGTGGGCGTGCGCTGCGCGGGATCCTCCGGGACCGGCCCGAAGGCGGTGTCGAGCACGCCGCGCACCGCCGCCCCCGGCAGCACTGCCGTGTCCTTCGCATGCACATGGCGGATGTGCGAGTCCAGCCTCTCGATGCACACGATCGGATCCATCTGCTGCCAGAACAGATGCGAGGGATCCAGGTTCACGCCGATGTTCGTGGGACGCACCCGCTCGACGAACTGCTCGAAGGTCAGCGGCGAGAAGACGAGGTTGCGCGGGTGCATCTCGAGGCAGACCTGCACGTCGTGCGCACGGGCGAGCGCATCGATCTCCTGCCAGAACGGGACCGCGACGGACCACTGGTGCTCGAGGACCTCGAGGTCGATCCCGTTCCACGGGTTCACGACCCAGGCCGGATATCGCGCGCCCGGATCGGTGCCGGGGGTTCCCGACATGGCCACGACGTCCCGGACCCCTAGCAGGCCGGCGAGCTCGATGGTGCGGCGCAGGTCGTGGGCGTGGACCATCCCCTCGCTCGGCAGCGGGGAGAGCGGGTTGCCGGAGGCCGTCAGCCCCGTCAGCCGCATCTCCCGGTCCGCGAAGACTCGGAGGTACTCCGTTCGGGCCTGCGCACTGGCGAGCAGCAGGTCGACGGGGGCGTGAGGCGAGGGGATGAACCCGCCGGTGTTGACCTCCGCCCCGGTCAGGCCCACGCCCCGCAGGACGTCGAGGGCCTCGCCGAGCGGGCGGTCATGCAGACAGGCGGTGTAGGCGCCGTAGGTGAAAGACATCGATGTCTCCTTCGCGGGCGTGCGGGCGAGCGGGATCGGGACGCAGGGGTCGGGGCCTTCGGCGTCAGGAGATGGCGACGGCGGCACCGCCGGAGGCGGCGGAGCGGGCCACCGCCTCGAGGATGCGCATCTCGCGATAGCCGTCGGCGAAGGTCGCGCAGGGCGGGAGGGAGCCGGCATCGCCCTCCCCGCGGGCCGCGACGACCTGCTGGAGGAAGGCATGGGCCTGGTAGGTGAACTGCTCGATCTGGTTCAGGCCCACGCCGGCGAAGGCCATCGAGGACCCGTTCGCGAAATAGGGGAAGGCAGGGTTCGCCAGGACCTGGCGGAAGCCTCCCAGACCTGCGGGGCTCGTGGCGTCGGCGAGCTGGATCTCCCCGGCGCGCGCCAGGTCCCAGCTCGCCGAGCCGTGCGAGCCGCTCACGTCGATCGCCATCTGGTTGGGGCGGCCGAAGGCGACGCGGGAGCAGGAGAAGGTGCCGGCCGCGCCGGAGGCGAAGCGAGCGGTGAAGGTCGCGACATCGTCGTTCTCGACGGGCTCACGGGGATCATCGGCGCTCGCCTGCACGCCGCGGCCTCCGGCGACCGCGGCGGAGGCCACGGGGCGCTCCGTGATCGACGTGGTCAGCACGGCCCCGGAGACGGAGTCGATCGGGCCGCCGATGAGCTCGGCCGTGTCGACCAGGTGGCTGCCGATGTCCCCGAGCGCGCCGGAGCCCATGGGCCCCCTGTACCGCCAGGCCATGGGCACCAGCGGGTCCGCGCCGTAGTCGCACCAGTAGCGCCCCTCGAGGTGGTTGACGGTGCCGAGCGCGCCGTCGGCGACGAGCCGCGCGAGCTGGGCGACGGCGGGGTTGCGGCGGAAGGTGAAGCCGGTGGCGAGCACGAGCTCGGGATGGGCGGCCTCGATCTCGGCCATGGCGCGGGCGTCCTCGAGCGTCCCGGCGAGGGGCTTCTCGCACAGCACGTGCTTGCCCGCCTCGGCGAGCGCGGCGGCGATCTCGCGATGCAGGGCGTTGCCGACGACGATCGAGACCACGTCGATGGAGGGGTCCTCGGCGACGGCGCGCCAGTCGCCGACGGCCCTCTCGTAGCCGTAGCGCGCGGCGGCGTCCTCGGCGAAGGGGAGGTGCGCATCGGCGATGGTCGCCAGGCGCACGGGAGGCAGGCCCAGCTCGTAGACGGTCCCGGCTTGGCGCCAGGCGTTGGCGTGCGTGCGACCGGCCATGCCGGCGCCGATCACGGCGACGGAGAGCGGACGGGGACGGGGGCGGGAGCTCATGGATCCTCCGTGGCGGCGGGAGAGCGCGAGGCGGGGGTCGACCGGACTGCGGCGTCCGATCCGACGACCGGACGTTCTTGTCCGGTCATGTCTGGCCTCGCGATGGCGTGGCGGCGACGTTAGCACGTGCTACCACGATCGCGAAACCCCCAACCGGGCGCGACGCACTTTCTTCTTGTCCAGACAAAGCGTTGACATCATCGGGCGGTATCGTCATGCTGGACCCATGCACTCACGGCCGAGGCGATCCGCTCCCCCGGCACCGACCCCGGCCCGCCTCCGCAGCGGGCCCCACTTCCGGAGGCAGCATTGAGCGAGCACGCAGGCACGTCATCCGCCAGCACCTCTCCCGCCCGCACCGTCCGCATGACCGTGGCCCAGGCCCTCGTCCGCTTCCTCGCCGCGCAGCACAGCGAGCGCGACGGGCAGCGGCACCGCCTCGTCTCCGGGACCTTCGGCATCTTCGGGCACGGCAACGTGGCGGGCCTCGGGCAGGCGCTCCTGCAGAACCAGCTCGACCCGGCCACGGACGACGCGGCTGAGGCCGAGGCGCACATGCCCTACTACCAGGCGCGCAACGAGCAGAACATGGTGCACACCGCCGTCGCCTACGCCCGCACCCGCAACCGCCTGCAGACCATGGCCTGCACGGCCTCCATCGGCCCCGGCTCCACGAACATGGTCACCGGAGCGGCGCTCGCGACCATCGACCGGATCCCCGTGCTGATCCTGCCCAGCGACGTGTTCGCCAGCCGCGCCGTCGACCCGGTGCTGCAGCAGCTCGAGGACGAGCGCGCCATGGACGTCAGCGTCAACGACGCCTTCCGCCCCGTCTCGCGCTACTTCGACCGCATCTGGCGACCCGAGCAGCTCATCCCCTCCGCGCTCGCGGCGATGCGGGTGCTCACCGATCCCGCGGAGACCGGCGCCGTGACGATCTGCCTGCCCCAGGACGTGCAGGCCGAGGCCTACGACTGGCCCGTCGAGTTCTTCCGCGAGCGCACCTGGCACGTGGGCCGCCCGGTCCCGGAGCCCGCCGCCCTCGAGCGCGCCGCGAGCATCATCCGCTCCGCGAACAAGCCCCTGCTCGTCGCCGGCGGCGGCGCGATCTACTCCGAGGCCTCCGCGGCCCTCGCCGCCTTCGCCGAGGCGACCGGCATCCCCGTCGCCGACACGCAGGCCGGCAAGGGCGCGCTGAGCGCGGATCACCCGGCGAGCGTCGGCGGCGTGGGCTCCACGGGCAACGACGCAGCCAACACGCTCGCCGCCGAGGCCGACGTCGTGATCGGCGTCGGCACCCGATACACCGACTTCACGACCGCCTCGCACACCGCCTTCCAGAACCCGGACGTGCGCTTCGTGAACCTCAACGTCAAGGCCTTCGACGCCGCGAAGCACTCCGCCGAGATGGTCGTCGCCGACGCCCGCACCGGCCTGGAGGCGCTCGTCGCGGAGCTGGACGGCTGGAGCGCCGATGCCGCGCACGTCGCCCGGGCCCGCGAGCTCGTCGCCGCCTGGGAGGAGCGCGTGGCCCCCTGCTTCGCCCCGCACGACCAGGAGCTGCCCGCGCAGACGGAGATCTTCGGCGCGCTCAACGAGATGATGGGCGATACGGACATCCTCATCAACGCCGCCGGCTCGATGCCCGGGGACCTGCAGGCGCTGTGGAAGGCCCGTTCCCCGCTGCAGTACCACCTCGAGTACGGCTACTCCTGCATGGGCTACGAGCTGCCCGCCTCCCTCGGCGCGAAGATGGCGGCCCCGGACAGCGAGGTCGTCGCGATCATCGGCGACGGCACCTTCCAGATGGCCCCGCAGGAGATCGCGACCATCGTCGCGGAGGACGTGAAGGTCATCCTCGTGATCCTGCAGAACCACGGCTGGTCCTCCATCGGCTCCCTGTCCGAGTCCCACGGCTCCCAGCGCTTCGGCACGAAGTACCGGATGCGCTCGAAGGAGTCCGGCCTGCTCGACGGGGCGAAGCTGCCGATGGACATCGCTGCGAACATCCGCTCCTACGGCATCGAGGTGCAGGAGGTCTCCTCCACCGAGGACTTCCGCACCGCCTTCCGCCGCGCGGAGTCCTCCGCGCAGGCCACCGCGATCGTCGTGAACACGAACCTGTACGGCCCGAACCCGCCCGGCATCGGCTGGTGGGACGTGCCCGTCTCCCAGGTCTCCCGTCTGGAGTCCACGCAGCAGGCCTCCGCGGTGTATGAGGCCGCGAAGGCCCCGCAGCGCCACTACCTCTGACCCGCACGCCCCCTCCCGCGCACCTCTGCGCCCGAGCCCCCACGACCTCCCCGACGAAGGAGCATCATGTACGACGTCAAGCACTGGATCGCCGGCGAGGAAGCCGACGGCACCGGCTCCACCCAGCCCATCCTGAACCCGGCGACCGGCGCACAGGTGGGCACGCTGCACCTGGGCGATGCGGCGACCGTGGACCGCGCGGTCGAGGTCGCGCGCGAGGCGCAGCACGCCTGGGCACAGGTCTCCCTGTCCCGGCGCACCCAGATCCTGTACCGGATGCGCCAGCTGGTCATCGACGCGACCGAGGAGATAGCCGTCGCCATCTCCCGCGAGCACGGCAAGACCATCGGCGACGCGAAGGGTGAGATCGCCCGGGGCCTGGAGACCCTCGAGTTCGCCACCTCCATCACCCAGGACCTCAAGGGCGGCTTCTCCGAGAACGTCTCCACCGGTGTGGACGGCCACACCATGCGCCAGAGCCTCGGCGTGGTCGCGGGCATCACGCCCTTCAACTTCCCCGCCATGGTGCCCTTCTGGATGCATCCCATCGCGATCGCGACCGGCAACGCCTTCGTCCTCAAGCCCTCCGAGCGCGACCCCTCCGCCTCGAACATCGTCGCCCGCCTCTATCAGGAGGCCGGCCTGCCCGACGGCGTCTTCCAGGTCGTCCACGGCGGCAAGGAGACGGTCGACGCGCTGTGCACGCATCCCGGCATCGCCGCCGTGTCCTTCGTGGGCTCCACGCCGATCGCGAAGCACGTCCACGCCACCGCATCGGCCGCGGGCAAGCGGGTGCAGGCCCTCGGCGGGGCCAACAACCACGCCGTCGTCATGCCCGATGCGAACATCGAGTTCGCGGCCGCGCAGATCGCCTCAGGCGCCTTCGGCTCCGCCGGCGAGCGCTGCATGGCCGTGCCGGTCGCCGTCACCGTCGGCGACGTCCATGACGCCTTCGTCGAGGCGATCGCCGCCGAGGCGCGGAAGCTAAAGGTCGGACCGGGCGACGACCCGGCCACCGACATGCCCCCGGTCATCACGAAGGAGGCCCGCGAGCGCGTCATCCGCATGGCCGACGAGGCCGAGCAGGCCGGCGCCACCATCGTCGTCGACGGCCGCGGCCTCGTGGTCGAGGGCTACGAGGGCGGGAACTTCGTGGGCCCCATCGTCATCACGGACCTGGACCGCAGCCACCCCACCTACACCGACGAGGTGTTCGGGCCGCTGCTGGTGGTCATGCACGTGAACAACTTCGACGAGGCGCTCGAGCTCGTGAACTCCTCCCCCTTCGGCAACGGCACCGCGATCTTCACCGGCTCGGGCCACTACGCGCGCCGCTACCAGGAGGAGGTCCAGGTGGGCATGATCGGCGTGAACGTGCCGATCCCGACCCCGGTGGGCTACTACTCCTTCGGCGGCTGGAAGGACTCGCTGTTCGGCGAGCACCATGCCCACGGGCCCGAGGGGATCAGCTTCTACACGCGTCAGAAGGCGATCACGACGCGCTGGCCCCGCCAGGACGAGCACGTCGAGGCCTCGATGAGCTTCCCCACCCACGACTGACCTTCCAGGAGACGACCGCCGTGACCGCACAGACCCCCGCCTCCGCGGACCTCTCGCGCAACCCCGAGGCGCCGTTCGACAAGCTCACCATCGGCGTGTGCCCCGACCAGTGGGGCGTCTGGTTCCCCGAGGACGAGAAGCAGATCCCCTGGCGCACCGCGCTCGCGGAGATGGCGCAGGCCGGGTTCTCCGTGATGGAGACCGGGCCGTGGGGCTATTTCCCGAAGGACGCGAAGGAGCTGCGCTCGGTCATGGACGAGCACGGCTTCCGCGTGGTGGCCGGGACCGGCTGGGGCATCCTGCACCAGGAGGAGGCCTGGCCGGAGACCGAGCGGACCTTCCGGGCCATCGCCGAGACGCATGCGGCCGTGGGCGCGGAGTACATGGTCCACCTGCCGCCCATGTACCGCGACGAGAAGACCTGGGAGTTCACCGACGAGCGCGAGCTGACCGGCGAGGCATGGCGGCGCTACGTCGAGAACGCCAACGAGCTGGGCCGCATCATGAAGCACGACTACGGGCTGACGATGGTTCTGCACCCGCACGGGGACAGCCACATCGAGACCCCGGAGGAGATCGCCCGTGTCTTCGAGGCGACCGATCCGGAGCTCGTGTCGTTCTGCCTGGACACGGGGCACATCGTCTACGGCGGCGGCGACCCGCTGCAGATGATCGACGAGTATCCCGAGCGGATCGGATACGTGCACATCAAGGCCTTCGACCCGGACATCACCCGCGAGGCTCACGAGAAGGACTGGCCCTTCGGGGAGGCCGTCGCCAAGGGCGCCTCGGTGCGCCCGCCCGCCGGGCTGCCGGACATGCGCGATCTGGTGGCCAAGCTCGCGGCGATGGACAAGGAGCTGTACGTCATCTGCGAGCAGGACCTGTATCCCTGCGATCCGGAGCTCCCGCTGCCCAATGCGATCGCGACCCGCGAGTTCCTGGCCGACTGCGGCCTGGGCCTGCGCTGATCTGCAAGGAGACCCCGATGGTGAAGGTCCTGCTGGATCCGAGCATGTACCACCCGCATCTCTCGGTCGCCGGCGAGGTGCGCAAGGCCGCGGAGCTGGGCTACCGCTACCTCGAGCTGTCCCCCCGCGCGGACTTCCACGAATGGCACCACTACCCCAAGGTCGACCGGCACCAGATCGCGGAGGTGAAGGCGGCGATGGCGGAGACGGGGGTGAAGATCTGGTCCTTCAACCCCGTCTTCGACTGGGCCAGTCCCGATGAGCAGGAGCGGCAGGCACAGGTGCGCAACTGGCGTCGTCTGCTGGAGATCGCCGACGCCCTCGAGGTGCCGCTGATCGCGACCGAGTTCTCGGGCGATCCGACCCGGCCCCGGCAGAGCGAGCACCAGTTCTACCGCTCGATCGAGGAGCTGATCCCCCACTTCGAGAAGTACGGCCTGGAGTGCACGATCGAGGCGCACCCCTACGACTTCGTCGAGGACAACGACCGCGCCGTGCAGATCATCCGCGGCGTGGACCGCGACTGGCTGAACTACGAGTTCTGCTTCCCGCACGCCTTCCACCTGGGACGCGGAGCCCGGGACGTCGGCGAGATGATGGACTACGCCGGCGATCGCCTGCGCCACCTCCATGTGGCCGATGTCTTCGACCACACCGCGAACGTCGGCAACCGCTACATCGTGAACCCGCCCGGGGTCGACGCGCGCGTGCACCAGCACAACGAGATCGGCAACGGCGAGATCGACTGGGACCGTGCCTTCGCCTATCTGCGGGAGCGGGCCTACGACGGCCCCGTCTCGGTGTGCGTGTTCGGCTGGGAGGAGCAGGCCGATGCGATCCATCGGCGCATGCGCGAGCGGATCATCGCCGAGCTGGGCGGGGAGTGAGCTGATGCGGGAGATCGGGGTCGGCCTGGTGAGCCTGGGGTGGATGGGGCGTCTGCACGCGGAGTCCTACCGCCGGATCCCGGCGCGCTTCCCGGAGCTGGGGCTGCGGCCCCGCCTGGCGGTCGCTGCGGATCCGGTGCCCGAGAACCAGCGGGCGGCGCGGGAGGAGTTCGGTTTCGAGCGGGCGGTCGGGAGCATCGAGGAGGTCCTCGCGGATCCGGAGGTCGAGGTGGTGTCCCTCTGCTCCCCGAACTTCCTGCACCGGGACTTCGCGCTCGCCGCGGCCGCGGCCGGGAAGCCGTTCTGGATCGAGAAGCCGATGGGGGTCTGCGCAGCGCAGTCCCGCGAGATCCGGGACGCGGCCCGGGCGGCGGGGATCGCGACGGCGGTGGGCTTCAACTACCGCCATGCCCCGGCGGTCGAGCATCTGCGGGCCCTGGTCGCCGCCGGACGGCTGGGACGGGTCACGAACGTGCGCTGCTGGCTGATCGCGGACTACGCCTCCTCGCCCCGAGGGCCGCTGACCTGGCGGTACGACCGCGAGAAGGCGGGCAGCGGCGTGATCGGCGACCTGCTCTCCCACGGGGCGGACCTCGTCGCGTACGTGACGGGGCAGCGGATCGCGGAGGTCAGCGCCCGCACCGACGTGTTCATCCCGCGGCGGCCCATCCCCACGAAGGTCGGGGTGGGTCACGGCGGCTTCGAGGTGGGGTCGCAGACCGGGCCGGTCGGCAACGAGGACTGGGTCGCCGCGCTCGCCACGCTGTCCGGCGGGGCGCATGCCACGCTCGAGTCCTCGCGCGTCGCCCGCGGCCATCGCAGCGACTACGCGATCGAGGTGTTCGGGACGGACGGCTCCGCCCGCTGGTCCTTCACCCGCATGAACGAGTTCGAGGTGATGCTCGGGGACGGCGGCACCGAGCACGGCTACACCACGGTGCTCGCGGGCGCAGGCCACGGGGACTACGCCCGTTTCCAGCCCGGGCCCGGCATCCCCATGAGCTTCGACGACCTCAAGACCATCGAGGCCGCGCAGTTCCTGGCCGATGCCACGACGGCCTCGCAGAGCGCTCCGAACGCCTCCGACGGTCTCGCGGCCGCCGAGGTGTCCGAGGCGATCGTCCGCTCGGCCGCGTCGCGCAGCTGGGTGGAGGTTCCCGAGATCGAGGGGACCACGAGCGCGTTCTGAGCGCGCACCAGGAGCAGGCGGGCACCGGAGGGCTCGCGGGCACGTGCGGCTGGACCCCTGCGGTCCCGTGCATGCACCGCGGGCTCCCTCGGCGAGGGGCGGGGTGCTTCCTGAGAACGCGTACATCACGTACACGTCTTCCTGGAGCACCTCCCCATCTCGGCACCTCCGACCACGGGCAGCGACGGCGGGACGATGGGTCCGTCGCCCGATGGCATCCGGCGACACCGTCTCAGCCCGTGGCTCGAGGAGGAGATGCCGGACCAGGAATCCTCCTCCCGCCCGCCCCGGGACCCGCGTCCGAGCGGGTCATCGCGGACGTCCGCCCGTCCACGGCCCCCTAGGATCGAGGCGTCCCCGATGCGAAGGAGCCGCCCCGTGCCCGCCGATCCCCGTCCCACCATCGCCCCGATCGACCGGGAGGCCGTCGCCTCCGTCGCCGCGATCCTGCCGCACTGGCTGGAGACTCTCATCGCCTCCCGCGGGCTGACGGGCGTGCAGGCCGCGATCTGGCACGAGGGCGCGCTCGTGGCGGAGGTCGCCGCCGGCACGGCCGATGAGTCCGCGGGGACCGCGCTGCTGACCACGCACAGGCTGCGGATCGCCTCGCACTCGAAGATGTTCTGCGCCCTCGCGGTCCTGCGCCTGGCCGAGCAGGACCGCCTGCGGCTCGACGACACGCTGGGCACCCACGTCGGCGAGCTCGCGGACTCTCCCGTCGCCAACCGCACCCTGCGCGACCTGCTCTCCCACTCCGCGGGCCTGACCCGGGACTCCTCCGATTCCGGCTGGTGGGCGCTGCGCTTCCCCTTCCCCGACCGGGAACAGCTGATCGAGATCGCCCGGACCAGCGCCGTCGTCGCCGAACCGGGCCTGCACCTGCAGTACTCCAACATCGGCTACGGCCTGCTGGGCCTGGTCATCGAGAGCGTGACCGGAGCCGGATTCGCCGACGCCGTCCACGAGCTGGTCCTGGACCCGGTCGGGGCGGAGGGCATCGGCCCCGACCTGCCTGACGACGCGACCGGCCCCGAGGACCCGCACGGCTTCGCGCTCGGCCACAGCACCCGCCTGCACGGTGCGCGGCGCACGGTCGAGCAGATCCCCACGCACGCGCTCGCCGCGGCGACCGGCTTCTGGGCGAGCGCCGGCCCCATCGCGACCTTCGCCGGGAAGGTCCTCGCCGACGACGCCCTGCTCGACCCCGCCTCGCTGCGGCAGATGCGCCGCCGCGTGTGGACCCTCGCCGAGGGCACCGGATACGGCCTGGGCCTGCAGGAGGCGAACCTCCACGGCTTCGCGGCGATCGGGCATTCGGGCGGGTTCCCGACGGGCCTGACCCGCACCTGGGTGGTGCCCGCCGCACGCCTCGCCGTCTCCGTGCTCGGCACCTCCTACGACGCGCCCACCTCCGACATCGCGGCCGGGCTGCTGGGGCTGCTGTCGCTGGCGAGCGGGTCCCCGGCGGGGAAGGCCGCGACCTACGAGGAAGCGGGAGCGCTCGGCGGCGCCTCGAACGGACGGCCCCGCCCGCAGCCCCTCGCAGAGCAGGCGCCCGTGCTCATCGCGGGCACCGAGCGCACCGCCGCGGAGGTCGCCGCCCTCGTCGCCGGCAGCTACGACTCCCTCGGGGCGCGCAGCCGCCTCGCGGTGCTGGGCGGACGCCTGTTCCTCCTGGCCGATGAGGACCTGGACCCCTCCGAGTCCGCTCTCGAGCTCGCCGTCGGCACCGCCCGGGACGAGGAGGACGCGGTCACGCTCGAGCTTCCCACCTGGGGCGATTCCGGCTACGGCTCCTGGGCGGAGCCGGCGCTGCTGCGCCTCGAGCATCGGGACGGGTCGCTGCGCCCGGTCGCGCTGCGGGTCACGGGCCAGCTGCAGGTCCCGACCGCGGACTTCCTCGTCCCCGCGCAGCGGATCCGCGTCCCGCGCTGAGCTCAGGTCGCGCGGGCCCGCAGCTGCGGGGCGAGACGGACGTGGCCGGGGGCATCGGCCGCGAGCTGCTCGAGCGCGTGCCGGGCCAGCTCCCGGGGCAGCTGGTCGATCGTGCTGAGACCGATGATCGGCTGCCCCGCCGCGGGGATGTCGTCATAGCCCACGATCGCGGTGAAGCGACGCCGCGGCACCGTCGTGAGCAGGCCGATCGCGAGACGGTCGTTGTGCACCCCGATCGCGTCGACGCCGTCCGCGACGAGCTCCTCGACCATGCCCTCGATCTGCTCCGGCCCGGCCGCATCGGTCAGCAGCACGGGCCGGGCCGGGACCCCGCGGCGCTCCGCGCTCGCGAGGAAGGCCTCCTGCCGCTCGCGCGCCGCGACATCGGCGTAGGGGCTCCCGGTCGGGCCGAGGTGCGCCAGGCGCGTGCCGCCGCGGGAGAGGAGATGCGCGACCGCGAGCTCCCCGCCGGCCGCCTCGTCGGTGCGCACGCTGCCGATGCCCGGCAGGGCGACCTCGCGGCCGATCACGCTCACGGGAGCGCTGCGGGCGAGCTTCGCGATCTCCGCATCGCCGGAGCGCGGGCTCACCAGCACCAGGGAGTCCGCACGACCCGCGAGGAAGCCCCCGGCCGCGTCCTGCTCCGCCGCGACCCCGCGGGCGAAGGCCTCCGCGAAGGCGGTGCCTCCGGGGTGGCTGCGGGCGTCGGTGACCGCGTCCCCGAAGCCGACGGCGATGAGCACCCGCCGCCCGGCCTCGCGCGCGACCTCGAGGATCGCCTCGGCCAGCTCTCCGTAGAAGGGATTGCGCAGATCGGGAAGGACCACGCCGATCGTGTCGGTGCGCCGGGCGGCGAGGTGCGCCGCGATCTCCTGCGGCCGGTAGCCGAGCTCCTCGATGGCCTGCTGCACGGCTTCCCGCCGCTGCGGGCTGACCCTGCTGCTGCCCTGCACCACGAGGGAGACGAGCGCCCGCGAGACGCCGGCCCGCCGGGCGACGTCCAGCTGGGTGGGGCGGCTGCGGCTCATCCCGCCAGTGTACGAAGACCCCGTACCGTGGAGGGATGACGTCTGCATCGGAGCTCCTCGTCGCCGGCCGCCCCCTCCCCCGCGACCTCGCCCGGCACCGCGCGGAGGCCCTCGCGCGTCATGCCGCGCAGGCGGCGGGCCCGGCCGACCGCGGGGATGCCGGGTTCCTGGCCTGGGCCGGATCGCTGCCCGAGCAGGTGGACCGGCTCGCCGCGCAGTGGTCCCTCGAGATCGGGGCGGTCCTCGAACCGGGCGGGAGCTCCGCCTGGGTCGCCGAGGTCCGAGACCCCTCCGGAGCGGACCTGCTGCTCAAGGTGGGATGGGCGCATGACGAGGCTCGCGACGAGGCCGCCGGGCTCGCCGCCTGGCAGGGCCAGGGGGCGGTGCCCCTGGCCCGGCACGAACGGCGCGGGGACTGCTCCGCCCTGCTCATGGAACGGGTACGCCCCGGGCGCACGCTGCATGAGGAGCTGCCCAATCCCGCCGCCTGCGACGTGGTGATCGCCGCGCTGCTGCGGCGCCTGCGGATCGCTCCCCCGGCGGGCTCCGGGTTCCGGCCGCTCGCGGACATGTGCGCCTGGTGGGCGGACGAGGCCGAGGAACGCGCCCGTGCCGTCCTGCCCGCCGCGGTCGTCGACCACGGCCTGTCCCTGTTCCGCTCCCTGCCCCGCGACTGGGACGGCGAACCCGTCCTGCTCGCCACGGATCTGCATCACCACAACGTGCTGTCGCGGCGCCAGCGGCCGGGCGCGGACCTCTCCGACTGGGCGCTCATCGACCCCAAGCCCTACGTCGGCGATCCCCACTACGACGTGCTCCAGCATCTTCTGAACCACCCCGAGCGGCTGCTCGAGGATCCCGTCGGCCCGGTGCAGCGCATCGCGGCGCTCGCCGACCTCGATCCGCAGCGGACGCTGACCTGGCTCTTCGCCCGGTGCGTGCAGGAGGCGGGCGGCATGGACGGCACCGGCCGGATCGCGCTCGCGCTCGCACCGGTGATCGACGGGATGTGAACCCGTCATCCGCCCCGTCCCCGGGGAGCGGCGCGCAGGTCCGCGGCTCCCGGTCGTCATGATCCGGCACGGCCGCGGGCGTCCGGGTCAGAGGGCGGGCTCCGGAGCGCCGAGCATCGCCCGCAGCTCCGGCGAGAGGCCCTCGACCTCGACCGGCACGGCGGGCCGCACCACGGTCTGCGGGGTGACGGAGAAGCGCTGGTGCACGAGGCGGCGATCCCGCTCGATCACGACCTCCGTGCCATCGGCCTCGTAGCCGCAGGCGCGGGAGACCCCGAAGGACGGGGCGTTGCCGAGGACGGCCGCGGACTCCGCGCGCAGCGCGCCCAGATGGTCGAAGGCGAGGACCAGGATCATCTGCCGCATGAGCTTCCCGTAGCCGCGGCCGTGCGCGTCGAGCGTGAGCCACGATCCGGAGGAGACCACCCTCCGTCGCGGGAAGTCCGTCGCGTTCACGTCCTGGGAGCCGATCAGCCCGCCCTGCGCCCAGATCCCGAGGGTGAGGTTCCAGCGCTCCGGGGCGACCTCCGCCCGCTTGGTCCACTGGAACATGAGCGCATTGCGCACCCGTGCCTCCGGGTCGCCCAGGTACCAGGGGAAGACGTGGTCGGCGTCCTCGTCCGGGAAGATCGGCCGCGTCAGGAGCTCCGCGTACTCCGGCAGGTCCTCGTCGCGCAGGAGCCTCAGGGTCAGGTCGCCCGCGCGCAGGGTGAGGCCGAAGGGCGGGAAGAGGGGCGCGAGCGGATTCGACATGGACAGAGGGTAGCCGAGCACTGCGGCCCCTGCCAGCGGGTTCTCGGCGGGAGGGGCCTCGAGGTCCGCTGCCGCCACCGCCGCCTCCACCCCGGGCCCGGGGCCGTCGCAGGGCCGCCGCTACGCTGGCACGATGGCGATCGATGTGCTGCTGAGCGGTTTCGAGCCCTTCGACGGGGCGGCGACGAACGAGTCGTGGGAAGCGGTGCGGCGCGCGCTGCCGTTCCTGCGCGAGGCGGGGGTGCGGGTCGCGGATCTGCTGCTGCCGGTGGAGTTCGGCCGCGGGGCCGATGCGCTGCTCGCAGAGGCCCGCGCCCTGCACCCCTCGCTGGTGGTCGCGACGGGGCTCGCCGCGGGGCGGCTGCGGGTGACGCCGGAGCGCACGGCGGTGAACGTGCAGGACGCCCGGATCCCCGACAACGCCGGCGCGTCGCCGGTGGACGAGCCCTGTGTGCCGGGCGGACCGGTCGGCTACTTCTCGACCCTGCCGATCAAGACCATGGTGGCCGCGTCCCCGTCGCTCGCCGCCGTGTCGCAGACCGCGGGGACCTTCGTGTGCAACGACGTGTTCTACCGGCTCCAGCACGCGCTCGCGACGGAGCCGGAGCTCGCGGGGACCCGCGGCGGCTTCGTGCACGTTCCCGCGACGGCGGATCTGCCGGTGGCGGAGACGGCGCGCGTGCTCGTGGAGATGCTGTGGGCGGCGCTGCGGACCCGGGACGACGTGCGGGTCAGCGGCGGCGCCGAATCCTGACAGCGACCGGGGATCGTCTCCCTGCGACGGTGGACGGCCCGCTGCCGTCGTCGTCCCCGCCGCCGATCCACACCGCTGTCCACCATCGGCCAGGCACACCGCCCACAGTTATCCACATCGATGTCCACACCTGGGGACGAATGACACCGATGTGCTTCCGCAGGTGCGCGCGGTTCGTGCGGGGCGCGATGGTGTCACGGAACGATCACGGCGCGATGACGAGCAGGTCACGACCTCGTCGTCACAGCGATGCGGCACCCGCGCGCCGGATCCGGCGGGGCACGGGAGACCGAGGCGGGACGCGGCGGCATCGGCCGCGCCTCGTCCCCAACGCGGCCCGTCCTGTCCACCGTCTCGGGGATCTTTCCCCAGGGATCCGCCGGTTATCCCCAACGCCATCCACATCTGGGGATGATCACATGCGTGTCATTCGCTCCCGCACCCGCGTCAGACGGACATCGGACGCCACTGCTCCGGCACGTCGGCCCCGGCCCGGTACTCGGACATCGGCACGCCCCCGGCAGCCCACCTCTCGAGGACCTCCCCGGCGATGCGCCAGCCCTGCTCCGGCACCTCCCCCATGACGGCGAGGCTCGCATCGCCGAACAGGAGGCTGTCCGCCACCGCGCCGTAGGCGTCGATGTGAGCGCCCTCGGGATCCGCGGTCACGAACGGCACGACGGCCTGCCGCCCGCTGCGCGTGCGCAGCGCGATGTGCTGCGCCGGTCGGCCCAGCGCCTTGCCCGAGCGCAGCGCGATCGGGACCCCCTGCCAGCCCGGCAGGTCGACCTCGACGGTGACCTGGGCGAGGGTCTCGGTGCCTCGCGCTGGATCGACGCCGTCCTCGTCCACGTAGGAGGGCACCTCGCGCCCCTGGACGGAGCCGGCCGTGTACCGGGCTCGACGCACGGCATCGGCCCCGTCCCGCAGGCGGGTCGCCCGCAGCACTGCGGCGCGCCGCGCATGCACGTCCGGTCCCGCGACCTGCCCCAGCGCGGTGCCGACCAGCTCGGCGAGCGTCAGCAGCAGATGGGACTGGATCATGTCGACCATCGCCCCGGCATGATCGTAGTACCCGGCGCGGCCCTCGAGGGCGATCAGCTCGTCGAAGCAGATCTCGACCTCGGCCAGGGGATCGGCGGCGGCCTCCGCCTCCGCGAGCAGCCGGGTGATCTCCGAGCCCGCGAGGCCGCGGACGATCCTCATCCCCAGGAAGTGGTCGATCCGGTGGACGCGGTCGGCGGGGGCGAGCTCGCCGACCAGCTGGTTGAGCGCCTGCGCGCTCGCGAGGTCCGTCCCGAAGGGCTTCTCGAGCGCGAGGTGCACGGCGGCGGAGAGGCGGACCTCGCGCAGGGTCGCGCAGACGCCCGCCGATGTCTGGGGCGGCAGCGCGAAATAGAGGTACAGGCGGGCGGCGTCCTCATGCTCGGCGAGCAGGCGGGCGAGGTCCTCGGGTTCGCGCATGTCGATCTGACGGTAGTCGGCCTTCTGCGCGATCTGCGCGGCGACGGCGGGGTCTGCTCCCCCGGCTCCGACCGTCCGCTCCACCATGGCCGCGAACTCCGCGCGCGGCCAGGGGCGACGTCCGACGCCGATCACGCGCACGGACCGATCCGGATGCTCCTGCAGCACCATCCCGATACCCGGCAGCAGCAGGCGCGAGGTCACATCCCCGGTCGCGCCGAGGATCATGAGTGTGGGCTCGTTCACGGACGGCATCTCCTAGCGTCGAGGCGGACCCCGCCGCCGGTCCGGCGCGGGGCGTCGAGACCACAGTACACCGTTAATAATAGAGATTAACTATCTGGGGCCGTCCGTGTCCCTCCGACGTCCGGCGGAGCGATCCGGACATCAGGCGACATCAGGCGAAGGGCAGCGGCAGATACCCGGCCGGGACGCTCGCCGCCTTGGCCGCGATGACCAGCAGGCACAGCAGCAGCCCGCCCCCGATCACGCCGACGTGGATGAGCGATGCGCGCCGGGCGAGGGCGATGCGGTCCGCACCCGGCGTGGCCCTGGGGCGCAGCGCGAACATGGCCGCGGTCATCGCGGTGCCGACCACGAGCCCGCCCAGGTGCCCCTGCCAGGAGATGCCGGGCACGGTGACGGTGATGACCAGGTTCAGGCCGATCAGGATGAGGACCTGGGTGGCCTGCGCACCCATCCGCCGGTTGACCACGAAGAGGCTGCCGAAGAGCCCGAAGATGCCGCCGCTCGCCCCGACGGTGCCGGTCGTCCACGCGAGCGAGATCGGATCCGCGAACAGCAGGACCGCCGTATGCCCCGCGATGACGGAGACGAGGTAGACGCCCGCATAGCGCCAGTGCCCCATGGTCCGTTCGAGGTACTGGCCCACGGCCCACAGCGCCCACATGTTCAGGGCGATGTGCATGATCCCGCCATGCAGGAAGCCGCTGGTCAGGAAGGTCCACGGCTGGGAGAGGGAGACGACGGGGCCGTAGACCAGGAACTGGTACACGAGGCCGGCGTCGACCTGCTGGAGCAGGAAGCCCAGGCCGCACAGCCCCATCATGACGTAGGTGACGTAGGGGGTCGCGCTCCGCGCCGGCGCACCCATCGCGGTGCGCGGCTGGGCGCTGCGCTGCTGCTGACGCAGCTGATGCTCGCAGTCCACGCACAGCACGCCCACGGCCGCGGGGCGCTGGCACTGCCCGCACACGGGTCGGTCGCAGCGCTGGCAGCGCACGTAGGTCACCTGGTCGGGGTGGCGGGGGCAGACGGGCTGCTCCCCCGCCCCCTCGGATTCTGCGGCGCTGTAGCCGTAGCTGGGACGGTTCATGCGCTCATTCCTACACGAACATCCTGGCCTGCGTGTGCGCGCCCGGGCCCGGGCGCGACGAGACGGCTCGGCCCAGGGGAAAACCGCTGGGCAGCGGCGGCGGGCGGCGGGATGCTCGACGGCGGCCCCCATCCGACCGCCAGGAGCTCCGGTGCCCCCTCCCGACCTCGCCCCGACCGTCGCCGCGCAATGGCGCACCGCCTCCTGCGTCCCGCCCGGCGCCGCCCCGACCGAGCCGGGATCCCCCGTCTCCGACCGGGTGCAGGACATCGAGGTGGTGCTCGACGAGACGCTCCCGGCCGGCCAGGAGATCGAGATCCTCGAGCCCGTGGACGGACGCTGCCGGCTCACGCTCACCTCCGCGGCCGCGGGCTGGCCCGGGCGACGGTGCGGTCGCTCTGCGCCGATGCGCTCGCGCGCGGCGCAGAACCGCAGTACCGCTGCCGGAGCGACAACACCGCCTCCGCCGCCCTCGCGCTCTCGGCCGGCTTCGTGGTCTTCGCGCTCTGGGACGTCGGCCTCACCAGAGCATCGGGCGAGGCGTCCCCGGACGGTCCCGCATGCGAGCGGCGCCCCTGCCGGATGGCAGGGGCGCCGCGGGATGGATGCGCCCGGAGGCGCCGTGGTCACCTCTCGACGGTCACCGAGGTGATCACGACCTCCTCGAGGGGACGGTCCCGCATGTCGGTCGCGGTCGTGGCGATGGCGTCGACGACCTTCTTCGACTCCTCGTCCGCGACCTCGCCGAACACGGTGTGCTTGCCGTGCAGGTACTGGGTGGGGGCCACGGTGATGAAGAACTGCGAGCCGTTGGTGCCGGCGGGGCGGCCGGTCAGCGCGTTCATGCGCTTGCCGGCGTTGGCCATGGCGAGCTTGTAGGGCTCGTTGAAGTTCTTCTCCGAGATCTCGTCGTCGAAGGTGTAGCCGGGGCCGCCGGTGCCGGTGCCCTGGGGGTCACCGCCCTGGATCATGAAGCCGTCGATCACGCGGTGGAAGATGACGCCGTCGTAGAAGGGGCGCGTCACCTTCTCGCCGGACTCGACGTCGGTGAACTCGCGCGTGCCCTCGGCGAGGCCCACGAAGTTCTCGACGGTCTTGGGGGCGTGGTTCGGGAACAGCTCCAGGCGGATGTCCCCATGGTTGGTGTGCAGGGTTGCGAACATGCGGTCATCCTCGCACACGCGCCGGGAGGGGACACATCCTCGGGCACATGGTCGCAGAGCCGACGGAACCGGGACGCGGGCGGCCTGCGGCAGGCGGGGAGAAGCCTGGATGTCCGTGCCCCACGTCACGATAGAGTGGGCGCCATCGAAGCGTGCCGCAGTCCGGCGTGCCGCTTCCTGGACCCGCGTCGGCAAGGCCGGCGGAATCGACCGAAAGGGGAAGCCATGGCGCTGAAGACGTCCAAGCGCGCTGCCAAGAAGGCTCAGGAGACTGCCACCGAGGTCGCCACCACCTCGGAGAAGGCCGCGGACAAGGCGATCGCGGAGCTGTCCAAGCTCGCCGCGAACGTCGGCCCCGTCGTGAGCGAGGGCGCCCGTGAGGCCCGCGACAAGGCCGGCGAGCTCGTGGATCAGTACCGCCCCCTCGTGGAGGACAGCATCCGCACGCAGAGCGAGAAGCTGTCGGCCTTCGCGGACAAGCTGGGGCCCACCGCGGACAAGCTCCGCCATGACGTGAAGGACGACTACCTTCCTCGCGCCAAGCGCACCGCCGCCACCACGAACACCGTGGTGAGCGCGGCCGTCGGGGCCGCGGTGGACGCCGCCCGCAAGGAGTTCGACAAGGGCCAGGGCGACATCCGCGCCGCGGCCCTCGCCGCACCCGCGCCCAAGAAGAAGGGCCGCGCCGGCAAGGTGCTGCTGGTCCTGGGCCTGGCCGCGGTCGGCGCCGCAGCGGGCTACGTGGCCTGGAAGAAGACCCGTCCCGTCGAGGACCCCTGGGCCCCGCCGGCGGACTTCGCCCGCGCCCACTACCCGGCCTCCGGCTCGACGGACTCCGACTCCTCCGCGGTCTCCGACTCCGTCGGCTCCGCCGAGGCCGGCGACGTCGCCGAGTCCCTCAAGGACGCGGCCGAGGGCAAGCGCGGGAACCATCGCGGCGACGCCTGACCGGCCGGGCGGCAGGCACCGCCTGATCAGCGCCGCCCACGGCCGATGACACGCAGCCCGGGATCCGAGGACCCCCTCCTCGGTCCCGGGCTGCATGGCGCCCGGGCCCGACGTGGCGCTCAGCGACGACGCAGCAGCAGGATGCCGTCCTCGAGCTCGGCGGGGGTCCCGTCGGGAGCGGTCGCCGCGCGCCGGAGGACCTCGACCCGTTCGACCTCGAAGTCCTCGGCCGGCAGGGCGAGATCCTCCAGATCCTCCTGGGGGCTGCGCATGCTCATGCCGGGAGAGCCGTCGCCGTGCGCGGTGTCGTGCTCGTGATCGTGCGCGGACGGATCGGCCGCGGCCCAGGGCGGGAGCGCGGCGTGGGAGAGCACCAGCAGGCGGCCGCCGGGAGCCAGGAGCGCGGCGGCGCGACGCAGGATCCCCCGACGCGGAAGCGCGACGCTCGCATGGAAGAACGCGGCCGTGACCAGGTCGAAGGGACCGCCGAGGGTGGCATCGGCCGCTTCGTCGGACAGGTCCGCGGACAGCAGGAGCAGCCGGGACGGGTCGACGTCCGCGGCCGCGGCGGCCTGGCGGGCGCGGGCGATCGCCGTCGGCGAGATGTCCACTCCCGTGGTCACCCAGCCGGCGCGGGCGAGCCAGATCGCATCGGCGCCCTCCCCGCAGCCGAGGTCGAGGGCGCGCGGGGCGGCGCCATCCGCCGGCGCGGCCGGGACCAGGTCCGCGAGGACCGCGGCGAGGCTCGCGTTGACCTCGCCGGACCAGACGGGCCCCGTTCCCGCGTAGTGCTCCTCCCAGTGCTGGGCGGGGTCCGCGGCGGGGACGGCGGCGTCATGGGCTGCGGAGCGGCGATCCTCCGCGGGGGCAGGGCCCTCCTGGTGCTGATGCATGGGACGAGAGTAGTCGCGCGCACACCCGCGAGCCGCATCGACGCCTCCGCCCCGGCGCGGCCGCACCCCTGCCTACACTGCAGGAGGCCCACCCCATCGAGCGCCCCGGACGAGAGGACGAGCATGATCACCCATCCCGCGCGCGGGCATCGCAGCGACGAGGCGCTCGCGTGACCGGGGCGGGACGCTACGCCCCCTCTCCCAGCGGCGACCTGCACCTGGGGAATCTGCGCACCGCCGTGCTCGCCTGGGTGCTGGCCCGCCGCAGCGGCCGCGCCTTCCATCTGCGGGTCGAGGACCTGGACCGGGTGCGAGCGGGTGCGGAGCAGCGGCAGCTCGAGGACCTCGCCGCCCTCGGCATCGACTGGGACGGGCCCGTCGTGCGGCAGTCGGAGCGGGGCGGCGCCCACGCGGCGGCGATCGCGGACCTGCAGGAGGCGGGCCTGGTCTACGAGTGCTTCTGCACGCGACGCGAGATCCTCGAGGCGCCCTCCGCGCCGCATGCCCCGCCCGGCGCCTACCCGGGGACCTGCCGGGATCTGGATCCCGGCGCGCAGGAGGCGGGCCGGGCCCGGATGGCGCAGCTGCGTCGCGCCCCGGCGCTGCGGCTGCGCGCCGGCGTCGACCGGGCGAGCGTCCACGACATGTTCGCGGGGACCGTCACGGCCGCTGTCGACGACCTCGTGCTGCGCCGCGGCGACGGGGTGGTCGCCTACAACCTCGCCGTGGTCGTCGACGATGCGGCCGCAGGCGTGGACCAGGTGGTGCGGGGCGACGACCTGCTGACCTCCGCGCCGCGTCAGGCGCATCTGGCGCGGCTGCTGGGGCTGCCCGTCCCGGAGTACGCGCATGTGCCGCTGGCCGTGAACCGCGACGGGGCGCGGCTGGCCAAGCGTGACGGCGCCGTGACGCTGCGGGATCGTCTGGAGCTCGGCGAGAGCGCCGCGCAGGTGATGGGCCGCATCGGCGATTCCCTGGGGCTGCCGGGGTGCACGAGCGCGGCCGATGTCCTCGCGCGCTGGGACCCGGCGGCTCCGCCGGACGCGCCGTGGGTGGTGGAGCTGCCGGGCTGAGCAGCCCGGGCGCCACGCTCCCGCGAGGGCCTGCCGCGGCTCGTCGACCGTTCCGCGGGGAGCGGCGCCGGGGAGCATCGGACCCCTGCCGGCCGCGGCGCCGACAGGGGTCCGGTGCGGTGCGGGCGCGGGGCGCCCCGGGGTCACTGCCCGGGATGCTCCTCGACCGTGCGATCGCGCGCGGAGGAGACGAGCGAGACGATGGTCGCCGCTCCCATCGAGACGAGGATGACGGTGAGCGAGAGCCAGATCGGCACCTCGGGGATCGCCTCGAGGTAGTGGAAGCCGGGGATCCACTCGAGCGGGGCCTCGTGGATCGCGTGGATGATGAGCTTCACGCCGATGAACCCGAGGATCGCGGCGATGCCGTAGTGCAGGTACTTGAGACGGTCCATGAGCCCGCCCAGCAGGAAGTACAGCTGCCGCAGGCCCATGAGGGCGAACAGGTTCGCGGTGAAGACGATGAACGGGTTCGTGGTGATCGCGAAGATCGCGGGGATCGAGTCGAGCGCGAACATCACGTCGGTCAGGCCGATCGTCACGAACACGAGCAGCATCGGGGTGAAGAGCTTCCGCCCTCCCACCACGGTGCGCAGCTTGTTGCCGTCGTACTCGTCGTGCACCGGGAGGACCTTGCGGACGGCGCGCATGATGAAGGAGTCGCCCTCGTCGTCGTCCTCCTCCTTGGTCTGCTTCCATGCCGTGTACAGGAGGAAGATGCCGAAGATGTAGAAGACTCCGGCGAACTGCTCGATGATCACCGAGCCGGCGAGGATGAAGATCGCCCGGGCGATGAGGGCGATGATGATGCCCACCATCAGCACTTCCTGCTGGTACTTCCGCGGCACCGCGAACTTGCCCATGATCACGATGAACACGAACAGGTTGTCGACGCTGAGGGAGTACTCGAGCAGCCAGCCGGTGAGGAAGCGGGTGGCCGTGTGCGCGCCGTCGTTCGAGACGATCGCGAGGATGACCGCGAAGATCAGGGCGAGCGACACGTAGAAGGCGATCCAGAGCGAGGCCTCCTTCATGGAGGGCTCGTGGGGGCGTTTGAGGACCAGCAGCAGGTCCAGGATGAGGATCGCCGTCAGCACGACCAGCGCGACGATCTCGAAGGTCAGACTTATCTCGCCCATGCGGCGGAACCTTTCGGGATGGGGAAGCTCGCCGCGGGACCATCGGCCGCGCGGGAGCAGACCGGTCCAGGGTATCGTTCGCTCCCTCGGAGCCGCCGGGGACCGCCCCGGGGGCGGTCCGCTCGTCGGCGCGGGCTGCCGCGACGGTCGTCCGGATCACCGCCACGGAGCCTTTACTCAACTCGATACACAAATGTATCGTGTTGGCGTGCACCCCACGAAGCATCCCGCCCCCTCCTTCCTCGCCCGGCTCCTCGCCCTGATCCCCGCAGAGTGGAAGAAGCCGATCGCCGCCCTGTTCGTCACCGGCCTCGCCGTGGTCCCCATCGTCTACTCGGGGAACATGACCTGGTCCTTCGACGACCCCAGCGGCAATCTGAACCGGATGACCGCCGCCGTCGTCAACGAGGACACCGGCGCCGACGTCACCGCCCCCGACGGGGAGGCGCGCCATCTCGACGTCGGCGCGGATTTCACCGAGACCCTCCTGGACATGGACAAGTCCACGGTCTACCGCTTCGTCGAGGTCGATCGCGCCGATGCCGAGGCCGGTCTCGCCGACGGCACCTACGGGGCGCTCGTCGAGATCCCCGAGGACTTCTCCGCGAACGTGGGCTCGCTGGGCGGCGAGGACCCGGGCGCGGCGAAGGGGGCCGTGATCACGGTGCGCACGAACGACACGGTCAACTACGTCTCCGGAAACTTCACCAAGTCCGTGGGCACCGCGATCACCGAGGCGCTGCGGGCGAGCGTCCTGGAGGAGTACCTCGACAACGTGTACGTCGGCTTCACCACCCTCCATGACGGCCTGGGCGACGCCGTCGACGGAGCCGAGCAGCTCACCGACGGCTCCGGGCAGCTGCGGGACGGCGCAGGCGACCTCGAGGACGGCTCCAGGCAGCTCACCGACGGGGCCGTGCAGCTGCACGACGGCTCCGGGACGCTCGTGGTGGGGCTCCGCCAGCTGCTGGACGGCTCCGTGACCCTGGGCGAGGGCGCGGACCAGCTGAGCGAGGGCGCACGCGGCCTCGCCGACGGGCTCGGCCTGCTCGACGCGAACAGCTCGGCCCTGCGCTCGGGCAGCTCGCAGCTCGCCGACGGCACCCGCCAGGTCGCCGACGGCGCCCTCGCCCTCCAGGAGGGCGCCGACCAGGTCGCCTCCGGCACCCAGACCCTCGACGACGCCGTCACGAGCGCCCAGCAGCGCCTCGACGAGCTCGGCGTCGACCAGGAGAGCGTCGACCAGGCCTCGCAGGACCTCACCACCGGGCTCGATGACGTGTCCCGGCGCCTCGACGACCTCGAGACCCTCCTGGGCGACCACGCCACGGCCGCCGACACGCTCGCGACCGGGGCCGAGGGCCTCGCCGGCACCGCGACCGACATCGACGACCGGGCCACCGCCATGGCCGAGGACGCGACCACCCTCGCCGACGACGCCCGCGCGCTGGAGGAGACATCGCAGCCGCTGTCCGAGCAGGCCACGGCCGTCGACACCGCGGTCACGGACGCCCAGGGCCCCGCCTCCGACGCGGCCGACTCCGCCGAGGGGCTCTCCGCGGACGTGGACGACTACACCCGCACCGTCGAGGACCTCGCCGCCCGCTGCGCCGGCTCCGGGGCCGAGGAGGCCTTCTGCGCGGACCTGGCGGCCGTGGCCGGCGACTCCTCCGGCCTGCGCGAGAGCGCCTCCGGCACCGCCGGGGACGCCCGCACCGCATCGGACGGGATCGACGAGGCCGCCCAGTCCTCGGGAGCCCTCGCCGGCTCTGCGACCGGCATCCACGACACGGCCTCCGGCATGGTCCCGACCGCCGAGTCGCTCGAGACCGGCGCGCAAGACGTCGCCGACCTGACCGGCACGATGGCCGCCCCCGTCCAGCAGCTCGCGACGGACGCCCGCACCCTCTCCGACGGCGTCGCCGCCGCGACGCAGGACGCGACCGATGCGAGCACCGCCCAGGACGGGCTCGGGACGAGGGCCGATGAGCTCATCGGCCAGGCCCGCGAGATCGCGGTCGCCCTTCCGGGCGCCTACCGGACCCTGAGCGACGGGGCCGACGGAGTGCACCAGCTGCGCGACGGCACGGCCCAGCTCGCCGACGGCACGGCGACCCTCGCCGACGGCTCGCAGCGCACCGCCGACGGCGCCTCGGACCTCGAGGACGGCATCACCACGTACACCGACGGCGTCGGCAGCGCCTCCTCGGGAGCGGACCAGCTGGCCGACGGCGCCGGCACCCTCGCCGACGGCACCGGCACCCTGACCGACGGGCTGGACCAGTCCGTCGGGGGCGCCGAGCAGATCGAGGACGGCAGCGGGCAGCTCGTCGACGGCGGCGAGCAGCTCGTCGACGGCTCCGGGCAGCTGAAGGACGGCGCCGGGAAGCTCGTGGACGGCGGCGAGGAGCTGGGCGACGGTCTCACCGACGCCCGCGACTCCGTCCCCTCCTACACCGACGGCGAGCGCACCCACCTCTCGGGCACGGCGTCCGAGGCCGTGAGCATGGACTTCGTGCGGGACAACGGGCTGAACCGCTTCGGCGAGGGCCTCGTGCCGCTGTTCCTCGCGATCAGCCTGTGGGTGGGCGGCATGGCGATCTTCCTCATGATGCCGCCGTTCTCCGAGCGCGCCGCCGCCCGCGGCGCCGGACCGCTCTCCCTGCTCGCCGGCGGGCTCGTGCCCGCCCTGCTGCTGGGCGCGGTCCAGGCGGTGATCGCGGTCGCGATCCTGCAGGCCGGCGTCGGCATCACGGCGGTGGACGTGCCGATGCTCGTGCTCCTGTCGATCCTGACCTCGCTCGTGTTCGTGGCTCTCAACCACGGATTCGGCGCCCTCTTCGGGCCGGTCGGGAAGTTCGTGGCGCTCGTCCTGATCGCCCTGCAGATCTCCGGCGCGGGGGGCACCTACCCGGTCCAGACGCTGCCGGAGTTCTTCCAGGTGATCCACCCGTACCTGCCGATGACCCATGCGGTCGACGCCTTCCGCGGCGCGATCGGCGGCGGCTGGATCGACCCGCGCGGCGACCTCACGTGGCTGGCGGGCTGGCTCGTGCTCGGCATCGGGCTGGGTCTGCTGGGCGCGGTGAAGCTGCGCCGGGAGACGCTCCGCGAGGCGGCCGCGGGCACTGCCGCCGCGTCCGGGGAGGAGCTGCCGCCCGCGGCCGAGGAAGCCGGAGCGGACGAGGAGGCCGAAGCGGACGAGAGCGAGGACGACGCCGCGGGCACGGACCCTGGCTCGGACGACGACGCGGGGGACGCCCGCGATGCCGACGAGGGCTCGGGTGCCGCCGCGCCGTCGGAGGAGCCCTCCGCGAAGGACTCCTGATCCCGGAGCGACCGTCGCCCGCGGGTGCGGAGGTCTCAGCACCCGGTGGGCTCCTCGTACCGGGCCGCCAGCCGCGCGGCCCGGTCCCGCAGGGCCGCGCGCAGGGACCCGGGGGCCACGACCCTCTGCATCCGTGTCGAGCTGCCATAGCCCAGATCGCGTGCCGCAGGTCCTCGAAGGCGAGGTCGAGCTGGACCCAGCCCCCGGTCCCGGGCTCCTCGGCGCGCACGGCCCGAGCGTGGTCCAGCAGCTCCTCGAGGCGTGACCGTCTGACGCGGATGGTCACGGCGAGGGCGCTCTCGGAGAGGAACCGCGCGCTGCGCTCGGCCCAGATGCGGTCGAGATCGACCTCCGCGGGCCGCTGCGCGGGATCGGAGAGCATCTCGGCACCGAGGGTCCGCGACAGCCGGTAGGTGCGGTCCTTTCCGGACCGCATGGCCAGCAGGTGCGTGCGGCTCCTGACGGCCACCAGGCCGATGGGATCGATGATGCGGGACCGGGGCTCCGCCTCCGGGGCGGCAGAGAGGATGCGGAGCCGGCGACCGGAGAGCACCGCGCGACGGACCTCGCCCATCACCCCCTCGACCAGGTCCTCGCCGACCTGCCGCCGGGAGAGCAGGTCCGTCTCCGGTTCGATCAGGAGCCATGCGGCCCCGTCATCGAGGCGTCCGCGGTGCCCCTCGGGCAGCGCGTCGACGACCTTGCGCATCGCCGAGCCCCGCGCGGCGCCGAGGCCGAGAGCCTCCGTCTCGCGGCTCGACCCGGCCGCCAGCAGCGCGAGGGCCTCCTCATGCGTCACCCCGGTCAGCTCGGTGCGGAAGCCCGGCAGCAGCGAGTTCCTACCAGGAATCACGACACAGGGTGTCGTGATTCCTTGCGAGCCTGGACGAGCGGGGGTCGATCACGGCGACCGACCGGTCGCCGGGCCCCCGGCATGATGGAACGGAGCAGCCATGGAACGCAGCGCAGTGAACCCCGTGACCTGGTCGCAGATGATGGGCTTCCACCAGGGAGAGGTCGTCTCCGGCGAGACCCGCACGCTCTACATCTCGGGCCAGACGGCGATGAGCCGGGACGGACGGCCCGAGCACGACGGCGACATCGCCGCTCAGCTCGCGCTGGCGGCGGACAACCTCGAGGCCGTGCTCGCCGACGCGGGCATGTCACTCGCGAACCTCGTCCGCCTCGGCGTCTACACCACGGATGTGGACGCCCTCCTCGCGCACTACGGCGTGCTCGCCGAGCGGCTCGGGGATGCCGGGGTCGCCCCGACCACGACGATGCTCGGGGTCCTCCGCCTGGCGGTCCCCGGGCAGATGATCGAGCTCGACGGCACGGCCGTCGCCTAGCACGGCGGCCGGCTCCGGCACCGCGGATCACGCCGCCGGAGCATGCGCCGGCGGCGGTCCGGGCGGGTCGCCCCTCCGGGGAGCTGTCGCCCGGGCCGCCGTGGCGGGGCCTCGGTCTCCGCCCCGTGGGCGCGGAGTCCGCTCAGGCCTGGACGGAGCCCTCGCCCAGGAGGCCGTCGAGCTTGGCGTAGCCCTCGTTCACGCCGACCTCCATGCCGCTCTCGAGCCAGCCGTTGCGGCCTTCGAAGGAGTCGACGAGGGACTGGGCGTGCAGGCGGGTCCAGCCGTCGCCGAGGTCCTCGAGGCGCAGCGTCTCGAGGGAGACGTGCTCGGGCATGCCCTCCCAGGTGAAGGTCTGGACGATGCGGTCCTCGCCGACCTCGTGGAAGCAGCCGTGGAAGGCGTACTCCCCGTTCTCGTCGGAGTGGACGAATCGCCAGGAGCCGCCGGTGCGGGCATCCCAGTAGTCCACGCGGGCGGTCAGGGAGTCGGGGCCGTTCCATCGCACGAACAGCTCCGGGTCGGTGTGGGCGCGCAGGACCTGGGCCGGGGTGGCGCGGAAGTCCCGGGTGATGCGGATGATCGGGACCTCGGGATCGGCTTCGATGACGGCGGTGGTCAGGCGATCGGTGGTGGTCATGGCTGTGCCTCCTCAGGCGTGGAGCGGTCGGTCGTGCGGGGTGGTGGTGCCGCGGGCCCGGGATCGAGCGGGGCGGCGGGGGGCTCGTGCCGCTCGTCGGCGGCGATGCCGGCGAGCACGTCCTCGAGCCGGGACATGCGTGCCTCGGCGCGGCGGCGATGCTGGTCGATCCAGCGGGTCAGCTCCCCCAGGGCCCGGGCTTCGAGGTGCACGGGGCGCCGCTGCGCCTCGCGCCCTCGGGTGACGAGCCCGGCGTCCTCGAGGACCCTCAGGTGCTTGCTCACCGCCTGGAGGGACATGGCGTAGGGGGCGGCGAGCTCGCCGACGCTCGCATCGCCGATCGTGAGCCGGGCGATGAGGTCGCGGCGGGTGGGATCCGCGAGGGCCGCGAAGGCCTTCGAGAGCTGGTCGTCGTCGTGCATCATCCTCCTTTCTCAACCGGATGGTTGATAACGAGGACGCTACTCCCGCACCGCCACATCGTCAACCCCCCGGTTGAATAAGGGACGGGGCCTATCGAGGAAGCGGTCACCCTGGCGTCCGGACCGGGCCCGCATCCGGCGCCGCGTCACGGGCAGAGCCCGGCCAGAACCCCGGGGCATGACCGGAGGGGGCTGCGGGAGCACCTCGCGCGCCTCATGCACGCGGTATGCCACCACAGCCCCCTCCGATCACGCGACCCCGGGGACGGGAACCCGTCGAAGCCGTCCGGACGCCTCAGACCCGCCGCAGGCGCAGCATGCTCCAGGAGATCGCCGGCAGCGCCGCCGTGAGCCGGCCGTCCCCGAGCGCCGCCGAGGACAGGGGCCGGGGCGCGACGGTCTCGGGCGCATCGGCCGTGTTCTGCGCATAGGGGTCCTCATGGTGGACCGTGACCGCCTCGACCAGCTCGAGGTCGCCGAAGGCGGAGAGGTCCACCGCCAGGTCCAGCTCGCCCTCGGTGGCCCGCGAGACGGCGAAGAGCGTCAGCTCGCCGCTCTCCTGGTCCCAGGTCGCGACGGAGTCCGCGATCGCCGACTCGCCGAAGCGGGCGTTCTCGTAGGTGGGGGCGTCGATCGCCAGGCGCAGCACCTCGCCCGTCGCATGACGAGCGGTCAGCGCGAAGGGATGGAAGGTGGTCTGCTTCCAGGCGCGACCGCCGGGCTCGGTCATGATGGGCGCGATGACGTTCACGAGCTGCGCGAGCGAGGCGGAGGCGACGCGGTCGGAGTGGCGCAGCAGCGAGATCAGCAGATTGCCGACGACGACCGCATCGATCGCGGTGTAGTGGTCCTCGAGCAGGACCGGCGCCACGGGCCAGTCCTCGCCGCTCGGCGGGCGGGACTCGGCGCGGGACTGGTACCAGACGTTCCACTCGTCGAAGCTGACGTGGATCCGCTTCTCGCGCTTGAGCTTGGCGCGGACGTGATCGGCCGTGGCCACCACGGACTCGATGAAGTAGTCCATGTCCTGCGCGGAGGCGAGGAAGGAGCCCTGATCGCCGTCGTGCTCGGCGTAGTAGGCGTGGGCGGAGATCATGTCGACGTGGTCGTAGGCCTCGGTGAGGACCGTGTTCTCCCAGGCGCCGAAGGTCTCCATCGAGGAGCTCGAGGAGCCGCAGGCGATGAGCTCGAGCTCCGGGTCCTCCTGACGCATGGCGCGGGCGGCCTCGGTGGCGATGCGGGCGTACTCCTCGGCCGTCTTGTGGCCGGTCTGCCAGGGGCCGTCCATCTCGTTGCCCAGGCACCACATGCGGATCCCGTAGCCCTCGGGGTGGCCGTTCGCGGCGCGCTCCTCGGACAGGGCGATGCCGCGGGGGGCGTTGGCGTACTGCAGGACGTCGAGGGCCTCCTCGACGCCGCGGGTGCCCAGGTTCACGGCGTACATCGGCTCGACGCCGACCTTCTCGATCCAGCCCATGAACTCGTCGAGGCCGAAGGTGTTCGGCTCGGTCGAGTGCCAGGCGAGGTCATGGCGGGCCGGGCGCTGCTCGACCGGGCCGATGCCGTCCTCCCACTTGTAGCCGGAGACGAAGTTGCCGCCCGGGTACCGCACGGAGGTCACGCCCAGTTCGCGGGTGAGCTCGATGACGTCGCCGCGCAGGCCGGCCTCGTCAGCGGTGGCATGGCCGGGCTCGTAGATGCCGGTGTAGACGCAGCGTCCCAGGTGCTCGACGAAGGAGCCGAAGGTGCGCCGGCGCACGGGGGCGATGCGGAAGGCGGGGTCCAGGGTGATGGTGACGGTCGGAGACATCGGTGTCGGCGTCCTTTGCTGCGGGGTGATGCGACAGGGGCGGGGTGGGGCGGTGGAGGGGATCACCGGGAACAGCTCTCTCCGACCGCCCATACAACGTTGTAGAAGAATGTCATGCCCATCCAGGGGCGTCAACACGCCCTCCCGCCGCCCTCGCTCCCGATGTGAGGGCGCACGCCTCCCCGCCGCCCCGGGCCCCGCCGGGTGCGACAATCGGCGGCATGAGCCCGACCGCACGCACCGGCCCCGTCCGTCCCCCGACCCTGCGGGACGTCGCGCAGATCGCCGAGGTGTCGATCAAGACGGTCTCCAACGTCGTCCACGACTATCCGCACGTCAGCGCCGCCACCCGGGAGCGCGTGCGGGCCGCCATCAAGCAGGTCGGGTACCGCCCCCAGGTCGCC
The DNA here is from genome assembly GCF_042434575.1 of Brachybacterium hainanense. NCBI lineage: Bacteria > Bacillati > Actinomycetota > Actinomycetes > Micrococcales > Dermabacteraceae > Brachybacterium > Brachybacterium hainanense. The sequence continues at coordinate 243,098 of NZ_JBHLSV010000001.1, forward strand.
GCCCAGCAGCTGCGCACCGGCGAGAGCGGCCTGGTCACCCTCGCCCTGCCCTCCCTCACCTACTCCTACTTCTCCCACCTCGCCCAGGTGTTCATCGAAGAGGCGCAGCATCGCGGCCAGACGGTGCTGCTGCACTCGACGACGAAGGGTGCCGAGGAGGAGCAGAGCGTCCTCGAGGGCTTCAAGCGGGTCCTCGGCGACGGCGTGGTGTTCAACCCGCTCCAGCTCGAGGAGGCGCAGATCGCCCAGCTCGAACGGACCAGCCAGCCCACCGTGTTCATCGGCGAGCACCTGCCGGACGTCCTTCCCGCCGGCTGCGACTACGTGAAGATCGACAACGTCGCCGCGACCCACGACGCGACTGCGCACCTGCTGGACGGCGGCCGTCGCGCCGTCGCGTTCATCGGCCAGATCACGACCGCGCACGGCACCCAGCCCCACAGCTCCGGATCCCTGCGTCTCGAGGGCTACCTGCGTGCGCTCGAGGAGCACGGCATCGGCCGCGAGCAGGCGATCATCCAGGAGGTCTCCGACTGGCACCGCGCCGACGGCCTCGAGGGCGTCCGGGCGCTGCTCGGAAGGGACGTCCCGGTCGACGCCCTGGTCTGCGCGAACGACGAGCTCGCGATCGGCGCCCTCGCCGGCCTGCGCCGTGCCGGGCTGCGCGTGCCCGAGGACGTGGCCGTGATCGGCTACGACGACACCCCCGACGCCCTGTTCACCGCGCCGCCGCTCAGCTCCATCTCCCCGGACAAGCAGGTGCTCGCCCGCACGGCCCTGGACCTGCTGACCGAGCGGGTGCGCGGGTACGACGGCCCACCCCGCATCATCGAGAACCCCTACACCCTCGAGGCCCGCGAGTCCACGGCGCCCGCCGCCCCGTCCCTCCAGGAGATCGCCTGATGACCACCACGATCCCGACCCCCTACGAGGACCTGCTCCGGGAGGTCCTGTCGACCGGATCCCCCAAGGGCGACCGCACCGGCACCGGCACGCGCGCCGTGTTCGGACGCCAGCTGCGCTACGACCTCTCCGCCGGCTTCCCGCTGGTGACCACGAAGAGGGTGCACACCCGCTCGCTGATCCTCGAGCTGCTGTGGTTCCTGCGCGGGGACACCAACGTGCGCTGGCTGCAGGAGCGCGGCGTGAGCATCTGGGACGAATGGGCCGATGAGAACGGGGACCTGGGCCCCGTCTACGGCGCCCAGTGGCGCTCCTGGCCCGCACCGGACGGCAGGGTCATCGACCAGATCACCGACGTGGTCGAGCAGATCCGCACGAACCCCGACTCGCGCCGGCTGATCGTCTCCGCCTGGAACCCCGCGGACATCCCGGCGATGGCTCTCGCGCCCTGCCATGCCCTGTTCCAGTTCGCCGTGATCGACGGGAAGCTGTCCTGCCAGCTGTACCAGCGCAGCGCGGACCTGTTCCTGGGCGTCCCCTTCAACATCGCCAGCTACGCCCTGCTCACGCACATGATCGCGCAGCAGACGGACCTCGAGGTCGGCGAGTTCATCTGGACCGGCGGGGACTGCCACATCTACGACAACCACGTCGAGCAGGTGCAGCGACAGCTCTCGCGCGCCCCCTTCCCCTACCCCACGCTGCACCTGAGGCGGCGACCCGCCTCGATCCTCGACTACGAGCTCGAGGACATCGAGATCCGCGACTACCAGCACCACCGGGGCATCCTCGCGCCCGTGGCCGTGTGATGGCGACGGACCAGGGCATGACGGTGCAGGACGGGGCCGCGGGGTCCGGCGGGGGCATCGGCCTGATCTGGGCGCAGGCCCGCGGCGGCGTGATCGGCGCGGACGGCACCATGCCCTGGCGCCTGCCCGAGGACCTCGCGCACTTCCGCCGCACCACGACCGGCTCCCCCGTCGTGATGGGCCGCCGCACCTGGGAGTCCTTCCCGCCACGGTTCCGACCGCTCCCGGGGCGCAGCAACATCGTGATCACCCGCGATGATGCGCTCGAGCTGCCGGGCGCGATCCGGGCGCGCTCCCTGCCGCAGGCCCTCGAGCTCGCGGCCGCCGAGGCCGGGACGGGACGCGTGTGGGTGATCGGCGGCGGCTCGATCTACGCCGCGGCCATCGAGCGCGCGGATCTCCTGGTCGTCACCGAGATCGACCTCGAGGTCGAGGGCGACACGCTCGCCCCGCGGGTCCCCGCGGACTTCGTGCCCGCGCATCTCGATCCCTCGGAGGGCTGGCACGAGAGCAGCACGGGGCTGCGCTACCGGATCCGCCGGTACGAGCGAGCGCGCGAGGACCGCTGACCGGGCGGCCGGGCGCAGTCCGGGGCGTCGCTCGCAGGGGTGGGAGAATCGACCCATGCCCTCTGATCCGCCTGCTCGACGCCGCCCTCCCCGGCTGCGCGACGTCGCCGAGCTCGCCGGCGTCTCGGTCAAGAGCGTCTCGAACGTCGTCAACGACTTCCCCCACATCAGCGCCCCGATGCGCGCGAAGGTCGAGGCGGCGATCGAGGAGCTGGGGTACCGCCCGCAGATCGCCGGCAAGCAGCTGCGCGCGGGCACCAGCGGGATCATCACCCTCGCCGTCCCCTCGCTGACCTTCAGCTACTTCTCCGACGTCGCGCAGCGCTTCATCGACGAGGCCCGCACCCGGCACCGCACGATCCTGCTGCACAGCACCTCGGCGGGGCTCGAGCAGGAGCTCGAGCTGATCGCCGGGCATCGGGTCGGCCTGGGCGACGGCGTCATCTACAACCCCTTGCTCATGCCGCTCGAGCGCCTGCGAGCGATCGCGAACCTCCCGCAGCCGATGGTGCTGATCGGCGAACACGTGGACCCGGACGCCCTGCCGCACGGGGTGGACTACGTGCGGATCGACAACCGCGCGGCGATGGCGGAGGCGACCGCGCATCTGCTCGCCGCGGATCCGCGGCGGATCGCCTTCCTCGGCCAGCTCCCGGCGGGCGACCTGGTGCCGGAGTTCTCGACCGCGGCGCTGCGCACGGCAGGGTTCCGGGACGCCGTGGCCGCGGCGGGGCGGCGCGCCCCGGACGTCACCTGGGCATCGGTCGCCAACTGGCATCGCTCCGACGGGCGCGCGGCCACCCACGCGCTGCTCGAGGCCCACCCGGAGGTCGACGCGATCGTCGCGGCGAACGATGAGCTCGCCCTCGGTGCGCTCACGGGGCTGCGCGACCGCGGTCTGCGGGTTCCCGAGGACGTGGCGGTCGTCGGCTTCGACGACATCCCGGAGACGCCGTACGCCTCCCCCGCGCTGTCCACCATCAGCCAGGACAAGACGCAGCTCGCCCGGCGGGCGCTCGACCTGCTGCTCGAGCGGATCGACGGCCATGACGGCCCCGGAAGGACGGTGACCGTCGCGCACCGACTGGTCGTGCGAGAGAGCTCGCGCCGAGCCTGATTCTCGCCGCGAACCCCACGACGTCCCTGACCAGCACCTCTTCCATCGATGTAAAGACGCTCTTGCACGTCTGCTTTACAACGATGTAAGGTCGCCGCGAACCCCTCGGCACGACAGCGGACCGCGCCGCGAGCCGTCCCGGGCCCCGTGGAGGGCCGGGGCGGCGCGCACACGGGCCCGCGGCGCGCCGCCCCATCGGACGAAGGAGTCCCGCATGTCCCCCGCACCCCGCATCGTCTCCCGCAGAGCCCTGCTGGGCGGAACCGCCGCCCTGACGACCGCCGGAGGCGCCGCGATGCTGTCCCCGGCAGCCCTCGCCGGCCCCCCGGGCACGGGCCGCGGCGGAGCACCCGCGCTGCCGGTGCCCGTCTTCGCCGAGGTCTCCGTCCATGATCCGTCCGTGATCCGCGCCGACGGCCGGTTCTACGTCTTCGGCTCTCATCTGGCCGCGGCGGCGTCCCCGGACCGCGAACGCTGGGAGAGCGTCGCCGACCTCGTCACCCCGGAGAACCCCCTGTTCGAGGACGTGACCGTCGAGCTCGCCGAGGCCTTCGCATGGGCGAACACCTCCACGCTCTGGGCACCGGACATCCACGAGACGCCCGACGGCCGCTTCCGCATGTACTACTGCGCCTGCGAGGGATCCTCGCCCCGATCGGCGCTCGGCTCCGCGATCGCCGACGACATCGGGGGCCCGTACCGGGACGAGGGCATCTTCCTGCGCTCGGGGATGTGGGGCGAGGCCGGCGAGGACGGCAGCATCTACGACCCCACCATCCACCCCAACGTCGTGGACCCGCAGGCCTTCGTCGACCAGGACGGTCGCACGCAGCTCGTGTACGGCTCCTACTCCGGGGGGATCTTCCTGCTCGAGGTCGACCCGGGGACCGGGCGGCCCCTGCCCGGACAGGGCTACGGCACGCATCTGATCGGCGGGAACCACTCCCGCATCGAGGCGCCGTACATCCTGTTCAGCAGGCGGACCGGCTACTACTACCTGTGGGTGACCTTCGGAGGGCTGGACTCCTTCGGCGGCTACAACGTCCGTGTGGGCCGCTCCCGGGACGTGGCCGGACCGTACCTGGACCCGATGGGCCAGGACCTGCGCGACTGCAGGGCGGATCCGTCGCTGCCGCTGTTCGACGATGCCTCGATCGAGCCCTACGGACTGAAGCTGATGGGCAATCACGAGTTCGTGACGGCCGGCGAGGACGGCGCAGAGGTGCGCGGGCCCGGCTACGTCTCCCCCGGGCACGTCTCCGCCTGGGCGGACCCCCGGTCCGATGAGGCGTTCCTGTTCTTCCACTCCCGATTCCCGCGCCGCGGCGAGTTCCACCAGGTGCGCGTGCACCGCATCCACTACTCGGCCGATTCCTGGCCGGTCCTCTCCCCTCACCGCTACGGCGGCGAGCCCGCCGCCGGCGCGAAGGCCGTGCGCCTGAAGCGTGCCGATGCGGTGGGCAGGTGGCGGCTGATCGACCACGGCCGGGCGATCAGCGCCGACGTCGTCACCTCGACCGAGCTGGTCCTCGCGCAGGACGGCACGGTGGCCGGCTCGCACACGGGCACGTGGCGGCTCGAGGCGGGGCATCGGGCGGTGCTCGAGCTGGAGGGCGTCCGCTTCACCGGCGTGTTCACGGCCGGCTGGGACGAGGTCGCCGCGGCCTGGACCTGGACGTTCACGGCTGCCGGCCCGGACGGCCGCGCCCTGTGGGGGTCGAAGGCGGTCTGAGCCGACGGGCACGTCGCTCGCCTCCGCGCCGCCCTCGCGAGTGACTCGACAGTGCCGCATCCCCACCTGGGGATGCGGCACTTTCCGCGCGCCACGCCGAGCTCGCGACCATCGCGCTCGCCGAGCAGGGGGAGACGGTGCGCCTCCACGGCGGCGAGGCGGACCATATCCCCCGGTCGATGCCCCGCTCGGTCAGGAACGGCGGGCCGAGAGGGCGACGGGCACGACGCAGAGCACCGTCGGCGGACGGACCGGGGGCTCCGGTGCGCCCGCCGACGGTGCGGGACGGCAGACAGGGCGAGGCGGGGACGAGCTCCCGCCCGGGATCTCAGGTGCCGGCGATGCCGGTCGTGGAGATGCCCTTGATGATCTGCCGCTGGAAGAACAGGAACACGATGATCAGCGGCAGCGCCGCGAGCATGGCCTGGGCCATGTTCTGCGCGTACTGGATGCCGTAGGCGCTGATCACGGTCTGCAGGCCCGTCGGCAGGGTCATGAGGTCCGCGTCGTTGATGACGATGAAGGGCCACAGGAAGTTGTTCCACGCGCCGATGAACACGAAGATCGCCACCGCCCCGAGGATCGGCCGCGACAGCGGCAGCACGATCGCCCAGAAGATCCGCAGACGGCTCGCGCCGTCCATGAGCGCGGCCTCCTCGAGCTCGAAGGGGATCTGGTCGAAGAACTTCATGAGGATGAAGACCATCGGCGCCGCCACCACCTGCGGGAGGATGATCCCCCAGTACGTGTCCACCAGGTTCAGCGACAGCATGAGCTGGAACAGCGGCACGATGAGGATCTGCCCGGGGATCATGATCGAGGCGATGATCAGGGAGATGATCGCCTTCCGCCCGGTGAAGCGCATGCGGGAGAGGGCGTAGCCGGCCAGCGCCGAGATCGCGACCGTGATGAGCGTGATCATGACGGAGGTGTAGAGGCTGTTCCAGGCCCAGCGCGGCACGCTGCTCGCGCTGAGGGTGGAGATGTAAGCATCCAGGGTGAAGCCGCTCTTCGGGAAGATGGTCACCGGCATGGCGGCGGCCTCGGCCTCGGGCTTGAAGGACGTCAGCGCCGCCCACACGACCGGGATCAGCCAGGTCACCGCGAGGATCAGCAGGATCACGAAGGCGACGATCCGGCCGGGGGTCGGCTTCCTCCGGGGGCGGCGGGGCAGGGTCGTCGCCGCGGGGGCGACGACGTCGAGGGTGGGGGTCGCTGCGCTCATGCCTTCACGCTCCGTCGGGCGCCGATCACCATGTAGACGATCGAGATGATGATGATGAGGAAGAAGAAGATGTAGGAGATCGCCGAGGCGTAGCCCAGCCGGTAGCCGGTGAAGCCGACCTCGTAGATGTACAGCAGCACGGGGCGGGTGGTGCCGCCGGGGCCGCCGCCGGTCATCTGGTAGATCTGGTCGAAGATCTTCAGCGAGGCGAGGATCTGCAGCACCAGCACGAGGACCGTGGTCGGCGCCAGCTGCGGCAGGGTGATCGAGCGGAACTTCCGCCAGGCGCCCGCACCGTCGAGGGACGCGGCCTCGTACAGGGTCTCCGGGATGTTCTGCAGCGCCGCGAGGTACAGCAGGAAGTTGAAGCCGATGGTCCACCACACGGTCATGATGACCACGGCGATCATGGCGGTGTTCGGATCCTGCAGCCAGGTGGGTCCGGTGATCCCGAACCAGCCCAGGAACGTGTTGATGAGACCCAGCTGCGGGTTGTACATCCAGTTCCAGAACTTCGAGGCGACGGTCGAGGCCATGAGGAAGGGCATGAAGAAGGCCAGGCGCCAGAACCACTGCCCGGGCAGGCCGATGTTCACGAGCACCGCGAGCACCAGGGCGATCACGACGAGCGGGATCGAGGACAGCACCGTGAACCAGACGGTGTTGCCCAGCGACGTCCACACGTTCGCGTCGCCGAGCGCCTCGACCCAGTTGTCGAGGCCGACGAAGCCGGTGTTGGTGCCGGCGAGGCTGGTGCCGGTGAAGCTCATCCAGAACCCGTAGAGGGTGGGCCAGATGAGGAAGAGCCCGAAGGCGATGAGGAAGGGCGCGCAGTAGAGCCAGCCGCGCAGGTTGTCGGCGCGGCGACGGGCGCGGCGGCCCTCGCGGACAGGGGTGGTGGTCGGCGCCGGGGCGGCGCGGCGGCCGCTCGGGGCGGCGAGACCGTCAGCTGTGGTCATCGGTCGTCTCCTTCGACGGGATCACATCGGGCTCGGCTTGCCGAGCAGGTCGTTGATGCGGGCGACGAAGGCGTTCCAGCCCTCGAGGGGTTCGACCCGGCGAGCCCACACGTTCTGCATGTCATTGCCGAAGTAGGTGTGGAAGTCGCTGCCGGACCCGGTGAACCAGGCCGGCGGATCGTAGACGAGGTGGTCGATCGCGTCGGCGTAGTGCGACTGCGGGAGCAGGTCGTCGTAGCCGGGATCCTCGAGGATCGGCGCGTAGGCGGGGATGTGCCCCGCGCCGGCCCAGGTGAGCGAGTTCTTCAGGAGGTAGGCGACCATCTGGTGCACGCCGCGGCGGCGCGCCTCGTCGGGTGCGGACTGGTGCGGCAGCACGAAGGAGTGCGAGTCCGCGTAGGCGGCGGGCTTTCCGAGCACGCCGGGGATGACCTGCATGTCGAAGGGGACGCCCTGCGCCTTGTAGTTGCCGAGCTCCCAGACGCCGCCGTAGAAGGCGCCGCTGCCGCCGGTGGCGAACTCGGAGATCGCCGTGCCGCCGTCGTGCGCGGTGTTCCCGACCTCGCCGTCGATGAGCGAGAGGATGTACTCGATCGTCTGGACGACGAGCTCCTCCTGGTACTGCATGGTCCCGCCCACGGGCAGCTCGATGGTGCCGCCTGCCTGCGTGTAGTACGTGCAGAACATGCGCCACTGGTTGGATCCGTCGCCCAGGTAGCCCCAGGAGAGCCCGTGGCCGCTGGGGGCCTGCGCTCCCAGGGCGAGGAGCTGCTCGCGGTACTCCTCGACGCTCGAGACGGGCAGCAGCAGGCCGTCGGTGCCGAGCTGACCTGCGGCGTCCGCGATCTCCGTGTTGTAGTACATGACGAAGGGGTGGGAGTCCAGGGCGATGTCCAGGAGCTTCCCGTCGACGACCATCTTCTCCCAGATGCGCTCGGGGAAGTCCGACTGGACGACGCCGAACTCGCCCAGCAGGTCGAGGTCCCATTCGTCGAGGAGACCGCCGGGGGCGTAGCCGGGCACGCGGGCGGCGTGCATGACGGCGACGTCGGGGGCGCGGCCGCCGGCGGAGGCCATGGCCAGCTTGGTGTAGTAGGGGGCGCCCCAGCCGAGGACGGTCTGGGTCACGCGCGAGGCGCCGTCCTCGGCCATGTAGCCGTCCAGCAGCTGGCCCATGGTGACGCCGTCCGGGCCGGACAGCAGGTGCCAGAAGGCGATGTCGTCGCTGGCGCGGGCGCTGGCGCCGGAGCAGCCGGCGAGAGCGCCCAGGGCGCCGAGGGCGCCCGCGCCCTTGAGCAGGCTCCGGCGTCCGAAGCCGCCGCGCGCGGTGAGGGTGTGCGGTGGCCTGGCGCTGGAGCCAGGTGAACCATGGAGCATCCTGTCCACCTCTTCGTGGAGGGGGAGCCGGGCGACGGACGGACATGTCCGCGGCTCGGGATCCCGGTGGTGGGTCGTGTCGTGACCGCAATTTACATCGTTGTACCTGGGTCGTCAACGGTGCCCGCCGCCCCGAAGAGGAAAACATGGCGCTCGCGATGTGAACGTTGACATGATCAGTGCGGGCCTGTCAGAGTGGAGCTCGGTCGCTCACGTCGACCGCGTCCGCACCGTCGCCGGATCCGCCAGGAGGCCCCGTTGAGCACCCCCGCAGCCCCGCAGCCCGCCGCATCCGCCGCCCCGGATCCGGCCCGGTTCATCACCGCGGGCCGTGCCCACCTCGGGATCGAGCTGGGCTCGACGCGCATCAAGGCCGCCCTCGTCGACGACGCCGGCACCGTGCTGGCCAGCGGCTCCCACGCCTGGGAGAACCAGCTCGAGGACGGCTCCTGGACCTACGCGCTCGCGGACGTCGAGGAGGGCCTACGCTCCTGCGTCGCGGACCTCGCCCGCGACGTGCAGGATCGGCACGGCGCGCCCCTCGAGCAGATCGCGAGCCTGGGCGTCTCCGCCATGATGCACGGCTACCTCGCCTTCGACGCCGACGGCGAGCTCCTCACCCCCTTCCGCACCTGGCGCAACACCTACACGGGGGAGGCCGCCGCCCTGCTCAGCAAGACCCTCGGCCAGAACATCCCGCTGCGCTGGAGCGTCGCCCACCTGCTGCACGCCGTGCTGGGCGGCGAGGAGCACGTGGCCCGCATCGCCCACGTCACGACCCTCGCCGGCTACGTCCACGAGCGCCTCACCGGCCGCCGCGTCCTCGGCGTCGGCGATGCCTCCGGCATGTTCCCGATCGGCCCCTCGGGGGACGCCTTCGATCCGGAGCTGCTCACCCGCTTCGACGCCCTCGACGCCGTCCGGGACCTGCCCTGGCAGATCGCGGACGTCCTCCCGGAGATCCTCGTCGCCGGGCAGGACGCCGGGACCCTCACCGCCGCCGGCGCCGCCCTGCTCGACCCGAGCGGCACCCTGCGACCGGGCGCGATCACCGCCCCGCCGGAGGGCGACGCGGGCACCGGCATGGTCGCCACGAACGCGATCGCCCCGCGCACCGGCAACGTCAGCGCCGGCACGAGCGCCTTCGCCATGGTGGTCCTCGAACGCCCTCTGTCCGGGCCGCGGGTGGAGATCGACATGGTCACCACGCCCGCCGGCGACCCCGTCGCCATGATCCACACCAACAACTGCGCCGGCGACCTCGACGCCTGGCTGGGCCTGTTCGCGTCCTTCGCCGAGCGCACCGGGAGCGCCCTGGCCGCGGACGAGCTGTACGCGGCGCTCTTCGCCGCCGGGAGCGAGGGCGAGGCCGACGCCGGCGGGATCCTCAGCTACAACTACATCTCCGGGGAGCACCAGACCCACGTGGAGTCCGGGCGCCCGCTGCTGGTGCGCGAGCAGGGGGCCCGCTTCACCCTCGAGAACTTCATGCGAGCCCAGCTCTACGGCGCTTTCGGCGCGCTCGCCGTCGGCATGCAGGTGCTCCTCGTGGACGAGGGCGTCGAGCTCGAGACCATGTTCGCCCACGGCGGGATCTTCCGCACCGAGGGCGTCGCCCAGCAGGTCCTCGCCGATGCGATCGACACGCCCGTCGCCGTCGGCGCCTCCGCCGGCGAGGGCGGCGCCTGGGGCATGGCGCTGCTCGCCGCGCACACCGCGCAGGTCGCGGCCCGGGCCGAGGCCGGCGCGCCCGCCCCGACGCTCGCCGCCTTCCTGGCCGAGCAGGTCTTCGCGGGAGCGGAGCAGTCGGTGCGCTCCCCCGCCCCCGCCGGCGTCGCCGGCTACGCCCGCTGGCTCGAGGGCTACCGGGCCGGTCTGCCCGTCGAGCGCCTCGCCGGCGAATCCCTGTCCTGACCCGTCCGAGAACCCGAACCATCGCAGGAGCTTCCATGACCCTCGTCCTCGCCGACCTCCCCGCCGACGTCCAGGAGGCCGTCTCCGCGACCCGCGAGCGCGTCGCCGCCCTGCACGCGGAGCTCCCGCGTAACGGCCTCGTCATCTGGACCGCGGGCAACGTGTCCGAGCGCGTGCCTGCCGCCGTGACCGACGCGGCGGGCCTGCCCGGCCTGCTCGCGATCAAGCCCTCCGGCGTGTCCTACGACGACCTCTCGCCCGAGACCATGGTCGTGTGCACGCTCGACGGGACCAAGATCGAGGACGGCACGCCCGCCTCCCTGCAGCCGAGCTCGGACACCGCCGCCCACGCCTACGTGTACTCCCACATGGAGCAGGTCGGCGGCGTCGTGCACACCCATTCGACGTACGCGACCGCCTGGGCCGCACGCGGCGAGGAGATCCCCTGCGTGCTGACGATGATGGGCGACGAGTTCGGCGGCCCCATCCCCGTGGGACCCTTCGCGATCATCGGCGACGACTCGATCGGCAAGGGCATCGTCGAGACGCTGCACACCTCCCGCTCGCGCGCGGTGCTCATGCAGAACCACGGCCCCTTCACCATCGGCAAGGACGCGCGGGACGCCGTCAAGGCCGCGGTGATGTGCGAGGAGGTGGCCCGCACGGTCCACGTCTCGCGCCAGCTCGGGGAGCCGCTGCCGATCGCGCAGGAGCTCATCGACTCCCTCTTCGACCGCTACCAGAACGTCTACGGCCAGCCCGCCGCAGGCGCCGCCGACGACGCCCAGGAGGCCTGAGACCATGCACAACCCCTTCGAGACCCGCGAGATCTGGTTCCTCACCGGGAGCCAGGGCCTGTACGGACCCGAGACGCTCGAGCAGGTCGCCGAGCAGTCCCGCACCATCGCCGAGACCCTCGACGCCGCTTCCGACATCCCCGTGAAGATCCTCTGGAAGCCGGTCCTCACCGACCGCGACGCGATCCGCGAGGTGGCGCTCGCCGCGAACGCCGACCCGGCCTGCGTCGGCGTCATCGCGTGGATGCACACCTTCTCCCCCGCGAAGATGTGGATCCTGGGCCTGGATGCCCTGCAGACCCCGCTGCTGCACCTGCACACCCAGGCGGGCGTCGAGCTGCCCTGGGACACCATCGACATGGACTTCATGAACCTCAACCAGGCCGCCCACGGCGACCGCGAGTTCGGGTACATCGCCTCCCGCCTCGGCGTCGCCCGCAAGACCGTGGTCGGCCACGCGAGCCACCCGCACGTGCAGGAGAAGATCGGCCGATGGGCCCGCGCCGCGACCGGCTGGGCGGAGATGCACCAGCTGAAGCTGGCTCGCTTCGGCGACAACATGCGGGGCGTCGCCGTCACCGAGGGCGATAAGACCGAGGCCGAGCTGCGCCTGGGCGTCTCCGTGAACACCTGGGGCGTGAACGACCTGGTGGAGGTCGTCGACTCCATCGACGACGCCGCGATCGACGCCCTCGTCGCCGAGTACGAGGAGACCTACGAGGTCGTCCCCGAGCTGCGCAAGGGCGGGGAGCGCCACGAGTCCCTGCGCTACGGCGCCCGCCAGGAGCTGGGCCTGCGCGCCTTCCTCGAGGAGGGCGGCTTCGGCGCGTTCACCACGAACTTCGAGGACCTCGGCGGGCTGAAGCAGCTGCCGGGCCTCGCGGTCCAGCGCCTCATGGCCGACGGCTACGGCTTCGGCGCCGAGGGCGACTGGAAGACCGCCATCCTGGTGCGCGCCGCGGCCGTGATGGGCTACGGCCTGCCCGGCGGCGCCTCCCTCATGGAGGACTACACCTACGACATGACCCCGGGCGGCGAGAAGATCCTCGGCGCCCACATGCTCGAGGTCTCCCCCTCGCTCACCACGCGGAAGCCGAGCCTGGAGATCCACCCGCTGGGCATCGGCGACCGCGAGGACCCGGTGCGCCTGAAGTTCACCACCGACCCCGGCCCTGCCGTCGTCGTGGCGCTCTCGGACATGCGCGAGCGCTTCCGCCTGGTCGCCAACGTCGTCGACGTCGTCGAACCCGATGCGGACCTGCCGAACCTGCCCGTGGCCTGCGCCGTCTGGGAGCCCCGTCCCGACTTCGCGACCTCCGCCGAGTGCTGGCTGACCGCCGGCGCGGCCCACCACACCGTGATGACCACGGCGCTGGGCCTGGAGGTCTTCGAGGATCTCGCGGAGATCGCCGGGATCGAGCTCGCCGTCATCGACGAGCACACCACCGTGCGCAGCTTCGCCCAGGACCTGCGCACCAACCAGGTCTTCTACCGCCTGGCCCAGGGGTTCTGAGATGTCCGCGTCCGATGCCCGCCCGGGCCTGAGCTGGTCCGGGACCGTCGACTACGGCCCCGGCCCCCTGCACACTCCGCGCACCGTCGAGGAGCTGCAGCAGGTCGTGGCCCGCGCGGAGCGGATCCGTGCGCTGGGCACCCGGCACTCGTTCTCGCGCGTGGCGGCATCGGACGCGGACCTCGTGTCCCTGGCGGGGCTGCCCGAGGAGATCGAGGTCGATACGGCGGCGCGCACCGTGCGCGTGGCCGCCGGCGTCCGCTACGGCACCCTCGCCCTGGAGCTCGCCCGGCACGGCCTGGCGCTGGCCAACACCGGCTCGCTCCCCCATATCTCGGTCGCGGGGGCCAGCGCCACGGGCACGCACGGCTCCGGGGACCGCAACCAGGCCCTCGCCGCCTCGGTCCGTCGCGTCGAGCTGGTCACCGCTTCCGGCGACCTGCTGACCCTGGACCGCAGGGTCGACGCGGACGTGTTCGGCGGGGCCGTGCTCGCCCTCGGCGCGCTGGGCGTGGCGACCCACCTGACCTTCGACCTTGTCCCCGCCTTCGACGTGCGCCAGCGCGTGTACCTCGAGCTGCCGGCGGAGGAGTTCGGCGGAGCCGGGCTGGACGCGGTGCTCGCGAGCGCCTACAGCGTGAGCGTGTTCCATCACTGGGACGGGACGGGCGCGCAGATCTGGGTCAAGCAGGCGGTGCTCGAGGGGGACCCCGGCGTCGTCGCCGGCTACCCCGCCGTGCTCGCCGAGGCCCAGTCCGGACATGCCGTCGCGGCGGAGCCCGCGGGGGCCGTCGGCATCGGCCGTCCCGATCACGCCCTGCCGGTCGACGCGGACGCCCCGTTCCCGGGGACCTGGCACGGCGCGCGTCTCGCGGCAGGAGCGGTCCACCCCCTTCCCGGCCTGCCCGGGGACTTCTGCACCGACCAGACGGGGACGCCCGGGCCCTCGCACGAGCGCCTGCCGCACTTCCGCCTCGAGTTCACCCCGTCGAGCGGCGAGGAGATCCAGAGCGAGTACTACGTCCCCCGCGCACAGATCGCCGACGCGCTCGCCGCCGTGATGCCGCTGGGCGAGCGGATCCGCCCGCTGCTGCACGCCTCCGAGGTGCGCACGGTCGCGGCCGATGATCTGTGGCTCTCCCCCGCCCACGATCGCGACAGCGCCCTGGTCCATTTCACGTGGAAGCAGCGGCCCGCCGAGGTCGAGGCGCTCCTGCCCGAGGTCGAGGCGGCGCTCGCGCCGTTCTCGCCGCGGCCGCACTGGGGCAAGGTGTTCACCATGCCGACCGAGGAGGTCCGCGCCCACTACCCGCGCCTGGCGGATTTCCGGTCCCTCGCCGAGCGCCTGGATCCGGGCCGGAAGTTCCGCAACGAGTACGTGGAGACGTACCTGTTCTGAGTCTGTTCCGAGCCGTGCCGCCGCGGCCTGCACAGCACCGGAACCGGAGACTTCCGGAGCCCCACAGCAGGAAAGCGCCATCTTCTCCGCGCCGCGGCCCGGGCCTGCTACGGTGTGGAGCCGCCCCGAACCGGCGGGCCCCGCGGCGTCGCGGGAGGACCGCCTGCCGCGAGGAGCCGCGCCATGCCGATCCCCCTGTCCCACGTCGCGCAGGAGTTCACGGCCTATCGGACGTCCTGGGGCACCGATCACCACCTCATGCCGCTCCTGCGGGGGCTCGCGACGACAGGCGAGGTGACCGACCGCCGGAACCTCGCCGGTCACGTGACCTGCAGCGCCGTCGTGATCCACGAGGACGGCGGGTCCGTCCTGCGGATCCACCACACCGTCCATCAGCGGTACCTGTTCCCCGGCGGTCACGTCGATCCGGAGGACTCCTCGCTCGAGGCCGCCGCGCTGCGGGAGCTCGCGGAGGAAGCGGACGTCCGCGCCGATCAGGTCGAGCCGCTGCCCGGCCCCTTCCGCGTCCTCCACATCGACGCCCATGACATCCCGGAACGTCCCGACCGGGACGAGCCCGCGCACGTCCACGTCGACCTGCGGTTCGGTTTCCGGGCACGCGGCCCGCTCCACCTCATCCCCCAGGAGGCGGAGGTCTCCGACCCGGTGTGGACGCCGCTCGCCGACCTCACAGGGATCGTCGGGGAGCGGCTGCGGGCGCTGTAGGCCGCGGCCGAGCCCGGCCATCCGCATCGGTCCCCACCTCGCCGAACCCCTACCCGCCGAAGCCGGGCCTCTCGCGCAGCCGCCGCAGCGCGAAGACGAGGGCCCAGTCCTGGTCGTTGGCGAGCGGATCGTCCAGGGCGGCTCGTTCCCCGTTGCAGAACATCGGGAACAGGTGCGCGGCGGTCGCCGTGCCGTCGTCGTGGATGAGCGGGAGCACGGCACGCAGCGCTGCGTCGGCCCGCCGCTCGAGGGCCTCGTCCCCGTCGGCGCGCACCGCGAGCGCGAGGACGTTGCCGGTCAGCCCGCTCCAGTAGTGCGGGAGCGTGTCGCCGTAGAGCTTGCGCTTGCCGAACCAGTACCCGTCCCAGTGACGGATCGCGACCTCGTGGAGGTGATGGTCGCTCTGGACGCCCTGGAACTGGTCCAGGACGTGCAGGTGCGCGCGTGCCGCCGCGAGCAGGATCGGATCGCCGCTCAGCAGATGCGCCTGCAGCAGGATGTCCGCGGCGGGCGCGACGATCGACTGCTCGAAGACGACCTCGATCGCCGGGTACCCGGTGCCGCGCTCGGCGAGCCGCCGCGCGTGGGCGAGGAAGAGATTCCGCAGCCGGTCCCGGTCCTGCGGAAGTCCGGCCGCGTCGAGGGCGGCGACCAGCTCGAGGACGGGAAGCTGGATCGGATAGAACTCGCCTCCGCCGTCGGCGTAGAAGCGTTCGATGATGCGGGCGGCGAGCTCGACATCGGCCGCGTCGTGGTCCAGCTCCCACAGCGAGAGGAAGAAGCGCGCGAACCACGGCGCGTTGTACAGCCGGGTGCCCGGTCGGTCCTGTCCGGCGTCGTCGAAGACGTGCCCCTGCACGACGTCGACGAGCTCGCGGCGCACGTAGGCGGCATACCGGTCGAGCGCACCGCGCAGGCGTCGGGGCAGATCCGCGTCCCGCACCTCCACGATCCCGTCGCGGAGAGCGCGCAGCTGCTCGGCCAGCAGGATCCCCATGCCCACGCGCTCCCGGCCGCCGTTGAAGTCGCCTGCCCGGTCATAGAAGATCCGCCGGTCCTCGGTGTCGTAGGCGAGCAGCGCCCCGCGCAGCGGCTCCCACGGACCGTCGTACTGCTGGTGCTCGACGAGGAAGGCGGTGCGGCGCTCGAGCAGGACGGCCAGCGGCTCCTTCACCAGCAGCCGGGTGCGGGCGGTGTGCGCACCGACGCGGACGGTGACCGTGCGCTCGCCGGGGGCATCGGCCGCCAGGACCGCGCGGATCCGGCGGCGTCCCGGCGAGAGCGGCTCCGCCTCGCCGAGGATCCGCGCGCCCTCGATGCTGATGCTCCCGGGGGCGGAGGTCTCGACCTCGAGGTGGGCCTCCTCCCCCGGGAAGAGCACGTGCCGGTCCCACCGGGTATGCACGAAAGGGGCCCGGTCCAGGGCCTGGGAGAAGAAGTCCTCGGGTCCGCCGCAGGGGAAGATGCTCCAGCCGATGTGGACGGCCTGACCGGGGGCGAGCTCGAGCGGTCCCGGGTGCAGCAGGAACAGGCCGCGGTCGTTGCTGGAGCGCGCGGTGTCGCGCTCGATGCTGTAGGCGGCGAGCTCCCCCTCGGTCAGGACGAGCCCGAGGTGCGGGCCGTCGCCGCCCATCCGGCGGGCGAGGACGTAGCTCGAGGTCCCGGCGGTGGAGAGGTGGACGTGGCAGCGGCTGGTCAGGCACAGGGCCGGGTCGTCGTACAGGTCCCGCAGCGGCAGGGTGATCGCGAGCTCGCCGGTGGGCACCATGACGGGCCGGTCGGTGGGGTTGGCGATCGTGCAGCGGGTGCGGGTCTCGTCGCCGACCTGCTGGGTCATGACCTCCGCGTGCAGCAGCGGGGGCCGGGACTCGGCGTGCACGGGGGCGGGGAGGCGGACCTGCGCGTAGGGATGGTCCGGGCGGAGCCAGGACATCTCGTGAGGGTCGTCGGGGAAGATGATCTGCACCGATGCGTCCTGGACTGCTCCGTCGGAAGTCATGCGGAGGATCGTGCCAGCCTGCGTCGGCCGGGACAAGCGGGGAGCGCATCGTCCAGCACGTGAACGGCGGCGCTGCCGGGTCGGGCGTCCGGGACAGGTCGTCTCCGCGGAGCGGGGCGGCCGCGGAGCGTTGTGCTGCGGTTCGCACGGGGGCGAGGTGGGTCCAGCCGGTCGGGCCGCCGCTTCCTCGCCGTTCTCCAGGTCGATCGTGGGTTCCCGTTCCGTTCTGCCCTGAGAGGTGGAACGGGAACCCACGATCGGCGGTCGTCATCCGGAGCCGGGCGCCCGCACCGGAGCGGATGCGCCTCTCGTTCAGCGAGCGAGCAGGTCCTCGGCGGTGATGCCCGGGAGGGACACGGTCACCTGCGTCCCCCAGGGGTCGTGGGCGACCAGGGACCGACCGGAGTCGGCGAAGGCGAGGCCGCGTCCGCGCAGGCGGGCGGCGAGGGCGTCGAGGTCCTCCCGGCCCGGGACGGTGATCGCGACGTCGGCGAGCCCCAGGGAGGCGGCGCGAGGTCCGGCGCCGGCGCTGTTCCACGTGTTCATGGCGATGTGATGGTGGTAGCCGCCCGCGGAGGCGAAGAGCGCACGGGGATGGATTCCCGCGGTGGCCTCGAAGCCGAGCGCGTCGAGGTAGAACTCCCGCGCCCGCTGCACGTCCCCGACCTGCAGGTGGACGTGGCCGACGATGCCGGCGAGGTCGCCGGGACGTTCGAGGGCCTCCTCGGTGAGGTGCTCGTCGATGAACGCCTGCGGATCCAGATGCAGGGTGTCCATCTGGACCTGGCCGTCCTTCCAGGTCCAGTCCTCTCGGGGCCGGTCGCGGTACAGCTCGATGCCGTTGCCCTCGGGGTCGGTGAAGTAGAAGGCCTCGGAGACGAGGTGGTCCGCGCTGCCGACGAATCGGGAGCGCTCATGCCGGGCGGCGCGCACCAGGGTGCCGGCGAGCGCGGCACGGTCCTCGACGAGGAAGGCGGTGTGGAACAGGCCGGCCTGACGGGGGTCGACGCCGGGAAGGCCCGGGGTCGAGACGAGGCGCACGAAGGGGACGGCGCCGCGGCCCAGCACCCGGTGCACCTCGGCGCCGCGGGAGCGCTCCTCGACGGGCTCGAGGGCGAGGGCGCGCGTGTAGTAGTCCGTCATAATCTCGAGATCGCCCACGCGCAGGGTGACGGCGTCCATGCCGGTGCTCGTGGAGAGGACGCGCCCGTCGAGGATGGGATCCCTGCTCTCGAGGGCCATGGGCGCTCCTTCCGGTAACGGCGGCGCATCGGGAGCGCCGCGCTGATGCCCCAGCATACGCCCATATGGTTGAAGTTTCTATGATATCGGAGGTGCCGCCGGATGGCCTCTCGCACCAGGCGGCACGAGATGATGTCCTCGTCCGCCTCCCGTGACCGATGCCCTCGACCCGCATCAGAGGAGCCGATCCATGCCTCCGACCTCCGACCCCGCGTCCCGCGATCGCCTGCGCTCCCTGTTGGGCATGGACCGCTTCGTCCCCTCGGTGCCGGCCGCGCTCGCTCCGACTGTCGGGGCCCTCTCCTCGGCGACCGCACCGCCGCAGCTCACGAGAATCCTCACCGCGGACGGCCGGGGAATCCCCGCCTACCTGCTGCGCGCGGATCCGGCGGTGGCGACGGGCGCCGGAGTCGTACTGATCGCCGGGCACGGGCGCGGCATCGACGACCTGGTGAGGACCGATCCGGCCGACGGGTACCACGGGGCTCTCGCGCATCGGCTGGTCGCGGCCGGGCTCACGGTGCTGTGCCCGGAGATGGAGTCCTTCGGCCGACGCCGCTCCCCCGCGGCGCCGGCCTCCCGGCCGTATGCGCCCGGCGACAGCTCCTGTCGCATCGACGCACCCCGGCATCTGCTCACGGGCACGACGCTGCTGGGGCGGCGAGTAGCCGATGCCGCCGCGGCGGCCGACGCCCTGCGCCGCCTCCCCGATGTGGATCCGGCACGGGTCGCCATCGCAGGCGGCTCCGGCGGCGGGGCGGTCGCGCTCCTGCTGGCAGCCCTGGACGAGGAGATCTCGGCCGCCCTGGTCGCGACGTACTTCTGCACCTTCGAGGCGAGCGTCCTCGCCCTCCCGCACTGCCCGTGCACCATCGTGCCCGGACTGCTGGATCCCGCGGACGGGCCCGCGCTCGAGATGGCGGACATCGGCCGGCTGATCGCACCCCGCCCGCTGATCCTCGAGGCCGGGCGGAAGGATCCGATCTTCCCGATCTCCGCGACACGGGCGGAGTTCGCACGGCTCCTCTCCGCCTGGCACGAGCCGGGCGGGCCGGGCCCGCGGCTCGTGGTCACCGACGAGGGCCACCGGTTCGTAGCCGCGGATTCCCTTCGCCTCTTCGCCGCCGCGCTCGCCCCCTCCGCCTGACGCGGCTCCTGTCAGCTCCGGGCCTGCGGTGCGCGCTGCCGCGGAGACGGCATCCCGTTCCCGTCTGGTCCGCCTCCCCGCGACAGGAGAGCGGACGACCGGCTCAGCCGCGGCCGGCGACGCGCAGGAGCACCTCGGCGTCGTAGTCCTGCGAGGCCTTCATCCCGCCGCGGTACCAGGTGAGGATCTGCCGGGACGGATCGCCCGGGATCGCGATGGGCCGGAAGTTGTCGACCTCGGAGCGCTCGGTGACCGGCGTCCAGGTCCAGCTCTCGCCGCCGTCGGCCGTGCGGCCGTGGAAGATCTCGTGCCGGTCCAGCGCCCGGCCATCCCGCGGGTCCGTGACCGCGGACAGCCACAGCGCGTCCGGGTCATCGGGATCGATCGATGCCAGGCCCGTGTAGTCCTCCTCATGCGGCATGAGCTGGGGACCGGCGTCGGCGAGCTCGCGCACCTCCCACTTGTCCTCTCCTGGGCGCAGGACGCCGCGGAAGAAGCGGTGCGCGATCGGCTCGAACTCGTCGGCGGGCGCGTCCCAGGCCGGGCGGGCCGTCCCGGTGCCGACCGCATCGTCGGCACGGGCGGTGAGGATGGCGACCAGGGTGCCGTCGGGGAAGCGGCGCAGATCCGTGGTCCAGGCATGCGTCATGACACTGCCGCCCCAGGTCGAGCCGCTCGCGAAGACGCGGGTGAGGTCCTCGGCGCGCGGGGTCGGGTCCTCGAGCCCGCGGCCGAGCGCCGAGACGACCGTGCCATCGGCCCGATGCAGCGACCCACCGGCGAGGTAGCCGTGCCAGATCGAGTTCGCGAAGTCGCGCGGATGATGCTCGGTGATGATCACGTCGATGCGGTCGTCAGGGCCCTGGCCGAAGCCGCCGAAGCGGGCGCCGGAGGCGTAGCGGGCGTAGCCGTTGACGTAGCCGATCTTCTCGCGGTGCAGCAGTCGCCCGCCGAACTGCCAGGTGGAGCCCTCGTCCCGGGAGACCAGGTAGCAGGGGTCGTCGTTGATCGCGCGGACGAAGCAGTACAGGACGCCGTCCAGCTGATGCAGGTTCTGGTAGGTGACGCCGCGCCCGCCGCCGGCGGCCTCGGCCGCCTCGCGGGACCCGAAGAGGTCGCCCACCCAGTCGAAGGACTGCTCGGGTCCCCAGGTGGTCGGGTCGCCGGGCTCGCTGATGCGCCAGCGGGTCAGCTCGTCGGTCTTGTGCCGGGAGTAGACGGCGAGGAAGCGGCCGTCGCTGCGCAGCCACAGCGCCGGGTCGTCGTGGTCATCGGACTCGAGGCCTGCGTGGAGGACGACGGTCTGCGCCGCACCGGATCCGAGGTCGACGACGTGCAGGTCGATATCCCCGCCGCGCCGGTCCCCGTCCTTCCCGCCGCGGGAGGCGACCGCTCCGATCAGAGCCCGGTTCCCGGCGGTGTCGATGATCGCGCGCTCGTCCTGGAACCAGCACCAGGCGCCGTTGTCGGTGACGGAGTGGATCTGCGCGTCGGCGACGGAGAAGGGGTCGCCTCCCTGCGATGTGCTCATGCCCCTAGCCTGCCACGGATGGAAAGCGGTTCCCAGCATGCGCCGCATCGTGGCTGCGACGTCGGCGCCGAACGCCATGCCCCGCCGCGATACCCTGCCCGGGACCGCCGCAGGGCGGACGGGAGGAGCAGGCCGATGGCACAGCGGGTCACGATGGCGGCCGTCGCGCGACTGGCCGGGGTCTCCCCGATGACGGTCTCGAACGTCCTGCGCGGCAAGGAGAGCGTCGCCCCCGAGCTGCGGGATCGCGTCGAGGCCGCGGTCGCGCAGACGGGGTACCGGCTGAACCGGACGGCGCGGACGCTGCGCTCGGGCCGCAGCGGGGTGATCGGCCTGCTCGCACCGGGCGCGACCTCGCCGTTCTCCTACTACGGCATGCTGGGCGGGCTCATCGCCCAGGAGGCGAGGACGCACGGCCTGACCCTCGTGATCGAGTCTCCGGAACCGGGGTTGGAGGCGGAGGTGGCGGCGGTCGAGAGGGCGCGGGCGCTCGAGTACGACGGCATGATCATCACTCCGCTCGCGCTGGGACCGGAGGACGCGCCGCGGCTGCCGCGGGACTTCCCGCTGGTGGTGCTGGGCGAGCGTCCGGCGCCGCGGGGCACGGCGCACATCTCGTTGCCGAACCACGCCGGGGCCTTCGAGGCGACGACGCATCTGCTGGAACGAGGGGCGCGATCGATCGCCCTGGTCAGCGGCGCCCCCTCCGCAGAGGAGGACGTGCTGACCCGGCGGGCGGACGGATACCGGGATGCGCTGACGGCCTGGGGCCGGGGCGCCGGCTCCCCGATGCTGATCGAGGTCGCGGAGCTCACCGCGCAGGCGGGACGGGAGGCGGCGCGCGCCTCGGTCGCCCGGGGCGAGCGGCCCGATGCCTATCTCGGCATCACGGACGGGGTGCTGCTGGGGGTGCTGCGGGGACTCGCCGACGCCGGGCTGGGCGTGCCGTCCGATGCGCTCGCGATCGGTTTCGACGGCATCCCGGAAGGCGAGTTCTCGATCCCGTCCCTGTCCACGATCTGCCCGGACCATGCGTGGATCGCGCGTCGCGCGGTGGAGCTGCTGCGCGAGCGGATGGACGCCGATGACCCCGCGGAGCTGGGGGGCCTCGAGCTGACGGCCCCGCACCGGCTGGTCGCGCGCGAGTCGACACGACGCTGAACGGGCAGCAGGCGAGCGGTACGGCGTCCCGCCGCAGGCCAGGCCGGTCGACGTCGGTTCGACGCGACGGCGAGCCGACGGATTCGCAGGAGTTCTCGCCGCGACCTTGACCCTGGCCGTGTATCGATACATCCTTGACGGGTGCATCGTGACGGAATCCGTGGCCCGGCTGTGCCCGGTCCGGTTCCCGTCCCCCTCCCGACCGCTCCCGAAGGAGACGCCCCATGACCGCGAACCGTCGCCGGTCCCTCTCGACCGCCCTCACCTCGGTCCTGTCCTCCCCTGCCGCGCAGGCCGCCGACGCATCGGCCCCGGCTCCCGCCGCCGTTCCCGCGCAGCCCGCCGGCCCCGCCCACGTGACCGTCGACCTCGACCAGGCGGGCGACACGATCAGCCGCCACGTGTACGGCCACTTCGCCGAGCACCTGGGGCGCTGCATCTACGGCGGCTTCTTCGTCGGCGAGGACTCGGAGATCCCGAACACCCGCGGCATCCGCGACGATGTCGTCGACGCCCTGCGCGCCCTGCACATCCCGAACCTGCGCTGGCCGGGCGGCTGCTTCGCCGACGAGTATCACTGGAAGGACGGCATCGGCCCGCGCGAGCAGCGCCCCCGCATGGTGAACTCGCATTGGGGCGACGTCGTGGAAGACAACTCCTTCGGCACCCACGAGTTCATGGACCTCGTCGAGCTGCTGGGCACCGAGGCGTACGTGAACGGCAACGTCGGCTCCGGCACCGTGCAGGAGATGTCGGAGTGGATCGAGTACCTGACCCGCGCAGACGACTCGCCGATGGCCGCGCTGCGCCGCGCCAACGGCCGCGACGAGCCGTGGAGGATCCCCTTCTTCGGCATCGGCAACGAGACCTGGGGCTGCGGCGGCAACATGACCGCGGAGGCGTACGTCGACGTGGCCCGCCAGTACTCGACCTTCGTGCGCGACCACGCCGGGAACAAGGTCACCCGTATCGCCGCCGGCTCGCACGACGGCAACCTGCACTGGACCGACGTGCTCATGCGCACCTTCGGCACCCAGCTGGACCAGGGGCCGGACGGGAACCCGGGCCCCTTCCAGGCGATCTCCCTGCACTACTACACGATGACCGGGCCGTGGGAGGACAAGGGCTCGGCCACCGAGTTCAGCGAGGACGAGTGGTACACGGCCCTCTCGCGCGCCTCCCATATCGACGAGCTCCTGGCCCGGCACTCGACCGTCATGGACCGCTATGACCCGTACCGCAAGGTGGGCCTGGTCCTGGACGAGTGGGGCACCTGGTGGAACGTCGAGCCCGGCACCAACCCCGGCTTCCTGTACCAGCAGAACACGCTGCGCGACGCGCTCGTGGCGAGCATCCACTTCGACGCTTTCCATCGCCATGCGGGCCGCCTGCTCATGGCGAACATCGCCCAGACCGTGAACGTGCTGCAGGCCATGATCCTCACCGACCCGGAGTCGGGGGCGCTCGTGCTGACCCCGACCTACCACGTGTTCGCGATGAACGCCGGCCACCACGACGCGGCCGCCCTGCCGGTGCACGTGGCCCTGCCGGAGGAGGCGCCGACCGTCGACGGCTGCGCCCTGCCGCTGGTCTCCGCGAGCGCCTCGACGAAGGACGGCGCGGCGCTCGTGTCGCTGTCGAACCTCCACGCGACCGAGGCCCGCACCGTGGTCCTGGACCTGCGCGGCGCCGAGGTCGCCGGCTTCTCCGGGACGGTGCTGGCCGCGGAGTCCACGAGCGCGCACAACACGCCCGAGCAGCCGGACGCCGTCGCCCCGCGCGAGCTCACCGCGATCCGCCCGCATGCGCGCGGCCTCGAGGTCGACCTGCCCGCCGCCTCCTACGCCACGATCAGCCTCGAGCTGGGCTGAGACAGACGGCCGATGGGCCCGGCCGGGGATGTCCCCGGCCGGGCCCGTGTCGTGTCACGGTCACTCGGTCACCCATGCATCGCTGTGGGTCACTGCGGGTCAGTTCTGATCACTGCGAATCACTGCGCCACACTCACCACAAGTGACATACACTGAGACGAAGTGAGTCGCAGTGACGACAGAGTGACGCACAGTGAGTCGCAGTGATGGAAGTGAGTCACAGTGACGACAGAGTGAGGCGACGTGAGGGACCAGACGTTCGAGGAGATGATCGCGCGCATCCGCCGTCAGGCGACGGACGATGCACGGGTCGAGGTGAAGACCTGCGCCAAGAAGCTGAGCAGCGATGTCTGGGAGAGCGTCAGCGCGTTCGCGAACACAGCCGGCGGCACCATCCTCCTCGGGCTCACCGAAGCGACCGGCTTCGCCCCGCCTGCTGAAGGCTTCGCCATCGACCGCGTCCGCGATCAGTTCGTCGAGGGGATCGGGGACGGCGGAGTGAGCGGAGTGAAGCTGACCAATCCCCCTCAATACGGTATGAGGAGAGAAGAGGTCGACGGTGCTCCGGTGCTCGTCATCACCATCGGCGCCAACCCACCGGGGAGCCGCCCCTGCTTCCTGACGGCCCGTGGCCTTCCCGGCGGAGCATTCAAGAGGGTCGACGACAAAGATGTGCAGCTCTCTGCGACGGAGGTCTACGAGCTGCGGCATGAGCTCGATCCCTCCAGCGTCGATGGGCAGATCGTGGACGAGGCGAGGGTCGAAGACCTGGACCCCGAGCTGGTCAGGGACCTGCTGCTCCGCATGAAGGACTCCCGCGCGCTCCGCGGAGCCCACACGCGCGACGAGCAGCTGTCCCGCGTGCACCTCACCGACCGGGAGGGCGGCGTACGCTTCGCCGGGCTGCTCGCCGCCGGGCTGTATCCGCAGCAGTTCTTCCCGCGCCTGCTGATCGACGTGACGGTGCATCCGGGGAACGAGAAGTCCCTTCCCGGCGAGCCTCTCCGGTTCCTCGATCGGGTGGAATGCACGGGAAATCTGGTCGAGGCCGTGAACGACGCTGTCTCCGCCGTGACCAGGAACCTCCGTACCTACGCCGTCGTGGAGGGAAGCGGCAGGAGGGACATCCCGGAGATCCCGGTCGTCGTCCTCCGCGAGGCGATCGCGAACGCCGTGCTGCATCGCGAGTACGCTCCCTTGTTCATAGGGCGCCCCGTCACCGTCGACATCTTCGCCGATCGCGTCGAGATCACGAGCCCGGGTGGGCTCTGGGGCGGAAAGACCCTGGAGAACCTCCGCAACGGGGTCTCCAGCAGCCGCAACCAGCGGCTCCTCCCGCTCATGCAGCGCATCGCCCCGGAGGGCGCTGCGGGATTCACGGTCGAGGGCCAGGGCAGCGGAATCCTCCTCATGGACAACGAGATGAAGGCCCACGCGCTCGAGAAGCCGCGATTCCAGGCGGATCACGACCAGGTCCGGGTCACGCTCCTGCGCCATGGAGCAGAGGTGCCGGAACACCGCGCCTGGCTCCGCGAGCTCACCGACCGGGAGCTCAGCGCACATGAGGATGCCGCACTGCTGATCGCGCGTCGGGACGGCAGCGTATCGGCCAAGGCTCTCCGGACGGCTCTGCGCATCGACTCGGACGAGGCCCGAGCGATCCTCTCCTCGCTCCGTGATGAGGGCGTCCTGCGCGGCAGAGGCAAGGACTCCTACGCCCTCGCGGACGGAGCACCGCTGCCGAACGATGAGGACGCCGCGATCATCCGTGGTCTGACCGGCACCGATCCGCAGAGCATCCACGAGATAGCCGCCTGGAGCGGGCTGACGCTCGGCACGGCACGAGCCCGGATGCGGAAGCTCGTCGATGACGGCTGGGTGCAGGCCACCGCCCCGCCCCAGAGCCGGCATCGCAAGTATGTGGTCCGCAAGGACTGACACCCCGGAGGCGAGAACCTCACATCGCCGATCGCGGCGGACGGAGCCCGGTTGTCGGGGCCCACGCCTACACTCGACGACGTGATCACGGGAGAACTGAAGAGCCGCATCGACCGCGTCTGGGACGCCTTCTGGTCAGGAGGGATCTCGAACCCACTCGAGGTGATCGAGCAGGTCACCTACCTGCTGTTCCTGCGGCGTCTCGACGATCAGCAGAAGGCCGCGGAGCGGGAGCTGCGCAGGCTCGGCTCGACCAGCAGGCCGATGCCGTTCCCTTCCGGCAAGGAGCATCTGCGCTGGTCGCACCTGCTGGCGTCGGGAGACACCGCGTACGTGCATCGGACGATGGGCGAGCAGGTCTTCCCGTTCCTGCGGTCGCTGGGCGATGACATCGCCGGCGAGACGACGACCTACGGCGCCCATATGCGCGATGCCCGCTACACGATCCCGAGCGCGGCGCTGCTGGGCAAGGTCATGGACATGCTCGATCTGATCCCGCTGGATGACCGCGACACCAACGGCGATCTGTACGAGTACCTGCTCTCGAAGATCGCTTCCGCCGGGGTGAACGGTCAGTTCCGCACGCCGCGGCACATCATCCGACTGATGGTGCAGATGATGGCGCCGAAGCCCGGTGACGAGATCTGCGACCCGGCCTGCGGCACGGCCGGCTTCCTGATGGCCGCGAGCGAGTACGTGCGGGAGCATCACCCCGATGTCCTGGTGGACCGGGACCAGGCCCGCCACTTCCATCATTCGATGTTCCACGGCTTCGACTTCGACTCGACGATGCTGCGCATCGGCAGTATGAACATGCTCATGCATGGCGTGAACGCGCCGGACATCCGCTACCGCGATTCCCTGTCGGAGGGAGCGGCGGGCGAGGCGGAGCTGTACTCGATGATCCTCGCGAACCCGCCGTTCGCCGGGTCACTGGATTACGAGTCCACCAGCAAGGATCTGCAGCGCGTCGTGAAGACGAAGAAGACGGAGCTGCTGTTCCTGGCCCTGTTCCTGCGCCTGCTCAAGGCGGGCGGTCGCGCCGCGGTGATCGTTCCCGATGGGGTGCTGTTCGGCTCCACCAAGGCGCACAAGGAGCTGCGCCGCATGCTGGTGGAGGACCACAAGCTCGACGCCGTGGTGAAGCTGCCCTCCGGCGTCTTCAAGCCCTACGCCGGTGTGTCCACCGCGATCCTGTTCTTCACGAAGACAGGCGCCGGCGGCACCGACGACGTCTGGTTCTACGACGTCGCGGCCGACGGCTTCTCCCTCGACGACAAGCGCTCCCCCATCACCGACGACGACCTGCCCGACGTACTGTCCCGCTGGCAGAACCTCGATGCCGAACGCGACCGCGCCCGCACCGACAAGAGCTTCCTGGTGCCGAAGGCGGACATCGTCGCCGAGGGCTACGACCTCTCGATCAACCGCTACAAGGAGGTCGTCCACGAGGAGGTCGAGCACCGCCCCGTGGCGGACATCCTCGCGGATGTCGAACGGCTGAACGACGAGATCGCGGATGGCGTGGCGCGGCTGCGGGAGGTGCTGAGGTGAGGACGACACTTGGAACACTCGTACGGCCCGCTAAGCCCCAGAGGGCCGGAGAAGACCGGTACCCACTCCTTTCGATGACGATGCATGAAGGGCTAGTTGACCAGTCCAGCCGATTCAACAAACGTATTGCCAGCACCGACCTATCGACTTACAAAGTCGCGCAGCATGGGCAACTTGTCGTCAGCTTCCCCATCGACGAAGGTGTGCTAGATTTTCAGACGCTATACAGTAAGGCCATCGTGAGCCCCGCGTATGGAGTATGGGATGTCATCGACCCTTCCAACTTAGACTGCGACTACCTCAAGCGGGCACTCCGGAGCCCTCAATCCCTTTCATACTACCGACAGAAACTCCGAGGGAGCACTGCACGCCGCCGTTCACTACCGATGTCTGACTTCTTGGCACTACCGCTTCACATACCTTCGATCGAAGAGCAACGCCGCATCGCATCGATCCTCGACGAGGTCGACGCGATCCGCGCGAAGCGCCGTGCCCAGCTCGCCCACCTCGACGAACTCCCGCAGGCGCTGTTCCACGAAACGTTCGGCCTGCCCTCGGACTATTGGGCGACATTGTCGGACTTCTGCAATTTCTACAGCGGAGGAACCCCGTCGAAATCGAAGTCAGACTACTGGGAGGGGAGTCTCCCATGGTTTAGTGCCAAGGACCTCAAGAGCGCAAACCTCATAGACTCTGTCGACCACGTGTCCGAGCGGGTTCCTACCGAAACACGACTGCGAACTCTGCCGCAGAACACGATCGTCCTTGTTGTCCGAGGGATGATCCTGGCGCACACGGTACCCGTGTCAGTTCTCCGCGTTTCAGGCCTGATCAACCAGGACCTGAAAGCCCTAATTCCACGTGTCGACATCGATACGGACTTCCTTGCGGAAGCTGTTCGCGCACGCGAGTCGTGGCTTCTCGGGCAAGTATCGGCGGCTGCGCATGGCACGACCAAGCTGGATTCTTCGATACTTGGAGTGCTACCTGTGCCACGCATCCCATTCAGGGACCAGCAGGAGTTCGCCGAGAAGATTGCCGTCGTCCGTGCCGAGCACGACCGTGTCGCCCGTGCTCTCCAGGCCGACGACGAACTGTTCGCCGCACTCCAGTACAGGGCGTTCCGCGGGGAGCTCTGAGCGATGGAGCACCGCTACTGGACGATCCGCTACGTCCCCGACCCTGTTCGCGACGAGCGGGTGAACATCGGCATCATCGTCGGCAGCGTCGATGACCAGGACTGGGCGATCCGCCATGTGGAGAGCGCGACCCGCGCGAACCACCTCGGCGGAGAGTCGGGACGCGCCCTCGCCTACGTCCGCGCCCTCGCGCGCCGCGTCGAGAGTGCGCTGCTCCCGAACGAGCTGCCGCGCACCGTCGAGCCGGTCAGCACGGCTTTCATCGAGCGCCTGCGCGTGCACCAGGAGAACAGCGTCCAGCTCTCCGAGGCCCGGACCGTGGTGGCGGCATCGGCCGAGGCCGCGATGGACCTGATCTATCCGCTCATGGTGGAGGAGCCACCGCCGCGGCAACGCTCCGTCGGACGCCAGAGGATCACGAAGCTCATGGACGATGCGTTCCATCGTCGCTTCGAGCAGGCCGGCGTCCCGATGCGCAAGAAGGTCTCCGCGCGCGCCAGCTCCGCCACCGGGAGCTTCGACTTCGCGCTCGGCACCGATGGCGCGATGCAGCTGGCGCAGGCGTGGTCCTTCACGGTCCAGTCGATGGATGACCTCCAGCAGCAGTTCCAGTCGTGGAACTGGCTCGTCAGCCGCGTCCGCGAGGCCGGTGCCATCCTCGGCCGGGGGAACGACGACGTCATGAGCATTGCTCCGGAGACGCCGCTGCTGGTCGTCCAGGATCTTCCGAAGACTGATCAGCAGAAGGAAGCATGGGAGGCGGCGCAGGAGTCGTGGGAGGTGCTCGGCGTCGACGTGCAACCCACCGCCCAGCTCGAACGCAGCGCGGAGGCGATGGAACGCGTGCTCATCCCCGTGTGACCGGATCGCCCCCGACCATCTAAGGTTCACCACGACCCTTGCGTGCGCACCGACCCATGGCCCGGATCCTCCCTGCAGAACGATGCGCCTCTGGTCGGACCGCATCGAGACCAGGCTAGGGCCAGGCCTGGACCAGGCTGCTCTTGATTGCGTGGACGCAACCCAGTAACCTGACGAGGCCCCCCGTTGCGACGGGTAGGGAAGAAGGCCTTGGGACCCCAGCCGGACGACTGGACCCAGGGCTTTTCGCTTGCCCGGGGCAGCATACGCCCTACTCCCCCAGGGACTCAGGGGTCCGCTCCTGCAGGAGGATGGACCCCCGCAGCGCGTCGAGATGAGCTGGGTCACCGAGCCGGGCCGAGTTCACCGCCCCCAGCACGGCATCCGCGATCCAGAGCAACGGCTCGTCCCCGCCTCGTCGGTGAGAGAGCCGGATCCGTTCGTCGAGACCCCGAGACCTCAAGGCGATGATGTGCGCCAGGTCTTTCCCGTCCTGCGTCGGGCTGCGGCTCTCAAGCGTGACGTCATGCAGCTCCATCGACACGAACTCGTAGTACATCTGCTCCAGACACTTCCTGCGGAAGCGCTCCGTCTTGTGCTGCCGCTCGGACACGTGCGACACGATGACGTTGATCGGCTCGAGGCTCACGATCGCGTCGACGATCCGCTGGCGGCGGCGCGTGCTCTCGTCCGTCCAATGAAGTTTGACCTGCCCCGGCAGCAGCAGCGGACGCAGCTCCTCGCGCACGTCATCGCACGTGCCCGCTTCCAGGATCGCCGCCCCGACGAGATACAGCTGACGTTCGGCGCCCAGCACACAGCTCGACTCGTCGAGAAAGGCGCGCATACCCCCGGGCTCCGATGCTTCGTCCACCTTCTCACGGTACCCGAGCGATCCGACACCTCAGGAAACATCGACGCAGCCACGCCCGTCCGCTCCCGCCGATACACTGGCCCCGCGGAACGACAGGGGAGACGCGAGTGAGCAACTTCGGGTTCATCCGGGCGCAGTGGCCCGAGCTCTACGACACGTGCCAGCGGGCGGAGTCCTACGCGATCTCCGATGCGAACGCCGCCGCGTTCACGGCGCGCATCGGAGTCGAGAAGGTCGTCGAGTACCTCTTCGTCGACGTGTTCGGACTGCCCGAGGGATACCGGTCCGATCTCAACGCCCGCATGAACGATCCGGCGTTCAAGAATCGCACGGCCCGCATCAACAATCAGCTCAATCTGCTCCGGCGGCGCGGCAACGACGCCGCTCACGGGAACCGACGCCTCACGCCGCAGGAGGGTGTCGCGACTCTGCGGGACCTGTTCGACGTGATCGTCTGGACCGTCAAGCACCATTCGACGTTCCCCGAGGCCGCGCCGCTGGGCGCGGCCTTCGACGTCTCCATCGCCCAGAAACGGGCCCCTCTGGGCCCCGCGGAGCTGAAGAAGCTCGCCCAGCGCTTCGCGGAGCAGAAGGACGCCGCCCATCGCGCGATCGCGGAGCGGGACGCGCGCATCGCCGCGAGCGATGAGAGGCTCGCACAGCGCGAAGCCCAGCTCGCCGAGCAGGCGGCGGAGCTCGAACGGCTGCGCTCCCAGATCGCCGCCGCACAGGCCGCTGACACCGCCGCCGACACCCACGACTACCGCGAGGACGAGACGCGCACCGCGCTCGTCGACGCGCTCCTGCACGATGCCGGCTGGTCGCTGGATGCCGCCGAGGATCGCGAGTTCCCCGTGGACGGACTGCCGATCATCCCGGGCAGGCACGACACCGGCTCGGGCCGCGTCGACTATGTGCTGTGGGGCGAGGACGGCCGTCCCCTCGGGATCGTCGAGGCCAAGCGCACCAGCATCGACCCCACCGTCGGCGCACCCCAGGCGAAGCTCTACGCGGACGCGCTGGAGGAACGGTTCGGGCAGCGCCCCGTGATCTTCCTCAGCAACGGGCACCGGCACGAGATCTGGGACGACGCGGCCGGGTACCCGGCACGGGAGGTGGCCGGTTTCTTCACCCGCGGCGAGCTCGAGCAGATGATCCGCCGCCGCGCTCTGCATCAGCCGCTCACCGGTGCCGCAGCCGATCCGGCGATCGCCGGACGTCCCTATCAGCTGAGCGCGATCGCGAAGGTCGGCGAGCACTTCGACGCCCTGCAGCGCCGCGCCCTGCTGGTCATGGCCACCGGCACCGGCAAGACCCGCACGACCATCGCCCTGGTCAAGCTCCTGATGGAGCGCGGCTGGGCCAAACGCGTGCTCTTCCTCGCCGATCGCTCGGCGCTCGTGACCCAGGCGCAGAAGGCGTTCTCGAGCCTGCTGCCCGATGTCGCGAGCGTGAACCTCACCGCGGACAAGGCGACAGAGGCGCGCGTCTACCTGTCCACCTACCCGACGATGATGAACCTCGTCGACGCCGCCCGTGACGAGGACGCCCGCCGCTTCGGCCCCGGATTCTTCGACCTCATCGTCATCGACGAGGCCCACCGCTCCGTATACCAGAAGTACGGCGCCCTGTTCGACTGGTTCGACGGCCTGCTGCTGGGCCTCACGGCCACCCCCGTCGACGACATCGCCCGCAGTACCTACCGGCTGTTCGAACTGGAGCCCGGGATCCCCACGGACTCGTACCCGCTGGACGAGGCGATCGCCGACGGCTACCTCGTCGGCCCGGAGAACCTGGTCTACGACTACGGCTTCCACCGGCGCGGGATCCGCTACGACGATCTGTCGGAGGACGAGCGCGAGCAGTGGGAGGAGATCGACTGGGACGGCCTGGACGGGGAGGAGCACGACCCCGAGGACATGCCCACGCAGGTCGAGGCTCCCCGCGTGTTCCGCTCGTTGTTCAACGCCGACACCGCGGACAAGGCCCTCGCCGAGCTCATGCAGCACGGCTTCAAGGTCGCCGGCGGCGACCAGCTCGGCAAGACCATCGTGTTCGCGATGAACCAGCGGCACGCACAGTTCCTGAAAGAGCGCTTCGATGCGCAGTACCCGCACCTGGGCGGCGAGTTCGCGCAGGTGATCACGAGCCATTCCGCCTACGCGCAGGATCTCATCGACGCCTTCTCGCAGCCGCAGAAGGAACCCCACCTCGCGATCAGCGTGGACATGCTCGACACCGGCATCGACGTGCCCGAGGTGCTGAACCTCGTGCTGTTCAAGCAGGTGTTCTCCAAGACCAAGTTCTGGCAGATGATCGGCCGCGGCACGCGCCTGGCACCGGGCGTCTTCGGTGACCGCGACAAGGAATCGTTCCGGGTGTTCGACTTCTGCGGGAACATCGAATACTTCGCCGAGGATCCCACTGATCGTGCCGCGAGCGTGCAGGTGCCGCTGTCGCAGCGGCTGTTCGCCGTACGGGCACGGCTCGTGGCCGGCATCGACCTCGCAGCAGAAGACCGGGATGTGCGTGCCGATGCCGTGGAATGGTTGAGCTCCTTCGTCGCCGGCATCCCGACCGGCTCCTTCCTCGCCCGCCAGCACGGCGAGCAGATCTCCGCCTACAGCTCCCCCGCAGGCTGGGCGGCACCGCTGTCCGCCGTCACCGCGGACGACCTCGCCGCCGCGCTCGGCACCCTGCCATCATCGGCCGCGACCGACGACGAGTACGCGAAGAAGTTCGACCTCGTGGTGCTGCGCCGCGAGCTCGCCCAACTCGAGGCCGACGACGACATGGCGGCGCGCACCCGGGCGAGCATGCAGGACGTGGCGGCCCAGCTTCTGGAGAAGCAGACCATCCCCCAGGTCGCGGCCGCGGCCGAGCTCCTCGCGGAGGTCGCGGGCGAGGACTGGTGGGACGGGGTGACCCTGTCGATGCTCGAGCGGGCGCGCCGCGGCATGCGCATGCTCGTGCAGTTCCTCGACCGGCGTCGCCGCATCACCATCACCACCGATTTCGAGGACGACCTGGGCGAGGCCCGCTCCGCGGATCTCCCCCTCGCGGCCGTCGGCGTGAATCAGGCCCGCTTCCGCGAGAAGGTCACCGCCTACATCCGCGAGCACCACGACCACATCGCGATCCAGCGGCTGCGCCGCAACCTGCCGCTGACGGAGACGGACCTCGCCGAGCTCGAGCGCATCCTCATCGAACAGGGGGAAGGAACGCCGGAGGCGCTCGAGAGGATCAGCGGCGAGCGCGGGCTCGGAATCTTCGTGCGCTCCCTCGTCGGACTCGACCGCTCGGCGACAGAAGCGGCATTCGCGAAGAAGATCGCCCTCGGCGCGCTGAACTCGACGCAGATGGATTTCTTGGCGATGGTGATCGACGAGCTGACCCGGCGCGGCGAGATGTTGCCCGAGCGGCTGTTCCAGTCGCCGTACGAGGATCGGGCCGTGACCCGTATCGACTACGTGTTCCCGAACGAGGACGACGCCGACGCCGTGGTGACGGTGCTGCATGACATCGAGCGGGCCGCGAACCCATCGCCCCGAGCCGAGGAGCGCGCCCTCGCCTGAGACCGCCCCGGCGCTCAGCGAGGCAGCACCACGGGACTGTCCGTCTCGGGGTCGCGGATCACCCGGCAGTCCAGGTCGTAGACCTCCCGCATGGTCGGCGGCGTGAACAGCTGAGCGGGCGTGCCGGTCGCGATCACCCGGCCCTCGCGCAGGGCGATCACATCGGTCGCGAACCTCGCCGCCTGGTTCAGCTCGTGGAGCACGGCGACGACGGTGCGCCCGCTGCGCTGCAGCTCCCGCAGCAGCCGCAGGACCTCGATCTGGTGGGTGATGTCCAGGAAGGTCGTGGGCTCGTCCAGGAGCAGCAGCTCGGTGTCCTGGGCGAGCGCCATCGCGATCCACACGCGCTGCCGCTGCCCGCCGGACAAGGTGTCGACCGGCCGAGCCGCCAGATCCCGCACACCGGTGCGGTCCATCGCCGCGGCCACGACCTGCTCGTCCTCGCGGCTCCACGGGGAGAAGACGGATTGATGCGGGTACCGCCCGCGGGAGACGAGGTCGAGGACCGTGATCCCCTCCGGGACGGCCGGGGACTGCGGCAGCATGCCGAGCCGCACGGCGAGGTCGCGCGCCCGCATCCCGGCGACGTCGGCGCCGTCGATCAGCACCTGCCCCGCGGCCGGTCGCATGACCCGGGCGAGGGTCCGCAGGAGCGTCGACTTCCCGCACGCATTGGGGCCGATGATCGCCGTGAACGACCCCTTCCGGATGCCCACGTGAACGTCGTCGAGGACGGCTTCGCCGTCCCCGTAGCCGGCCGTGATGCCCTCGCCGCGCAGCCTCCAGGTCTGTTCCCTCTGAAGCGAGCTCGTCATGCACGCCTCCCCTCCCTCAGCAGCAGCCATACGAGATACAGACCTCCGATGCAGACGGTGATGGACCCGACCGGCAGGACGGCGCCCGGGATCGCATGCACGGCGACCGCATCGGCCGCCGCGAGCAGGACCATCCCCGCGAGCGCGGAGCCCGCCGGGTCGAAGGAGCCGGTGCGCCGCAGCCGCCGTGCGATCTGCGGCGCCGCGAGGGAGACGAACGCAATCGGGCCCGCGGCCGCGGTCACGATCGCGGTCAGCGCCACGCCGACGATCACGAGCAGGATCTTCGCCCGTTCGACGCGCGCGCCGAGCATCGTGGCTGCCTCGTCGCCGAGCTCCAGAGCCCGCATCCACCGCGCGAGCAGGGGCATCGCCGCGAACAGGACGGCGGCCGCCGCCGCGACCATCCCGAGGGAGTCCCAGCGCACCGGTGTCAGCGATCCCGCGCCCCACACCGCGGCGCGCAGGGAGACATCCAGGCTCGACTTCACGGAGAACCACGTGTTCGCCGAGGTCAGCACCGCGCTGACCGCGATGCCGACGATGATCAGCCGGAAGCCCTGCAGTCCTCCGCGGTAGGCGAGGACGTACACGACGGCCGCGGTGAGCAGTCCGCCCGCCACCGCTCCCCCGGCGAGGACGCCCACCCCGGTGCCCCCGAGGAGCATCACCACGAGCACCCCGGAGAAGGATCCCGTGTTCAGGCCGATCACGTCCGGGCTGCCCAGCGGGTTGTCCGTCAGCGACTGGAAGACCGCGCCGCTCGCCCCGAGGCAGGCACCGAACACGAGGGCGGCGACCGCGCGGGGTGCGCGCCACTGGGTCACCACCAGGCGGTCCATCCGCGGGGCGTCCGGGAGGAACGCGCCGAGCAGCCGTTCCGGCGGGATCACGCGGTCCCCCAGCGAGAGCGACAGCGTGAGCAGGCCAAGAGCGAGCGCGAGCATCGCGGCGGAGACGAGGAGGCGCCGGATGTGCAGCGCATGGCTGAACGGGCCCAGGCGCAGCACCAGCACCCCGGGGCGCTCGACGGGCGGAACGGGCGTCCGGGCTGCGGAGCGGACGGCGGTCACAGCGCTCCCCGGCGCGAGCGGCGCACCAGGTGGATGAGCACGGGGGCTCCCAGGAAGGCGGTCATCACGCCGGCCTGCAGCTCCGCCGGGCGGACGACGATCCGCCCGAGCAGATCGGCGGAGACGAGGAGCACGGGGGCGAGGACCAGGGAGAGGGCCAGCAGCCAGCGCTGGTCCGGGCCGGTCAGGAACCTCACCGCGTGCGGGATCATCAGCCCCACGAAGCTGATCGGCCCGACAGCCGCGGTCGCCGCCCCGCACAGCAGCGTGATCGCGGAGATCGAGAGGGTCCGCACCAGCACGATGCGGACGCCGAGGGACCGCGCGACCTCCTCCCCCATCGCGAGCGCGTTCAGCGCCCGCCCGCTGACGAGCGCGATCACGGCGCCGGCCACGACGAACGGGAGGACCGCCCGGAGCGTCCCGGCAGGACGGTCGGCGAGCGATCCGGCGCCCCAGTACCGCATCTGCTCGAAGGTGCGCGGGTGCAGGAGCGCGAGCGTTCGGCTCATCCCCAGGAAGACCGCGCCGATCGCGACGCCCACCATCGTCAGGCGCAGCGGGGTGGGGCCCGATGGGGACCTCGCGGCGACGGCGTGGACGAGCACGGCCGTGGCGAGCGCGCCGAGCAGCCCGAACCACAGGTACCCGTCGATCGTCGTGAGGTGGAGGAAGGCCACGGCGAGCGCGATCGCGAGCCCCGCGCCGGCGTTCACGCCGAGGATCCCCGGATCCGCGAGGGGGTTGCGGGTGATCGCCTGCGCGAGGGCGCCGGCGAGCCCGAGCGCCGCACCGACGACCACGCCCAGCACGGTGCGCGGCACCCGCACGTCGCGGATCGTCGCGTCGTCGATGGTGCCGGCCGGGGCGAGGAGCGCCTGCCAGACGGTCCGGGCGGAGATCTCGCCGGAGCCGATGAAGACGCTCAGCAGGCCGACCCCCGCGAGCAGGAGGATCCCGGCGAGCAGAGCACCCCACCGGGCCCGCGGGCGCAGCAGCGCCGCCGCCGGCGGGGCCTTCACAGCGGACGCGGCGGCGCTCATGCCGACCAGAGGGCGTCCGCCGCCGGGTCCGCCGCCGGGCGGGTCCTCTCCCGCGGCATCAGATGGACGGCGCACACGCCCCAGCCGAGCTCGCGGACCCGCACCTCGCCCCAGCCGGCCCGTCGCGCCAGGGCCGTCAGGGCGGCGGCGTCGCGCGGGGCGGCACCCGTCTCGGCCAGGGTGAGGAGGGATCGCACGGCGGCCCCTCCGCCCAGCGCGTCGGGGCGGGCGGCCGTGATCACGAGCGCCTCCGAGGCGAGGTCGCCCAGCGCCGTCAGGTGCGCGACCGCCTCGTCGTCCTCGAGCATGTGCACCTGGAGGACGGAGACGGCGGCGTCGACCGAGTCCGGAGGATCCGGTTCCTCATCGGGCAGGAGCAGAGCGGCCATCTCCGCGCCGTCCGCGCCCTCTCTCCGCGCGATCAGATCGGCGACGGTCCGGGCCCCCGGCCCCACGAGCGCCACCCGAGCCGCGGAGGAGCCCAGGGCGGGAAGGGCATCCAGAGCGCGCAGCAGCCCGTGCTGGAGGTAGACGAGGGATCCGCTCCCCTCTTGGGTCTCCTCGCGCCACGGCGGGTTCTCCGCGACCGATGCCGCGAAGGAGCGCCCGTGACGGAGCCGCCAGGCCGCCTCGCCGCTGCGCAGCGCCTGCGGCAGCTCGACGAGTGCGAGCAGGCGCGCCGCATCCAGTCCCTCGAAGTCCTCCCGGGCGTGCTCGTCGTCGACGAGGTCCCTGGCCTGGGCGGTGAGCTGCCAGAGCGAGTCCGCCCCGTGCCCGGACGGGGTCGCCGCCGTCAGCAGGCCCTGCTCCTGGAGCGCCGCCAGCAGCACGGCGATCTGCGGTGCGGCGGTCCCGATCGCATCGGCCAGGTCCGCGGTCGAGGCCGACCGCTCGCGGAGGGCGTCGAGCAGCCCGAGCTCGAGCGCCGCGCGCACCGCGAACCAGGCCGCGGGGGACGTGGGGACGGCGCCCCCGCCCCTCGCGCCCTCCACCGGGTCCTCCTCCGCCCCCGCGGTCCAGTAGCCGGTGATCCCCAGCTGGGCGCGAGGGATCCCGTTCTCCCGGGTCGCCCAGCGCCGCAGCGGCAGCAGCGCCCGGGATTCGCCCGCCGCCCACACGAACGGCCTCTCGCCGAGGATCTCCAGCCCTCCCAGGGACTCGACGCGAGAGCGGACGGCCGCGAGCAGCGCATCTCCGTCGGCCGGGTCCTGCTGCGCGTACCAGAGGCTGTCCGCGGCGCCGAGGGCGAGCTCCTGGCGGCCTGCGGGGTCCTCGAGGACCACGAGGGCATGCGCCGGAACCGGGAGCGGACGCTCGTCGAGGAAACGGCCGATGGCCGGCAGGGCCGTCTCGTCCCCGATCAGCAGGATCCCGGTGGTCTCCTCGGGCAGGAGCATGCTGGACTTCGGCCCGACCATGGCGAGCCGGTCCCCCGTCCGCGCGGACCGGGCCCAGCCCGCCGCGGGCCCGTCGCCGTGCAGGACGAAGTCCAGCTCGATCCATCCGGCGTCGAGGTCCATGGCCCGCGGCGTGTAGTCGCGGCACTGCCGCTGCGGCGCGTCGGTCCACTCGATGCCGTCGGCAAGCTGACGTGGCACGACCGCGTCGAGGTCCCCGTCGGGTGCGAAGATCAGCTTGACGTGGTCGTCGAAGCCGGGCGCGGCGAACGGGGAGAGGTCCAGCCCGTCCCGCCGGAAGCCCGAGAGCTCCGCGCCCGTCAGGCGCACCCGCCGCATCCTCGGGGTGACGTCGTGCGCCGAGACCACCTCGAGGGTCCTCAGCACGAGCGGATGGACCCGGAGCTCGTGCTGGCTCACTTCGCGAACATCCCGCGCAGCACGTCCAGCAGCGCGAGCGCCTCGTCGTAGTCGTGCCGGCTCGCCCAGTAGGGCAGGTCGTAGGCGTCCTGTGCCCGGAACGACGGCAGGTCCTTCCACACGGCCTTCTCGCCGAGCTCCTGGACGCTGAAGGTGTCCTGGTTGAAGCCGCTGATGAACACGGTCGGCGAGGTGATGAGCTGTCCTAGGTTCTCCGTCGAGAGCTCGGCGGAGTCGCCTCCCTCGGTGTACGGCTCGAGACTGTTCGCACTGGCGACGGGGTCGACCTCGAAGCCGAGCGCCGTGAACTCCTCGGGCACGTACTCCTCGAAGAAGACGAAGGGCGTGCCCTCCGCGGTGACGTACAGGAACGAGCTCGGCTGGGGCGGCAGGGCGATCGCCTCGCGGACCTCGGCGAGCTCGTCCTCGTAGGCCTGGACGAGCTGGTCGAGGGTGCTCTTGCGGTCGAAGACCTGCTCCGCGAGGAAGGAGAACTGCTCGCGCCAGGTGGTGAGGGCCTTGTCGACCATGACGGTGGGGGCGATGGCGGTGAGGTCCGTGTAGGCCTTGTCCGCCTGGAAGTAGGGGAATCCCCAGCCCCCGGCGATGATGAGGTCCGGCTCCATGCCGAGGACGGACTCGAGGTCGAATCCGTCGGAGCTCCAGGAGAGCAGCTCGGTGCCGTTCTCCTCCGGCGCGGTGCCCCAGAACTCGGAGAAGCTGCCCTCGGCGTCGGCGGCCTCGGTGGTGGTCGCGACCACCGTCATCCCGAGGTCGTAGAGGTATCCGGTCAGGGCGTAGTTCAGCACGACGATCCGCTGCGGATCGGCGGGGATCTCGACCTTCCCCTTGACGGTGTCCACGACCCGGCTGCCGCTGGTCCCGCCTCCGCCATCGGAGCCTCCGCTCCTTCCGGAGGCCGTCTGTTCGCCGGAGCAGGCGGCGAGTCCGAGCAGAGGGGCGGCGGCGAGGGCAGCGGCGAGGGATCGCCGGCGCAGCATGGTCATCGATGGTCTCCAGAGGTCGGGTCGGCGGGCGGGGCCTGCAGCGCCGTGGGACGACGCGGGCCGTCCGCGAGGTGAGTCGGACCTAACTTAGGTGACCCTTCCTTTGATAT
Organism: Brachybacterium hainanense; assembly: GCF_042434575.1. NCBI lineage: Bacteria > Bacillati > Actinomycetota > Actinomycetes > Micrococcales > Dermabacteraceae > Brachybacterium > Brachybacterium hainanense. The sequence goes on from NZ_JBHLSV010000001.1 coordinate 282,895, forward strand.
GCCCTGGAATGCGACAGTGGACGTGGCCGGATGCGACACGGCCGGACATCCCGACGACGAGGAGATCCCACCGATGGGCTTCGACCCGACGCTCGCCCGGGCAGTCCCCCACCATGCGATGCGCTTTCTGGGGCACGAGGAGCACGTGCACGACGTCCCCCACCTGGTGCACATCGTGATGGGGCACGGCGTGCTGACCGCCCCCGGGCACCGCCTGACGCTCGAGCCGCGCAGCTCCGTCTGGCTCCAGGCCGGGGTCCCGCATGCGCTCGCCCTGGCGGACCACTCGATCGCCCTGGGCCCCGTCATGAGGCCGGGCGTGGCCCCGGACCGGCCGCTGGCCGTCCTCGGCGTGGTCCCCGCGATCACCGACCTGATGCTGGCCCGGCTCGCGGCCGGTCCGTCGACGCCGGAGCAGTGCGACCTGTTCACCAGCGCTCTCGAAGCGATCCTGCTGGGCATCGCGCGGGTCGACTTCCCGGCGCCGCTGCCGACCCATGCCGCCGCCCGCCGCATCGGTCTGGACGCCTGTGCCGTCCCGGATCTCACGCTCGCCGCCCTGTGCGCCCGGCATGGCATCAGCAGCCGGCACGTGCAGCGCATCTTCCGTCAGGAGACGGGGATGACCTTCCGCCGATGGCGCCGTCGCCGTCTGCTGGGCCGCGCCGTCCAGAGCCTGCGCGGGGGATCGTCCCCGGCCGCCGCGGCCCATGCGACGGGCTTCGGCAGCCGGGCGAATCTCCTGCGCGCGCTCGCGCAGGAGTCCGGCGAGGTCGCGCCTGAGCACGCCGGCGGTTCCGGAGAGCACGGCACCGGCGTCCCCGCGTGACCGGTCGCATGGGCCCCGATCGCCCCGGGACCCTCAGCCCCAGCCCTCGGTCCGGCCCTTCAGCTCCCGGTACGCTTCGAGCACCTGCGGCGTCGCCTCCGCACCGACCGTCTCGGAGCCGCTGATCGTCCACGCGGGCGGCTCGGCCGCACCGGACAGCGCCCACGCGGCCTGGCGCGCCGCGCCGAGGGCGGCGTACTCGCCATCGGGGGCGATGGTGACCTCGCGACCGAAGATCGCCGGGGCCAGCGCCCGCACCGCGGGGTTCCTGGCGGCCCCGCCGATGAGGGTGATGCTCGCCGCCGCCGTGCCGGTGCGCTCCTCGAGGGCGCCGATCCCGTCGGCCAGCGAGCACAGCAGCCCCTCGACGCAGGCGCGGGCGACATCGGCCCGGCTGGTGGCGGTGGACAGTCCTGTGAAGGTGGCGCGGGCCGCGGGACGGTTGGGGGTGCGCTCCCCGTCGAAGTAGGGCAGGAGGGTCGCACCGCCGGCACCGGGGGTGCTGGACAGGGCAAGGCGCGCGAACTCGTCCCAGTCCACGTCCAGCAGGGAGCGGCCGAACTCGAGGATGCGGGCGGCGTTGATGGTCGTGGTCATGGGCAGGAAGCGGCCGGTCGCATCGGCGAATCCGGTGACGGTTCCGGTCACGTCGCCCGGCCCCGCGTCGCTGACCATCGCGCAGACACCGGAGGTGCCGATGGAGACGGACACGTCCCCGGGGCCCAGGCCGAGCCCGAGCGCGGCGCCCGCGTTGTCGCCGGTGCCGGTGGCGATCACCGCCCCGCCCGGGGTGCGGGCCATGATCTCCTGCGGGGCCTGCGGCAGTCGCGGCAGCACGAGCTCGTGGCCGATGGCCCGTGCGGCGAGCTCCGGCGCCCAGGCCTCGGTGCGCACCGAGTAGTAGCCGGTGCCGGTCGCATCGCCGCGGTCGGTGAAGGGCTCGCTGCTGCCGACGGAGAGATCGGCTCCCGCGAGATGGGCGGAGACGTAGTCGTGCGGGAGCAGGATGCGGGCGGCGCGCCTCGCGTTCGCGCTCTCGTGATCGCGCACCCAGCGCAGCTTGGCGGCCGTGAAGGAGGCGACCATGAGCGATCCGATCTCCTCGACGCAGCCGGCCGCACCGCCCATCTCCTCGATGAGGTCCGCGGCTTCCTGCGCGGACCGCGTGTCGTTCCACAGCAGCGCGGGACGCACCACCTCGCCGGCCTCGTCCAGGAGCACCATGCCGTGCTGCTGTCCGCCCACGGCCAGCGCCTCCGCCTTCTCGAGCATCGGCCCGGCGGCCTCGTCGACCGCGGCGAGCCAGGCGCGGGGGTCGACCTCGGTGCCGTCGGGGTGGGGGGCACGCCCTTCCTGGACCACCGCTCCGGTGTCCGCGTCGACCAGGAGGGCCTTGGTCGACTGGGTCGAGGAGTCGATGCCGAGCACGAGAGTCATGGGGCGGAGCCTTCCAGGGGTGCGAGAGCGGCGAGGCGACGAGTGCCGGATGACGAGCCAGAATACGTCGGATTCCGGCTCGTCACCGGGTGCTCGCTGCCTCGCTGTTCACGGACTGTGGGACGCTGTCCTGCACAAGCGGCGGTAAGAAGCTCCCCTCCGGCGCGGGCCGTCCAGTCCGGCCCGCTCCGGTCCTCCTCCGCCGTCCTGCCCGCCCGGAAGGAGCCCCGATGCAGTCCACCCACCTGCGCGAGCACAACCTCTCGCTCGTGCTGCGCTCGCTCGTCGGCATCGAGACGCCCGTCTCCCGCGCCGCGCTCGCGAAGGCGACGCGTCTGACCAAGCCGACCGTCTCCAAGCTCATGGAGGAGCTGATCGGTGCAGGGCTCGTGCAGGAGGGCGCCCCGCTCACCCGCGGCACGGGCCGTCCGATCGTCCCCCTCTCCCCCGCACGGGGCACGCTGCTGGCCCTGGGCCTCGAGGTCGCCGCGGACCACATCTCCGTGCTCGGCACCGACCTGGCGGGCGAGGTCACCGTGCAGCGCACCGAGTACCTGCAGGTGGGAGCGGGAACCGTCGCAGAGGCCGTCGAGACGAGCGCACGGCTGATCGGTGCCGCGCTGGAGGCGGCGGACGGGGTCCCTGCGATCGGCATCTGCGTCTCCGTCCCCGGTCGGATCTCCCCTGACGGCGGACGGGTCCTGTCCGCCCCGAACCTGGACTGGACCGACGTGCCCTTCGTGGAGCACCTGACCGCGGATCCGCGGGTCGCGTCCCTGCCGGTGCGGGCGGAGAACGACAACCGGCTCGCGGTCCGCACGGAGCTGGACCGCCGCCCGGGGGCGTCGTTCCTGTACGTGCGGGGTTCCACGGGGGTGGGCGGTGCGGTCGTGCTGGAGGGGCAGGTCATGCCCGGGGAGCATGGCTGGGCCGGGGAGATCGGTCATACGGTCGTGGTCCGCGGCGGTGCGCTGTGCCGCTGCGGCCGACGGGGCTGCCTCGAGGCGTACGTCTCGCACCACGCGCTGCGGGAGCTGGCCGGGCTGGGGACCGATGTGCGGATCGAGGATCTCGTCGACGCGCTCGCTCTCAGCAGCGACCGGGCCGAGGTGATCGGGACGATCGGCAGCGCCCTGGGCCTCGCCGTCGCCAACGCCCTGAACGTGCTGGACCTGTCGACCGTCGTGCTGTCAGGGTACCTCGCACCGATCGCGGAGGAGATCGCGCCGGTGATACGGACGACGGTGGAGGCGCATGCGCTCGCGGTCGAGGCGGGACCGGTGACGATCGAGCGCTCGGACGCCCTTGCGGAGCCCTCGCTGCGCGGTGCCGCCCGTGCGGCCCTCGAACCGGTGCTCGCCTCGCCGAGCTCCTGGATCCGCCGCCTGGGGTGATCACCCGGGGCAGACAGCCGAGGCGGCCTGTGCCGGTGGGCGCGCTGGGCTCGCCGTTCCCGGCGCACGGGTACCGGCACGGACACGGGCTCGCGGACGTTCTGATGCCGGCGCGCGAGATTCTCGGCATGCCGTCACCCCGGGGCCTGGCCGGCGGGGATGCGGCGTCCCGCGGATCGGTCAGCACCAGCCATGCTCTTCCCCGGTCCGGAACTGGCACGGACCTCGACCTGGCTCGCGGGCGTGCGCGCTGCGACAAGGGCGTCCACGGTCCGGGCCCGGTCGAAGCCGTATCCGGCGGTGGTGGCACCGATGCGCACGTCCCCTTCACCCCAGTACAGCGGGACAGGCTCGGCATCGACGATCCGCAGGGGATGCTCGACAGGTGACCGAGAGATCCGTGCGTGCTCCATGAGCGCCGGCCACGAGGCCTGGACCGGCCTCCCGCTGGGATCCTGCACGTCGAACACCGAACCAGCCATCCTCTGAGCGGCTGCGGCGAGAGAGATCCGCGCTCTCGTGGGCTCCCTGCCGACGTGGGGAGGGCCTTCCGTGGGCGCACTACCCCGGTCGAGAGCCCGGTCTTCCTCGGGACCTGGGCTTCCCGCGGATCCGTGCTCGTCAGAGGCGCGCCGGTGCAAGCGCAGCCCGCCCTCGTGCACCATCACATGATGTCGGCGGCACAGGAGGACGAGGTCCTCGACATCGGTGAGCCCTCCGTCGCTCCAGGGGGTCAGGTGATGCACATCGAGGTGACGGGACTGATGGCAGCCGGGGTACTGACAGGTCTTCTGCACCGCGCGCAGGGCCCGGCGCTGCGCCGGGGAGGCGAGCCGCCGCATCCGCCCGAGCCGGAGGACCTCGCCGTCCCCGTCCGTCACGAGCGCAGCGATCCGTCCCGTGCACGTCAGGCGCTGGACGGTGGTCGGCTCGATCGGACCCGCCCCCTCGATGCCGCACCGGTCCCGGTGCTGAGCGGGGTCCAGGGAGACGGGAGCGCCGCTCCCACCGGCGATGCCCTCGCGCGCCACGCCGGGCACGGCTGCGGGCGTGAGGATCGACGGCATGACGGGTTCTGCGGTCGGCGTGGCGATCGGCGCCGCGGCGGGAGCCGCAGAGGACGTTCCCGCGGGAACGCTCTGCGGCGCCTCGCCTGCGACCGCCTCCTGTCCCGGAACGGGAGCCTCGTGAGTGAGGACGTCCGGCGTGACATGCACGATCACGAGATGACGGTCGTCCCCCGAACGATCCCGGTCCTGGGCGTCGAGGTAGGCACGGGCGATCTCGAGGAACGCATCGGCCCGCCGCTGCTCGGGCTCGGGGACACCGACGAGGCGGTCGGGAGCGCCGTCCTCGTCCCGCGGGATCTCCGCGTCCCGGTGCAGGGCGAGCTCGAGTGCCGTCGTGAGCTCCGCCCCGACCTCGGGGGGGCAGCACGGCCCGCACCTCGACCATGCCGTCCTCGCGGGTGCGCCAGCTCGCAGCCCGCGCGGCCTCCTGCGGCATGCGCGATCCGTCGGCGGCGCGGAAGCCGGAGATCGCCACGGCGAGCTGCGACGCCGTCATGCTCCGCGCGAGCTGGACGAGCGCGTCCTCCTCGACCCGTCCCACGACCCGGGTCATCTCCCGAACCTTCGAGAACGAGAGCCGGCCCGCCGAAAACTCCTCGACGGTCAGCGGCATCTCCCGCAGGGAGCGTGCGACGCGGACGTGCTCCCGGGCCGTTCCCGGCGCCATCGAGCACGACCAGGACAGCCAGTGCGCGAGCGACGTCAGACCGTGGAAGTGGTCAAGGCCGCCTCGCTCGTCGAACTCCGCGATGAGCAGGAGGAAGGCGCATTCGGCCTCGGCAATGTGGGCGGCGTGCGCCTGAATGCGCGTGCAGAGGCGGTCCGCCTCCTCTGCCCGCAGACGCGGCGGGTCGGCCCGTCGCGGTGCCGACGCGCCGGAGACCATCTCGTCCATCGGAGTTCCCCTCCGCTCCACTGCCGACCGGCAGCTCCGTCCGACAGCCCCGATGCCGTCGGTTCCCCGATTCCACCAGGGCACACCGACATCCGAACACGGCGCTCGGCGGATGGGGGGAACCCCTACGTGGGGAGGACAAGCGGCCGACCGTGACCCGGGCATCTCCCCGGCCCCGGAGAACCGCTATGTGGAGAGGACAGGCGCACAAGAAGCCGACGCCTTCAGGGGACGAGGTGCGGGAGCAGGCCACGAAGAACTGAGCACGGGGCAAGGACGAGGACGCGGCGAGGCGCCGTCCCCGACTGCCGCGCTCGGCGCCCCTCGGGGATTCGGTCCGATGACGTTCCCGTGGGAGTGCCCGGCTGCCTTCACGGCAGCCGACCCGCGTTCCCGCGGGAACGCCTCCGGCCTCCGGTGGCGCGGCCGGTTCATCGACGGGCCTCGGATCGCGCGAGGGCGTCCGTCGGCGAGAAGCACGACGACGTTCTTCACCAGGGCGGAGCCCGGATCGCGCGAGGGCGTCCGTTCAGCCCCGCGGCGGCGCCGTCGACTCGCGGACGATCAGATGGGTCTCGAGCTTGAAGGGATGCGCGAACCGGCCCGGATCCGCGGCCAGGGCGAGCAGCCGCTCGACCGCGACCTGCCCCATGGAGAACAGCGGCTGATGCACGGCCGTGAGCTGGGGGAATGTCCAGTTCGTGATCATGGAGTCGTCGAAGCTGACGACGCTGAGGTCCTGCGGGACCTCGAGGCCCCGCTCGCGCGCTGTGCGCAGCACGCCGACGCCGAGCGTGTCGGAGACGGCGAAGATCGCGCTGGGCGGATCAGGCAGGGACAGCAGCTGCCGCGTGCCGGCATAGCCTGCGTCGTAGGCGAAGCTGCTCGGGACGACGAGCTGCGGGTCGAAGACGAGGCCGGACTGCTCGAGCACCGTGCGGTAGCCGAGGACCCGCTGCTGGGCGGGGATCGAGTCCTCGGGACCGGCGAGCACCCCGATGCGCCGATGCCCGAGCTCCACGAGGTGCCCCGTCGCCTCCATGCCCCCCTCCCAGTTGGTCGCGGAGACGGTGACCAGACCGCGGACCTCGGAGGCGTCGGTGACGGGGTCGACCACGATCATCGGCAGACCCAGCTCGCGGGTCCAGCGGACGTGCTTCGGGCCGACGGGGGTGGTCACGGCGACGATGCCGGTGACCCCGCGCTCCGCCTCGTCCGCGAGCCAGCTGCGCGTGAGGACCTCCTGCGCCACCCCGTCCCGCTTCGAGCGGACGATCAGCAGCTCGATACCGGCGCGGTGCGCGGCCTCCTCCGCACCCTGGAGGACCTCGAGCTCGTACGGGCTGGTGAGGGTGTGGAAGACGATGATGACGCGGCGCCGGGCAGCCGGGGCGCGGCGCCGGGCGACGTAGCCCATCTCCGCGGCGATCGCGGCGACGGCCTCGCGCGTGCTCGCGCCCACGTCCTCGCGCCCGCTCATGACCTTCGAGGCCGTTCCGAGCGAGACTCCGGCGGCGCGGGCGACCGCCGTGAGCGTCACCCGGGGGGCATCCTCATCCCCGGCTCCGCTCCGGGGGCCGCTGGTCCGAGGACCAGGGGCGGACCGCCCGTCCCCCGCCGACTCCTGTCGCGTTCGTCCCCCGCTCCCCGACGCCGCACCTGCCATGTCCTCGCCTCCCGGGCCCTCTCGCTGTCGCGTGCAGCGTCCTCACCCGCCGCATGCCGGAATCGTAGCGTATCTTGCGAAAGATCTCCGATCTTTCGTTCCCTCGGCGACCAGATCGCACCCCGGCCCCCCCGATGACCTGCGCAGGCCGGCCGGAGCCGACCCCCGCCACCCTCGCCCCACACGGCGACCGCGGCGGGCGAAGCGCCGTCCGGAAGGCCCGCGCAGCTGCCTCCCACCCCACCCCTCCCCCTCAGAAGGCGGGTCGACGGGCCCCTCCACGCGCCCCTCCCGCCATGTCCGTTTCCATCGATAGAAGCACATGACCTGCGGATTTTCTCACAGGCGGATCCCGCATCACGATCATGCATCACCCTTGACCGCACGCCCCGCTCTTTGTAAGTTAGCCACACTTAATCGATCGGGCGAGGCCTGCCCGGTCCGGCTCACCCCCTGTCGACGACGACCACAGGAGCTCATCATGACCCCCAGCCCGCTCACCCGGCGCTCCCTGCTCGGCCTCTCCCTCGGCGCCTCCGCCGCCGTCCTCGCCTCCTGCGGCACCTCGGGGCCCGCCGGGTCCGGCGGCGCCGGGAACGGCGCAAGTTTCTGGGCCCTTTCCGGAGAGCCGAACGAGAAGATCTACGGCGACGCCGTGGAGGCCTTCAACGGCCTCGACAAGGGCGCCGTCGAGATCACCTTCTTCCAGAACGACGCGTACAAGCAGAAGATCCGCACCGCGATCGGCGCGGGAGAAGCGCCCACGATCATCTACGGGTGGGGCGGCGGCGGTCTGCGCACCTACGCGCAGGACAGCCAGGTCGAGGACCTGACCTCCTGGATCGGGGAGAACGCCGACTTCAAGAACCGCTTCATCGAGTCCGTGTGGGGCGCCGCGACCGTGGACGAGAAGATCTACGCGGTCCCGCTCGGCGCGACCCAGCCGATCATCCTGTTCCAGAACACGAAGGTCCTGGAGGACATCGGCGCGAGCGCCCCCACCACCTGGGACCAGCTCATGGACGTCATCGAGAAGGCGAAGTCCCAGGGCGTCGCCCCGATCTCCCTGGCCGGCCAGTCCCGCTGGACCTCGATGATGTGGCTCGAGTACCTGCTGGACCGCATCGGCGGCCCCGAGGTCTTCGCGCGCATCGCCGCCGGCGAGAAGGACGCCTGGCTCGACCCGTCGGTCATCTCCATGGGCGAGAAGGTCGGCGATCTGATCGAGGCCAAGGCCTTCGCCGACGGCTTCGAATCGATGGCCGCGGACTCCAACACCGACCAGGCCCTGCTCTGGTCGGACAAGGCCGCCCTCATGCTGCACGGCGGATGGACCTTCGGCTCGATGAAGGCCAGCGGCGGCGACTTCGTCCAGTCCGGGCGGCTGGGCTTCGGCCCCTTCCCGACCATCGACGGCGGCAAGGGCGAGCTCACCAACCTGGTCGGCAACCCCTGCAACTACCTCTCCCTGTCCGCGGTCGCCTCCGACGAGCAGAAGGAGATCGCCAAGACCTTCTTCCTCGAGGGCTACATGACCGACCAGGTCGCCTCCGACCTCGTCGCCTCCGGATCCGTCCCCGTCATCACCGGCCAGGACGAGGCGCTCGCGGGAAGCGAGGACGCCGAGTACCTGCAGTGGGTGTACCAGTCCCTGCAGGACGCCCCGGCCTTCACCCAGTCCTGGGACCAGGCGCTCCAGCCCACCGAGGCGGAGACGCTCCTGGTCAACATCGAGCAGCTGTTCCTCGGCAAGCTCACCCCGGAGCAGTTCGCCGAGAACATGAACAGCGGGACGGCTGCCTGAGATGACCTCCGCTCCCCCGATCGCTGCGCCCGGGACGGCCGGGTCCCCGCGCCCCGGCCGCCGCGTGCAGTCCCATGCCGAGCCCGTGCAGCTCTCCCACGTGCTGTTCGCCGCCCCGGCCCTGCTGTTCTTCGGCGTGTTCGCACTGCTCCCGCTCGTCGGCGTCGTCGTCCTGTCCTTCACCTCGTGGAACGGGATCGGCGCGATCGAGTTCACCGGCCTCACCAGCTGGAAGGACGCGCTGACCCGCTCCTCGACCTGGCACGGCCTGTGGCTCGTGCTGCTGATGATCGTCGCGACCTGGTTGCTGCAGACACCGCTGAGCATCCTGCTGGGTACCTTCCTGGCCGGCCAGCAGCGCTACCGCAACGTGCTCGCGATCCTGTACTTCCTGCCGCTCCTGCTGTCCTCCGCGGCCATCGCGATCACCTTCAAGTCGCTGCTGGACCCGAACTTCGGCCTCGCAGCCGGGCTGAATCTTCCCTTCCTCAAGCAGAACTGGCTGGGCGACTCGACGCTCGTGTGGGGCGTGCTGCTGTTCATCATCGCCTGGCAGTTCATCCCCTTCCACACGCTCATCTACCAGGGTGCGGTCCGCCAGCTGCCCGCCTCCATGTTCGAGGCCGCGCAGATCGACGGCGCCGGCCGGGTGCGGCAGTTCTTCTCCATCACCCTGCCGCAGCTGAAGTTCACGATCGTCACGAGCTCGACGCTCATGGTCGTGGGCGCCCTGACCTACTTCGACATCATCTTCGTCCTCACCCAGGGCGGGCCCGGCGTCTCCACCCGGATCCTGCCGCTGGACATGTACCTCACCGGCTTCCGCGGCAACGAGATGGGCGTGGCCAGCTGCCTCGCGGTCATGCTCGTGGTGATCGGGCTGGGGCTCGCCCTGGGCGTGCAGCGCCTGGGCGGCAAGGACACGACCTCGAGCCAGATGGAAGGAGCCTGAGATGAAGGCGAGCAAGAACTGGCTCGGAGGAGCCTTCGGCTGGATATGGCTGCTCATCGTGCTGCTGCCGATCTACTTCGTCGCCATCACGAGCCTCAAGTCGATCAGCACCTATTTCGGCTCCAACCCGGTCCTGCCCTCGCTGCCGCTGGCGATCGAGAACTTCACGGCGGTGCTCGAGGCCGACTTCGGGATGTACCTGGTCAACAGCGTGCTGGTGTCCCTGGGCACCGTCGTGCCGCTCGTGCTCATGGCGTTCATGGCCTCGTACGCGATCGTCCGCGGGGCACCGCGCCTGTTCGGTCCTGTGCGCAGCCTCTTCCTGCTGGGCCTCGCGATCCCGGTGCAGGCGACCATCGTCCCCGTGTACCTGCTGATCATCCGCATGCACATGTACGACTCGCTCGTGGCCCTCATGCTGCCGGGCATCGCCTTCGGCCTGCCGCTGTCGATCCTCATCATCGCCAACTCGCTGCGGGACGTGCCCAAGGAGCTGTTCGAGGCGATGGACATCGACGGCTGCACCGAGTGGCAGAAGATGTGGCGCCTCGCGATGCCGATGACCCAGCCCGCGATGGTCACCGTCGCGGTGTACCAGGCTCTCATGTCGTGGAACGGATTCCTGTTCCCGCTGATTCTGACGCAGAGTCCTGACAGGAGGACGCTGCCGCTGGCACTGTGGTCGTTCCAGGGCGAGTACGCCACCAACGTGCCCGTCGTCATGGCCGCCGTCGTCCTCTCGTCGATCCCGATCGTCGTCCTGTACGCCTTCGGCCGCCGGTACCTGGTCAGCGGCATGACCGCCGGCGCCGGCAAATAAGTCCCCGATCCTCCGCTCCGGCGCGGAGGAGGAAGCGAGACCCCGTGAGCTCCCCGAGCCCCGTCCCCAGCACCTCTCCCACCCCGGCCGACCGGAAGCCCGCCCTGCGCGTGGGCATGATCGGCTACGGCTTCATGGGCGCCGCGCACTCGCATGCGTGGCGTTCCGCCCACCGCTTCTTCGACCTGCCGCTGCACCCCGAGCTGCGCACCCTCGCCGGTCGCAGCCCGGAGGCCCTCGCGGAGGCGGCCGCCCGCTACGGCTTCGCGCAGACCACGACCCGCTGGCAGGACGTGATCGAGGATCCGGAGATCGACGTCGTCGACATCTGCACCCCCGGCGACACCCATCACGAGATCGCGCTCGCGGCGCTGCGCGCGGGCAAGCACGTGCTGTGCGAGAAGCCGCTGGCGAACTCCGTCGAGGAATGCGAGGAGCTCGCAGCCGCCGCGGAGGAGGCCCGCTCGCGCGGCGTCCGCTCGATCTGCGGCTTCTCCTACCGCCGCACTCCGGCGCTCGCCTACGCCCGGCAGCTCGTGGCGGACGGCGCGATCGGCGAGATCCGCCAGGTCCGCGCCCAGTACCTGCAGGACTGGCTGTCCGACGCCGATGCGCCGATGACCTGGCGGCTGCAGAAGGACAAGGCCGGCTCCGGGGCGCTCGGCGACATCGGCGCGCACATCATCGATCTGGCCCAGTGGATCACCGGGACCGACATCGAGGGCGTCTCCGGGACCCTGCAGACGGTCGTGCCGACCCGGCCGGCCGCGGGCGCCATGCAGGGACTGGGTGGCAAGGGGGACACCAGCGGCGAGCGCCAGGAGGTCACCGTCGACGACGTCGCCCTGTTCTCGGTCCGCTTCGCCGGGGGCGTCCTCGGCTCCTTCGAAGCGAGCCGCATGGCGCAGGGACGCAAGAACGCGATGCGCATCGAGGTCAGCGGCTCCCAGGGCGCGGTCGCCTTCGACTTCGAGCGGATGAACGAGCTCGAGGTCTACGACGCGAAGGCGCCCGCCGGGCGGCAGGGGTTCACCCGCGTGCTCACCACCGAGCCGGAGCATCCCTACGCCGCGGCCTGGTGGCCCACCGGCCACGGCCTCGGCTACGAGCACACCTTCACGCACGAGGTCGCCGATCTGGTCCGCGCGATCGGCGAGGAGTCGGATCCCTCGCCGTCCTTCGAGGAGGCGCTGCAGGTCCAGCGCGTCCTCGCCGCCGTCGAGGCGAGCGCGGCCGATGCGAGCCGCTGGGTCGGGCTGCCCGGCCGCAGCGCATGAGCGCCGCGCACCGCGAGGGCCCGCCCGTCCGCGCGGCCCTGACCGCATCCACCCCGCACACCGTCCACGCCGCAGGAGGCACCCGATGACCGAAGCCACGCCCCCCACCCGCACCGCCCTCGTCGTCCGCGGAGGCTGGGACGGGCACCAGCCCGTCGAGGCGACGAACCTGTTCATCCCCTTCCTGGAGGAGAACGGCTTCACCGTCCGCATCGAGGAGTCCCCGGCGGTCTACGCCGATGCGGACTACATGGCGACGGTGGACCTGATCGTCCAGTGCAACACGATGAACACCATCGAGCGCCCCCAGTTCGAGGGGCTGCGGGCGGCGATCGAGGCGGGCACGGGCATGGCCGGATGGCACGGCGGCATCGCCGACAGCTACCGCAACGAGTCGGACTACCTGACCCTGATCGGCGGGCAGTTCGGCTGCCACCCCGGCAAGCACCCCGATGAGCGCACCGGCGAGCAGTCCGACAACTACGTCCCCTACACCGTGACCATGCTGCCCGAGGCCGCCGATCACCCGATCACCCGGGGCATCGACGACTTCGACCTGGTCACCGAGCAGTACTGGGTGCTCTCCGACGACTACATCGACGTCCTGGCCACCACCACCCAAAAGGTGCGGGAGTGGGATCCGTGGCACCGGCCCGTGACCTCCCCGGCGATCTGGACGCGCCAGTGGGGGAAGGGCCGCATCTTCGTGTCCACGCCCGGTCACCGCGTCGAGGTCCTCGAGGACCCCAATGTCCGCACCATCATCGAGCGCGGGATGCTCTGGGCCGCCCGCGACGCCGCCTGATCGGGTCATCCCCCATCTTCTGATCATCTACCCCTCGAAGGAGAACGCACCCATGCGCATCGGCATGATCGGCTGCGGAAACATCAGCGCGCAGTACCTGGCGACCTTCCCCGTCCTCCCGGACGTGGAGCTCGTCGCCGTCGCGGACATCGACCTCGAACGGGCCCGGGCGGTCGCCGGGGAGCATGAGGGCGTGCGCGCCCTGACGGTGGACGAGCTGCTCGCCGATCCGGCGGTGGACACCGTCCTGAACCTCACCATCCCGGCCGCCCACGCGGAGGTCGACCGCCGGGCGATCGCCGCGGGGAAGAACGTCTATGCGGAGAAGCCCTTCGCGGTGGAGACGGCCGACGGGGCCGCGGTCCTCGAGGCCGCGGCCGCGGCGGGGGTGCTCGTCGGCAGCGCCCCGGACACGGTGCTCGGCGTGGGCACGCAGACGGCGCGTGCCGCGATCGACCAGGGGCTGATCGGTGCGCCCGTCGCGGCGACCGCCACCATGCTCACTCCCGGGCACGAGCGCTGGCACCCGAACCCGGACTTCTACTACGCCCCGGGCGGCGGGCCGCTGCTGGACATGGGCCCGTACTACATCCACTCCCTGGTGACGCTGCTGGGCCCGGTCTCCGCCGTGATCGGCGCCGCGAGCCGCTCGCGGGAGGAGCGCACCATCGGCTCGGGCCCTCGCGAGGGCGAGAGCATCCCGGTCACGATCGACACGCACATCACGGGCGTGCTCGTGCATGAGTCCGGGGTCCTCTCGACGCTCGTCATGAGCTTCGACGCGGTCGCGACCGCCGCGCATCCCATCGAGGTGCACGGCACCGAGGGCTCTCTCGCGGTCCCCGATCCCAACCGCTTCGACGGCGAGGTGTCCGTGCACCGCCTGGGCGGGGAGGGCTGGGAGGCCGTCCCGGAGCAGGCCGGGTACGTCGGCGCCGGGCGCGGGATCGGTCTGCAGGACATGGCGACCCGCGGCGAGGAGCTGCGCGCGAGCGGGGCGCTGGGCCAGCACGCCCTCGAGGTGATGAACGCGGTGCTCGAGGCCTCGCGGACGGGGGCCCGCGTCGAGATCGCGAGCACCGTGGCGCGGCCCGAGGCGGTCGCACATGCGGATGTGCGCGTGGGCGAGGCGAGCGTCGGAGGCTGAGCACCCGCGGCCGATGCGCGGACGCATCGGGCTCTGCGACGTGCGTGCCGGTTCCCATTTCGGATACCGGCGCGCACGTCGCGGCGAGGGTCCCGAGGGTCGCCCGAGCACCGCGGCCGGCTGCGCGGATCCACCGTCCTCGGCGCCCTTTCTCGTATGCTCCCGGCCATCCGTCCGGAATTTCTCGCCGGAGCTGCGCATGCGACACAATGACGGGGATCGGGCCGATCCGGCGATCGCGCCCGCGCCACGGCGACGCCTTTCCTCCGGACCGGCCCGCCAGACAGGAATCGCAGCATGGCCACGATGACCGATATCGCCCGGGAGGCCGGCGTCTCCCTGAGCACGGTCAGCTATGCCCTGAGCGGGAAGCGCCCCATCTCCGAGGCGACCCGCGAGCGCATCCAGAGCGCCATCGACCGCCTGCAGTACCACCCCACCGCGAGCGCACGGGCTCTCGCGACCCAGCGCACCTCCCTGCTCGGCCTGGCCGTCCCTCAGCGCGAGGACGTGGACGCACACGTCATCATGGAGTTCGTGAGCTCGATCCTCACCGCTTCGCACGAGCAGGACTACGACCTCCTCCTCGTCGCGGCGGAGGACCATGCCCGCACCCAGCGCGTGGTCGACGAGGGCAAGGTCGATGCGCTGATCGTCATGGATCTGATCGAGGGCGACCCCCGCATCCCCTCCCTCGCGCGGCTGCCGCGACCGGTCGTCCTCATCGGGTATCCGCAGGATTCCGGGGGGCTGGCCTGCGTGGACTTCGACTTCCTCTCCGGGGCGATGGCGGCGGTGCGCGAGCTGCACGCCCGTGGCTCGAGGCGCATCGCCATGCTGACCTCTCCCGCCTCGACCGCGCGGCCCGCCCCCACGTATGCGCGTCGATCCCGTCTGGGGTACACGATGGCGTGCACCGAGCTCGGCCTCGCCCCGAGGATCATCGAGGTCCCCCGCGACCCGGAGTCGATCGGCGCCTTCGTGCGCGAGCATCTGGTGGAGTCGCAGGACATCGACGGCCTCTACGTCCACCACGAGCCGGCGCTCGCCCACCTGGGTCGCGCTTTCGCCGCCCTGGGCATCTCCTGCCCTCAGGACGTGCAGGTCATCGCGATCGCTCCGGATGATGTCGCCGTGAGCGGACCCTGGGACGTGTCCTCGGTGCAGCTGCCCATCTCGAGCATCGGCCGCACCGCGGTCTCGATGCTGCTCGAGCTGCTGGGCGACCCGGCGATCCCGCCGCACTCGCGCCTGCTGAGCCCCGTGCTCATCCCCCGCGCCACGACCCGGGCCTGAGGCGCCCCGCTCCGCCGACGCCGCGGGCCTCGCGAAACAGGACATCTCCTGGTTCGCGAGGCCCGCGGAGCCGCCCCTCGGCGGCGGGGCACGGCGGCTGTCAGGACGCCTCGGCGATCGCGGCCTCGTGCATCTGGGCGATCTGGATGAGGTTGCCGCAGGTGTCGTCGAGGACGGCGACGCTCACCGTGCCGTAGTCCACCGGTTCCTGGGTGAAGCGCACGCCCAGGTCGCGCAGGCGGGCATGCTCCGCGACGACGTCCTCGACCTCGAACTGGGTCGCGGGGATGCCGTCCGCGACGAGGGCCTGCTTGTACGGCCCCACCGCGGGATGTCCGCTGGGCTCGAGCAGCAGCTCCGTGCCCTCCGGGTCCTCCGGGGACACGACCGTGAGCCAGCGCGCCTCCCCTGCGGGCAGGTCGTGCTTGACCACGAAGCCGAGCTTCTCGGTGTAGAACCTCAGGGCCTGCTCCTGGTCGTCCACGAACACGCTCGTGATGCCGATCCTCATGATGTCTCCTCCTGCTCCCGCTCCGGGCGCAGCCATCGGTCGATGATCTGCGCGAGCGGCGTCGTGTCCAGGGAGTGCACCTTCGTGCGGCCCTCCCGCCGGGCATGCACCAGGCCGGCCGACTCGAGCACCTCGAGGTGCTGCGAGATCGCCTGCCGCGAGGAGCTGAGCCCGTGCGTCATCGCCAGCCGTCCGCACAGCTCGAACAGGGTCTGCTCGCTGCGCAGCGTGAGCTCGTCGAGGATGATGCGCCGGGTGGGATCCGCCAGGGCCTTGAACACGTCCGCCACAGCGGGAACGATAGGCAAGCGATCACTTGCATGTCAAGAGGGTGAGGGATCACCCGAACTGGGCCAGCACCTCCTGGCGCAGCGCATCCTGCTCCTTCGCATTGGCCATGTCGACCTCGAGCACCTTCTGGTAGCCCAGGCCGTCCGCCGTGGTGCGCAGATCCTCGAGCAGGGCGTCGAACTCGGCCTGGTCCTTGGCGAAGGACATCTTCCACGAAGCCTCGACGATCACGGCCTTGACCTGGTTGCGGATCGTGGAGATCTCCGAGGAGTCCTCGGGGGCGACATAGCTGGCGCCGGGAGCGACGGCGAGCATGTCGCTGCTGCGCAGGTAGTCCATCGTCGTCGCCGCGCCGCCCATCCTCCCGGCCCAGTCCTCCGTGAGCGGATTCGCGGCGGTGGCCTGGTAGGTCTCCCACATCTTGTAGTTGTAGGGCGCACCGGTGTCCGGGTCCACGTCGTTGCCCAGGACCGTGGTGACGTTCAGCCAGGAGACGCCATCCGCGTAGGTGCCGCCGCCCCAGTCCTCGGGTACGGTGCCGCCGTCGCCCAGCAGCACCTGGCGGCCGAAGTCGTTCAGCGCAGGCTTGCCATCGGCGTCGAGATCCCAGGTCAGCCCCTTGGGACCCGCTGCGCCCATCGTCTGGCTCGAGTTCGCGTACACGCCCGGGGAGGAGTAGAGCCAGTCGATGAAGGCCGCGGTGCGCGCGGGGTCCTCCGCGTTCGCACCGACGCCGAAGACCTGCTGGCCGCCGTAGACCGACGCGCCGTAGGAGAAGATCTTCTGGTCCGCCAGCGGCGCGATCATGAAGCCCTTGCCCTCGGCCATGTTCTTCTCGGTGTTGTAGGCCGCCTGGCCCTGCCACGGCCAGAACGAGAACAGCACCTGTCCCGCCTGCATCTTCGAGAAGAGCGTGTCATAGTTCTGGGTCGTCGAATCCGGGTCGACGATTCCCATCTGGTTCGCGCCGAAGAACAGCTTGAGGACCCGCACGTACAGGCCGTCGGGATCGAGGATCGACTGGAAGTCGGAGCCGTCGGCCTTCGCGAGGACGAATCCGAGCTCGTCGTAGCCGTAGTAGCAGCATGGCTGCTTCGCGTTGTTCATGAAGTTGCCGTCCCAGTCCTTGAAGAGGGACAGGCCATAGGTCTTCTTGCCGTTCTCAGCGGTCGGCTGGGCGTCCTGCATCGCCTTGAGCACGGGCAGGAGGTCCTCCAGCGTGGGGATCTCGGGATAGCCCGCCTTGGCGTACAGATCCCAGCGGACGAAGGGCCCGAAGGTGGGGTCGATGCCCTCGCTGGGCTCGGACGGCTTGATCGTCGAGACCTGGGTGGGGATCGCGTAGATGCCGTCGAAGTCCTCGTTGACCTTCTGCACGGCCTCGTCGAAGCGAGCGGAGCTCGTCATGTTCGCGTACCAGCCGGAGATGTCCTGCAGCAGGCCGCCCTCGACGAGGTCGGTGAGCTTCTGCCCCTGGTCGGTGAGCACGAGGTCGCCCAGGTCCCCGGCGGAGACGCGCGTGTTGTAGAGGGTGTCGCCGCCGCCGGCGACGTTGGGGGCGATGACGTTCAGCGTCAGGTTGAACTCCGTCGAGACCAGATGCCCGAACCAGCCGGGCTGCTCGCCCATCTGGTTGGCGAGGCCGTCGAAGACGTCGACGGTGAGCGCATCGTCCCAGGAGGTCGGGAACGGCTCGGCGGGGCCGGAGCCTGCGCCCGTGTCACCGCCGGAGCAGGCGGTCAGGCCCAGGCCCGACAGGGTCAGGGTGAGGCCGCCCGTGAGCACGGAGCGGCGGCGGACGTCAGAGAGCATGTCTCCTCCTCGAGAACGATGGTGCACTGCGGGACGGGTGGTGATGCGGACGGGGCGGCGCTCAGCCCTTCACGGCGCCGAGCATGATGCCCTTGACGAAGTAGCGCTGGAACAGCGGATAGATGAACAGGATCGGGAGCACGACGACGACCGCGACGGTGGTGCGGATCGACGTGGCCGTCTGCTGGGTGGCGGCGCCCGCGATGGCCCCCAGGTTGCCGCCGGACTGCTGGGCGGCCTGGGCGAGGGAGTCCGCCTGGTTGATGTACATGTAGAGCAGGAACTGGAGCGTGTAGAGGCTCTGATCGGTGATGTACATGAGCGTGTCCTGGAAGCTGTTCCACTGCGTGACCGCGGAGAAGATCGCGATCGTGGCGAGGATCGGCGTCATGTTGGGCAGGTAGATCCGGAAGAACACCTGGATCAGGTTCGCGCCGTCCATCTCCGCGGCCTCCTGCAGCTCCGAGGGCATCCCTTCGACGAAGGTCTTCACGAGGATGATGTTGAAGGGCTGCACCACGAGCGGGAGGATGTAGACGAGGAAGTTGTTCGTCAGGCCCAGGTTCTTCATGATGATGAAGACCGGGATGATGCCGGCGTTGAAGTACATCGTGATGACGACCAGGCGGTACCACAGCTGACGCTTCCACAGGCGCTGCTGGGTGAACATGAAGCCCAGGTACGCGGAGGCGAGGACTGTCGCGGCCGTGCCGATGACGGTGCGGGCGATCGACACCGCGGCAGCGGTGGTGAGGCCCTGCAGGTGAAGGACCTGCCCGTAGTTGCCGAGGTGGATCCCCGAGGGCAGCCACCGGATATCGCCGAGGGCGGAGAGGTCGTTCGCGCTGATCGAGTTGATGATCAGGTAATAGAACGGATACCCGCACACGAAGGCGAGGGCCGCGAACACCAGGCAGTTGAGGATCGAGAAGGAGATGTCGCCCTTCTCGCGGCGCATGCGGCGCCGGGCGGCGGGGGAGCTGGCGAGGGTGGTGGTCATCGGGGCTCCTCAGATGAGCGACGTGCCGCGGACGCGCTTGGACAGGGTGTTGACGCTCAGCAGCAGGATCACGGAGATGAGGCTCTTCAGCATCGAGATCGCGGTCGCGAGGGACAGGTTGTTCCCGGTCATGCCGACGTTGTAGACATACAGGTCCAGGACCTGGATCGTCTCCTTGTTGAAGGCGTTCTGGAAGACGTAGTACTGCTCCATCCCGTTGTTGAGGATGTTCGCGATCGACAGCATGAGCAGGACGAAGAAGGTGGGCATGAGCTGCGGAAGGGTGATGTGGCGCATGATCGTGAAGCGCCCGGCGCCGTCCATGCGGGCCGACTCGTACAGCGACTGGTCGACGCTCGCGATCGCGGCGAGGTAGAGGATCGCGCCCCAGCCGACGGTCTTCCAGATGCCCCAGATCGTCATCTTCAGCCAGACGTGGTCGGAGCTGTCGAGGAAGGAGATCGGCTCGGAGATCAGGCCGATGTTCTGCAGGAGGCTGTTGACCATGCCGGTGCTCGAGAACATCGAGAAGGCGATCATGTACACGAGCACCCACGAGATGAAGTTGGGAAGCGTCGTGAGGGTCTGGACGATGTTCTTGAACCACGTCGCCCGGATCTCGTTGAGGAACAGCGCGAATCCGAGCGGCAGCACGGAGGCCGCGATGCCCAGGAAGCTCATGGCGAGCGTGTTCAGCATGACCTGGACGATCTGCTGGACCTGGGTGGGCGAGCCGACGAGCATGCGGAACCACTGCAGGCCCACGAACTCCGAGCCGGAGAGCCCCCGGGCAGGGCGGTAGTCCCACAGCGAGTAGATCCAGCCGTACAGCGGCAGATAGCTGAAGAGGAACACGAGCACGAGGAAGGGCACGATGCTCAGGAACAGGCCGACGGACTGCCGGCGCGCCGCAGCGCTGCGCGCCGGGCCGCGTCCGCCCTCCGCCTCCCGGCCCGCACGGCGGCGCCTCGTCGGGGTTCCGCCCGGATCGGCGGGGCCGCCGGTCCCGCTCGTGTCGATGTTCACCGGAGCCGCCACGTCGCCCGCCCTCTCTCGGGAGCGCCCTCCCGGGCCCTCGATCCTGGTCCTGCCATGCGTGCCCCTCGTCGGGTCGAACCCGGCGCCGCAGGGGCACCGGCATGCCAGTTTGTTAGGGCCCGACACTAAGCCGGGGAGGACGGTCGGTCAAGTATTTCTCCGAAGCGCTTCGATACCGTTGCGAAGCCGTGACCCGGCCCGAGCGGACCATGCGCGGGTGCGGATCGACCATGCGGGACGAGGGCCGATCCTGCAAGGGCACGGCCCGAGCGCGCCGCTCAGGAGTCGGCGTCGCTGCGATATCGGGCGTGGACCGGGCGCAGCAGGAGCGCCATGAGATAGGCGCCGACGGCACAGCCGATCGTCACGGCGAGCCACCCGAGCACCGGCATCGCGAGGACCAGGCTGACTCCGGTCACAGGGATGAGCACGAGCCCCGCGGAGCGCAGCGGCTCCGCGCCCACCAGCAGCACCGCATTGCGGACAGTGCGCCCGACCCCGGCACGGAACGCCGCGACCAGGGCGAGCGCATGGATGAGCGCAGCCAGCACCACGACCGCGCCGAGCATCGCGAGGATGCTCGCGAGCAGCGAGATCAGCGAGTCCAGGGCGATCCAGAAGCGCGCCGCCAGGAGCAGGGCGAGCAGCGGCAGCCCGAGCACGAGCAGCACCCCCGTCCCGCGCACGAGGTTGCGGCCGAGGGCGCGCAGGTAGTCGGTCGCCGGATAGCCGCGCTCCTGGTCCGCGAAGCGCAGCATCACCTCGAGCAGGGCGCTCCCCGCCGCACCGAGGGTGATCACCGGAAGGCAGCTGAGCACGAAGAGCACGTTCAGCGCGACGAGGGCGAGGAAGGTGCGCAGGCCGTGCATCACGGTGCTGTCGGGGTCGAAGCCGCGGAAGCTGTCCATCCGGGAAGTGTGGCACGACGGAGGCCCGACCGCGGCACCTCATCACCCCTAGCGCTTGTCGAAGCGATTCGATACGCTGGCCCGAGCCATGCGCCGCCGCGCTCCTCGCGCCAGACCGGCGGCGCCCGCGGTGCCCCGCGCGCCGCCCCACCGACCCGAAGAAGGATCCATGGCCTCCTCCGACCTGCACAGCGCCCGTACGGCGCGGATCTCCGCGGCCGACGCCCGCCGTCTGCGCTGGGCGCGTCGCATCGTCGCCGCGATGACCCCGGCCGAGCGGATCGCCCAGCTGCATCAGCATTCCCCCGGCGTCGAGCGCCTGGGCATCGGTCCCTTCGTCACCGGGACCGAGGGCGTGCACGGCGTGGCCTGGAAGGGCGAGGCCACCCAGCTCCCGCAGCCCGTCGGCATGGCCGCGAGCTGGGATCCCGCGCTGCTCCGCCGTGCGGCGGCCCTCGTCGCCCTCGAGGTACGCGAGATGCATGCGGCCGATCCGCGGGTCAGCCTCTCGGTGTGGGCGCCGGTCGTCAACCCGCTGCGCCATCCGCTGTGGGGCCGCACCGAGGAGGCGTACACCGAGGACCCGCTCCTGAACTCCGCCCTGGCCTGCGGCTTCAGCGCGGGCCTCCGCGGCGGCGGCGAGACCTGGCGGACCCTGCCCACCCTCAAGCACTTCCTGGCGTACTCGCACGAGACCGACAGGGCGGCGACCAGCTCGCAGATGCCGCACCGGGTGCTGCACGAGTACGAGCTGCCGGGGTTCGTCGAGCCGGTCGCCCGAGGGCTCGCCGCCTCGGTCATGCTCTCCTACAACCTCGTCGACGGCCGTCCCGCGCATCTGACCGACCTGCTCGAGACCCAGCTGCGCGCGCAGCTTCCGGACCCCGACCTGCTGTTCGTGGTCTCCGACGCCGGCGCCCCGTCGAACCTGTTCCGCTCGCAGAAGACGGTGGGCACCCCGGCATCCGCCTACGCGGCGATGCTGCGCGCGGGCGTGGACTCCTTCACCGACCATGACACGGACCCCCGCGAGACGATCGCCGCCCTCGGCGACGCCCTCGAGGCCGGGCTCGTGGACATCGGGCACGTGGACCGTGCGCTCGTGCGCCAGCTGGTCGCCCGCGCCCGCACGGGCGAGTTCGACGCGCTCCTGCGGGCAGAGGACCGGCAGGCACGGTGCGAGGACGCGCCAGCCGACGAGCAGGAGGGCATCCTGCCGGATGAGCGCGCGGACGAGCGGGGGCACGACGACGGTCCCTGCCCCACCCGGGCCGAGCGTCGCGCCCTCTCCCGCGAGGTCGCCGTGCGATCGGCCGTGCTCCTCGCCCGGCGCGAAGGGTCCGCCGCCCTGCCGCTGCCCCCGGGGCCGCTCGCCGTCCTCGGGGAGCAGTCCTCATCGGTGCTGCGCGACTGGTACAGCGGCGAGTTCCCCGAGACGACCTCGATCGCCGAAGCCCTCGCGCGGCGCCGCACGGACGAGGTCCGCGTGCGCCGCGGCATCGATCGCATCCGCCTGCGAGCCCTCACGACCGGTCTCTGCGCCGGCGCGGGAGATGCCGCGCTCGCGCCCGAGGACGGAGAGATCCGCCTCGCCACCGACGGGTCCCTGCGCGCCCCGCGCCCCGCCGCGGACGGTCCCGCCCTCGCGGCGACGGCCGCGCAGCTCGAGGTGCTCGACCTCGGCGAGGACGTCCTCGCCCTGCGCGAGAGGAGCACCTCCCTCCTGCTGGCTCCCGACGACCGCGGTCAGATCATGGCCGCCGCCGACCGGATCGGCGGCTGGATCGTGCAGGAGACGCTGCGCCGCCGCCGATGCGAGGACGGCAGCTGGCTGCTGCAGCACACCGGATCGGGTCGCTACCTGGGCCTCGAGCGGCACACGGGCGCTCTCGTGCTGCGGAGCGCCGATCCCGCCTCCGGCGCTCGGTTCTCCGCGGAGGTTCTGGTCTCCGGCGCCGAGGAGGCCGCGGAGGCGGTCGCCGCGGGCACCGCGCAGGAGGCGCGCACGGTCGTGCTGGTGATCGGCAACGACCCGCACGTCCATGGCCGCGAGACGGAGGACCGCCCCCACGCGCGCCTCCCGGGCCCGGCCCGCGCAGCCGTCGAGCAGCTCGCCGCCCTCCCGGACCGGATCGCCCGGATCCTCGTGATCACCTCGTCCTACCCGTACGACCTCGAGGGCCTCGAGGAGCGTGTCGATGCGGTCGTGTGGTCCTCCCATGCCGGGGAGGCGGAGGGCGAGGCGATCGCGGACCTGCTGCAGGGCGAGCGCGACTTCTCCGGACGTCTGGCCCAGACCTGGCCCGACTCCTCGCCGCTGCCGGATCTGCTGGACTACGACGTGATCGGGGCCGGGGCGACATATCTGTACGGCCAGAGCGCCCGATTCCCCTTCGGGCACGGGCTGTCCGTGGACCGCGCGGACTGGTCCGATGCCTCCGTCACGACCGGCGAGGACGGTCTCGAGGTCTGCGTGCGGGTGCGCGGGCCGCTGGCCCGCACCACCGCGGGAGCGCTGCGCGAGGTCGTCCAGGTCTACGCCGACGTCCCCGCCTCGTCGTTCCCGCGGCGCCGCTACGACGTGCCGGCGACCCGGCTGGTCGGCTTCGACGTCGTCGAGGTCCCCGCCGGGGACGGCGTCGAGGCGCATATCGCCGTCCCGTACTCGCGCCTCGCCCTGTGGAGCACCGACCGCGGGAGCTGGGAGCTGCCGGAGGGGCCCGTGACCGTGCGCCTGTCCCGGTCCAGCGCCGCGGAGGACACCGTCGCCCGCGTCCGCGTGACGATCCCCGCCGCGGGCACGGTCGGACCCGCCGGGACGGACCCGGCATCGCCCCTGGTCGTCCCCGCGGATCGCGCGGAGAGGACCTGGGGCGCCGCACGCTGCGCGACGACGCCGCTCGAGGGCACGGAGCTCCGGGCCCTCGGCTCCGCGAGCGGCACGGCCCTGTTCACCCTCGAGGCCGGCACCGAGGTGCTCGAGCTCATGACCCGCGCTCTCGAGGGCGGCGCGACGGACCGGATGCCGGCATCGGCATCGACGGAACCCGCCGTCCTCGTCGCCGAGGACGGGACCATGCTCCCGCTCCCCCACCGAGTCCCCGCGGACGACGGACGGCCCACCGGGCAGGTGCTCGTGCGCATCGGACCCGGCATCGCGCTGCTGGGCCTGCGCTGCGCCCGCCCCTGAGACAGCCGCCCGCCCCCGCCCCGACGATCCGCACCCGCTCTGCTCCCGGCCCCAGGAGGTCACCCATGAAATTCACCGACGGCTACTGGCTGGTCCGCGACGGCGTCACGCTCCAGCGTCCCGCGGAGGTCCACGACGTCGAGGTGCACGAGGATCGCCTGCGCGTGTTCGCGCCGGTCACCCGCATCGAGACGCGCGGCGACACGCTCAACAAGCCTGTCATCACGGTGTCGTTCACCGCTCCGCGCGAGGACGTGATCGCCGTCGAGATCGAGCACTTCGCCGGCGCACGGCAGTCCCGTCCCCGCTTCGACCTGGAGACCGCGCCCGCCTCCCCCGGCATCACCCGCGAGGGCGCGGGCGAGGCGGAGACGATCTCCTTCACCTCCGGACGCCTCACCGCGCGCGTGGCCCTGCACGGCCCCTGGCACGTGGACTACCTGTGGGACGGGGAGGTGCTCACCGGCTCGGGCGCCCGCTCGATCGGCTACGCCCAGGTCGAGGGGGAGGGCCCGTACATCCACGAGCAGCTCTCCCTGGACGTGGGCGAGCACATCTACGGCCTGGGCGAGCGCTTCGGCACCTTCGTGAAGAACGGCCAGAGCGTGGACATCTGGAACGCCGACGGCGGCACCAGCTCCGAGCAGGCCTACAAGAACGTCCCCTTCTTCCTGTCCTCGCGCGGCTACGGCGTGCTCGTGGACGATGCGGGCCCCGTCTCCTTCGAGGTGGGCTCCGAGAACGTCGCGGCGACGCAGTTCTCCGTCCCGGGCGAGCGCCTCCGCTACGAGGTCTACGGCGGCGGCACCCCGCTCGAGGTCCTGGACCGCTACACGGCCCGCTCGGGCCGGCCCCCGCAGCTGCCGGAATGGTCCTTCGGCCTGTGGCTGTCGACCTCGTTCACCACGCAGTACGACGAGGAGACCGTGCTGTCCTTCGTCGACGGCATGGCCGAGCGCGGCATCCCGCTGTCGGTCTTCCACTTCGACTGCTTCTGGATGCGCGGCTTCCACTGGTCCGACTTCGTCTGGGACCCGGCGACGTTCCCGGACCCCCGAGGGCTGATCGCCAAGCTCCACGACCGCGGCCTCAAGGTGTGCGTGTGGATCAACCCGTACATCGCCCAGCGCTCGCACCTGTTCGCCGAGGGCGCGGAGGCCGGGCATCTGCTGCGCACGGTCGAGGGCGACGTATGGCAGACGGACCTGTGGCAGGCCGGCATGGGCCTGGTCGACTTCACCAGCGCGGAGGCCGCCGCCTGGTTCACCGGCAAGCTCGAGGCGCTGCTCGAGGACGGGGTGGACTGCTTCAAGACCGACTTCGGGGAACGGATCCCCACCGAGGGGATCGTCTGGGCCGATGGCTCCGATCCGCTGCGCGAGCACAACTTCTACGCCCAGCAGTACAACCAGGCCGTGTTCGAGCTGCTCGAGCGGCACCGCGGCACGGGCGAGGCGGTGCTCTTCGCCCGCTCGGCGACCGCGGGCGGGCAGAGGTTCCCGATCCACTGGGGCGGGGACTGCGAGTCGACCTACGTCGCCATGGCGCAGTCCCTGCGCGGCGGCCTGTCGCTGACCAGCTCCGGCTTCGGCTTCTGGAGCCACGACATCGGCGGCTTCGAGGGGACGCCGGATGCGACGCTGTTCCAGCGCTGGGTCGCCTTCGGCCTGCTCTCGACGCATTCGCGCCTGCACGGCTCGAGCTCCTATCGGGTGCCGTGGCTGTTCGACGAGGAGTCCGTCGACGTGATGCGGGAGTTCGCGCAGCTCAAGGTGCAGCTGACGCCGTACCTGCTGAGGACGGCGCGCGCCACCGCGAGGACCGGTGCGCCGTCGATGCGGCCGATGTACATGCAGTTCCCGGACGACCCGGCGGCCCGGGCTCTGGACACCCAGTACATGCTGGGCCCGGACATCCTGGTCGCCCCTGTGCTCCAGGCCTCCGGCGAGGTCGACGTGTACCTGCCGGCCGGTTCCTGGGTGCACCTGCTGGACGGCGAGGAGCTCGACCTCGAGCACGGCGCGTACCTGCGCCGCCGCTATGACGTGCACTCCCTGGGCCTGTTCGCCCGTGCCGGCTCCGAGGTCCTCGCGCAGGTGCGCGCCGCGCGAGCGGAGGCCGGAGCATGAGCGGGGCGCCCCTCGCCCGCCGCGGCGCGCCCGAGGAGCAGCGCGGCGGCGGCATCGGCCGCGACGGCGGATCGCGCTTCGAGCCGCAGGCCCTCCTGTACGGCGGGGACTGGTCCCCGGAGCAGTGGCCGCGGGAGACGTGGCGCGAGGACATCGAGCTCATGCGCCGCGCCCACGTGAACACGGTCACCCTGGGCGTGTTCTCCTGGGCGAGCCTCGAGCCCGCCGAGGGCGTGTACGAGACGGGCTGGCTGGACGAGGTGATCGGCCTGCTCACTGACGCGGGCATCGGCTTCCTCCTCGCCACGCCCACGGCCTCTCCGCCGCCGTGGTTCTCCCTCGCGCATCCCGACGCGCTGCCCGTGCGGCCGGACGGCGTGCGGCTCACCCACGGCTCCCGCGACACCTACGCGATCAGCTCCCCGGCCTACCGGGCGGCGAGCCGGGCGATCGCGCGGATGCTCGCCGAGCGCTACGGGGCGCATCCCGGCCTGCGCGGCTGGCACCTGCACAACGAGTACGGCACGCTCGACCACGGCCCGCACGCCGCGGCCGCCTTCCGGCGCTGGCTCCGCGAGCGCTACGGGACCCTCACGGCGCTGAACGAGGCCTGGTGGACGCGGTTCTGGTCCCAGGGCTACAGCTCCTTCGAGCAGATCGAGCCGCCGCGCGCGACCCAGTACCTGCCCAATCCGGCCCAGCAGATCGACTTCCGCCGCTTCAGCTCCGACGAGATGCTCGCGGCGATGGTCGAGCAGCGCGAGGAGATCCGCGAGGCCGGCTCCCCGGCCCCGGTGACGACGAACTTCATGCTCCCCACCTGGAACCATCTCGAGCAGTGGTCGTGGGCGCGGGAGCAGGACGTCGTCTCCCTGGACCACTACCCCGATGCGATCGGGGACGAGGCGGCGATCCACATCGCCTACGGCGCAGACCTCTCCCGCTCCTGGTCGGGCGGCCCGTGGATGCTCATGGAGCAGAACGGGCGCGGCGCGAGGATCGGCGACCGCACCTATGCGAAGACGCCCGCGCAGATGATCCGCCACTCGCTGGGGTACGTCGCCCGGGGCGCGCAGTCCTCGCTGTTCTTCCAGTGGCGGGCCTCCGCGGGCGGCTCCGAGCAATGGCACGGCGCCCTCGTCCCGCATGCGGGCGCCGACTCGCGCGCCTTCGCGACGACAGTCCGCCTGGGCGAGATCCTCGCGGCGATCTCCCCGGTCGCGGCGCTTCCGGCGCAGGGTCGTCTGGTCGAGGCGGAGGTCGGGATCGTATGGCACGCCGACGGCTGGTGGGCGCTGGAGACCCCGCACCTGCCCAGCGACGCGCTGTCGTACCCGGAGGAGCTGCGGGCGACGCACCGCGCGCTCTGGCGCGGAGGCATCCCCGTCGACATGGTCGAGCCCGGGGCGGACGCGCGCGCGTACCGTCTGCTGATCATCCCGACGCTGTACCCGCTCGCCCCGGCGCAGGCCGCATGGCTCGACGAGTACGTCCGCGCGGGCGGGACCCTCGTGGTCGGACCGCTGACGGGCATGTCCGACGCGCATCTGCGGGTGATCACCGGCGGGTACCCGGGGATGCTGCGGGACCTGCTGGGCGTGCGCGTCGAGGAGATCCATCCGCTCGCCCCGGGCGAGCCGCAGGAGCTGTCCGACGGATCCGTCGTCGAGGAGTGGACGGAGCTGCTGCGGACGGTGGACGCCCGGGCGCTCGCCACGTACACGCACGGCGAGCTCGCCTCGCTGCCCGCCATCACCTCCGTCGCACGCGGCGCGGGCCGCGCCCTGTACGTCTCCGCCCGCCTCGCGCAGGAGTCGCGGGACGCGCTGCTGCAGGGTCTGGCGGCTCAGCTCGGGATCGCGCCGACGCTGCCCGGCGCCGCGGAGGCGGGGCTCGAGGCGGTGCGCCGCCGCAGCGCCGGGGCCGACCATCTGTTCCTCCTGCATCATGGGGACGCGCCCGTGCGCGTGGCCGCCGAGGGCACCGACCTGATCACCGGCGCGAGCGCCGCGTCGGGCCTCGAGATCGCCGCGGGGGGCGTGGCCGTGCTGGCCCTCGCCTCCGGTGCCGATGCCCGTCTGATCCCCTCGCAGGCCGGCTGACCGATCCCGCGCCCCGCGTTCCCGTCCCCGCCTCCCGTCCTCACCACCACCCGGAAAGGCCGCCGATGCCGCTGTTCGACCTCCCTCTGCCGCAGCTGCGCGCGTATCGTCCCGAGCTCGCCGAGCCCGCCGACCTCGACGACTTCTGGGCGGGCAAGCTCGCCCGCGCCCGCGCGCACGCCCCGATCATCGACCTGCGCCCGATCGAGACGGGGCTCACCCTCGTCGAGACCTGGGACGTGACCTTCGCGGGCCACGACGGCGACCCGATCCGCGCCTGGTACCTGCGGCCCGCGGGCGCCGAGGGCGACTTGCCGGTCGTCGTCGAGATGGTCGGCTACGGCGGCGGGCGCAGCCTGCCGGTCGAGCATCTGGCCTGGCCGGCGGCGGGGTACGGGCATCTCGTGATGGACACGCGCGGGCAGGGATCCGCCTGGGGCTCCGGCGGCGTCACCCCGGACCCGGTGGGTTCCGGTCCGGCCGCCCCCGGCTCGATGACCCGTGGCATCGATGATCCGGAGACGGCGTACCTCGGCCGGCTCATGACGGATGCGGCGCGGGCCGTCGACGCCGCCCGGGTCCTGCCCGGTGCGGACGGACGGGTCGCCGTGACCGGGAACAGCCAGGGCGGCGGTCTCGCCCTCGCGGCCGGATCGCTCGTGCCCGATGTCCACGCCGTGATGGCGAACGTGCCGTTCCTGTGCCAGATCCGCCGGGCGATCGACATCACCGACTGCGACCCGTACCAGGAGATCGTCCGCTATCTCGCCGTGAACCGCGACCGCGAGGCCGCCGTCGAGCGCACCCTGGGCTACCTGGATGTCGTGCACCTGGTGCGCCGTGCCCGCGCGGACGCCCTGTTCTCCGTGGCCCTGAGGGACATGACCTGCCCGCCCTCGACGATCTTCGCCGCCTTCAACCACTATGGAGGGACGCTCCCGGAGGGCTCCGCGCAGGCGCCGGACCGGCGCATCGAGGTGTACCCGTTCAACAATCACGAGGGCGGGGCGGCGCTGCAGCACGAGCTCCAGATCCGCTGGCTGCGCGAGCGGCGCTGATCCCGCCCGGGTCCGAGCCATGTCCCGCGCCGACTCTGGCAACACGCGGCAAAAGCCCCGGACGTGACCCAGCGCGCACGAGACTTCCCGTGGACCCCGGCCTGTCGAAAGGACTCCCATGACCGTCTCCGAAGGCGCCTCCTACGCCCCTGCCCCGATGCCCCGCCCCGTCGTCGAGCCGGGAGAGTTCGTGTTCGCCGCGATGCACCTGGACCACGGGCACATCTTCGGCATGACCGAGGGCCTGCTGGGCGCCGGCGGCACCCTGAAGTGGGTCTATGACCCGCAGCCCGAACGGGCCGCGGCCTTCGCGGAGAAGTACCCGCAGGTCACGGTCGCGAGCTCCGAGGAGGAGGTCCTCGCCGATCCCGCCGTGCATCTGGTCGCCGCGGCCGCCGTGCCTGCGGACCGCGCCCCCCTGGGCATCCGCGTGATGGAGGCCGGCAAGGACTACTTCACCGACAAGTCCCCGCTCGTCTCCCTCGAGCAGCTGGAGGCCGCGAAGGAGGCCGTCGAGCGGACGGGGAAGAAGTACGCCGTCTACTACTCGGAGCGGATCCACGTCGAGGCCGCCGTCCTCGCCGGGCAGCTGATCGAGCGCGGCGCGATCGGCCGTGTCATCCAGGTGATGGGCATGGGCCCGCATCGCATGGGCTCCCCCGAGACCCGCCCCGACTGGTTCTTCGAGCGCGCCGGCTACGGCGGCATCCTCACCGACATCGGCTCCCACAACTTCGAGCAGATGCTCACCTTCACGGGCTCCGACGATGCGGAGATCACCTCCAGCGCGATCGGCAACTTCGGCCACCCGGAGTTCCCGGAGCTCGACGACTTCGGCGAGGCGAACATCGCCCTGTCCAGCGGAGCCTCCGGCTACGTCCGCGTCGACTGGTTCACCCCGGAGGGCCTTCGGACCTGGGGCGACGGGCGCACCTTCATCCTCGGCACCGAGGGCTACATCGAGCTGCGCAAGTACATCGACGTGACCACCGACAACGGCGGCGGCCAGGTGATCCTCGTCGACTCCGAGGGCGAGCACCGCATCGACGCGACCGGCAAGGTGGGCTACCCGTTCTTCGGCGAGCTCATCCTCGACGTGCTGCACCGCACCGAGAACGCGATGACGCAGGCGCACGCCTTCAAGGCCGTCGAGCTCGCCGTCCGCGCGCAGGCCCAGGCCCGCGTCCTCGCCTCCGCCCCGGAGGCCTGACCCGCACCTGCGTGCGCATCCGGCCGCCGAGTGCCGGTTCCCGAGCCCGCCCCCGCGAACGGCTCGGGAACCGGCACTCGGCGGCTGCCGTCCGCGAGCGGGGGCGGACACGCGCCCGGGCGGCCGGGGTGGATCAGGCTCGGGAGACCGCGGTGAGGGCGAGGGCGGCGGCGCCGACGGAGCAGGGGTGGGGCTGGACGCTCGAGACCGTCACGACGACGTGCTCGCCGACAGCGCCCGGTCGCTCCCGCAGCGCGGCATCGACCGCGTCGCGGTAGAGCTGCGGCGCCATCGAGACGCTCGTGCCGATGAGCACGACCCGCTGCACTCCGAGGGGACCGATGAGGTTCCCGATCGCGATCGCGATGGCGCGCGCGGAGTCCAGCACGATCCGCCCGGCCCTCGCGTGGCCGTGCGCCGCCGCCTCGGTGAGACGGGCGTGGTCCGTGATGGTCCGGGTGCCGGCGGGATCCAGCCCGAGCTCGGCGCCGAGGCCCTGGGCGACGGCACGTCGGACGTCGGCCGCGAGCGAGGCGGTCTGGTGGAGGCAGCCGCGACCTCCGCAGGTGCACGGCGGGCCCTGCGGATCGACGATCACGTGGTCGAGCGTGCCGGCTCCGGGCCGCTCCGGGAGGACGGGCCCGCCGCCCGCGAGGACGACCGCATCGATGCTGGGACCCAGGTGGATCGTCAGGCACGCCTGCTCCTCCTGCTCCCCCATCCAGTAGCTGCCGAGCCCCGCGCACAGGCCTGCGCCGCCCGCGACGGTGGACAGGCGCAGCAGGTCCTCGAGGCGGGAGCGCACCGCGTCCGCGGTCGCCGGGTCCTCGCGGAGGTCCGTGAGGCCGATGCCCGCGCAGGTCGCCCGGCCGTCCTCGACCTGGGCGCGCAGCTCGTGCAGGGTCCCGGCCGCGAGGGAGGGCACGTCCGAGGCTCCGGGGGCGCCCGATGCGGGGGGCGTCGGCGAGGCGGGCTCCTCCCCCGACAGGGCGGGGGCGAGGAGCGCGGCGAGCGGGACCACGGCCCGGAAGCGGAGCACGCCGTCCATGCTCATCGCGACCAGCGCCACGCGGTCGTCCTCGATCGTGCAGCCGAGCGCCCAGCGCGAGGCGGTGTTCACGCGCAGCAGGCTCGCGGGCTTGCCGCCCGTCGAGCGGGCGCGGCCGGTCTCGACGACGAGGCCGTCGGCGAGCAGCCGCTTCACGGAGGTCGTGATGGTGACGGCCGTGACCCCCAGCTCGGCGGCGAGCGCGGTGCGCGTGGTGTCGGGGACGCGGCGGATGGCATCGAGGACCGCGGCGTCCGTGGCGGCGCCGCTGCGCGGTCTCAGAGCTGCCATGGCGTTCCTCCTCCGGGGTCGTCGGTGGCGCGGCGGGCGCGGGTGCAGGCCCGATGGTCTCGCAGCAGGGGCCGCCGTGGCCCGATCGTTATCTCTTCGTGACGGCGGAGGCGGACACGCCACATTGACGCTCTCGCGGGCATCCCCCCATACTGTCACATACTTCAGTAACTTGTTTAAGTAAGTCGGTCGCCCCGGCGTCGACGCCCACCGCTCCACGCGCACGCTCACGCGCAGCCGCATGAGAAACCAGGAGAGCAACGATGCATCTCAGCCGCAGAACCTTCGGCGCCCTGTCCCTTGCCGCCCTCGCGCCCGCCATGGCCGCCTGCACCGGTCAGTCCAACCTCGGCACCGGCGGAGGCGACGGCGACGACAAGCCGATCGTGAGCTGCTACAACGGCTCCGGCGCTGGCTTCACCGCGAACTTCAACCCGCACTCGGCCTCGGTGCTGAGCATGGTGCAGGGGCTCATCTACGAGCCGCTGTTCTACTACAACCCGCTCACCGCGATCGACGCGGAGCCCGTGCCCCAGCTGGGCGAGACCTTCGCGTGGAACGAGGACGGCACCGCCCTGACCGTCACCGTCCGCAGCGGCGTGACCTGGTCCGACGGCACCGCCTTCACGGCGAACGACGTCGCCTTCACCTTCAACCGCGTCAAGGACACCCCGGCCCTGAACGGCTCCGGCAAGGCGCCCTCCGCGGAGGCCACCGACGAGACCACCGTCGTGATCACCTACCCGGCGCCGTCCTTCGTGGAGGGCCCCAACGCCCTGGGCCGCACCTGGATCATCCCCGAGCACCTCTTCGCCGACGTCGCGGACCTCGCGACCGACGCCAACGAGGAGCCCGTGGGCACCGGCCCGTTCGTGCTCTCGGACTTCACCGCCGAGTCCTACCTGCTCGGCGCCAACGAGTCGTACTGGGAGGAGGGCAAGCCCGCCATCGGCGGCGTGCGCGTGATCTCCCTGTCCGGCAACCAGTCCGCCACGGACAAATGGCTCGCCGGCGAGATCGACTACATGTCCACCGCCATCCCGGACCTGGACACCCACGTCGCGAGCAACCCCGACCTCAGCTACACCAACACGGGCACCTCGCAGGCGGCCCTGTTCGCGGCCTCGAACCCGGAGCTGGGCTGCGAGGGCCCGCAGACGGACGTCGCCGTGCGCCAGGCGCTCTACTACGGCATGGACCGCGAGCAGCTCTCCAAGCTCGCCTTCTTCGACCTGGGCACCGACATCTCCCCCGCCTTCGCGCTGCCCGAGCGGGACAAGGAGTTCATCGACCCGTCGATCGAGCTGGCCCCCTGGAACGCCGATGCGGCCAGGGCCGAGCAGATCCTGCAGGACGCCGGCTACGCCAAGGGCGGCGACGGCATCTACGCCAAGGACGGCGTGCGCGTGTCGATGACCGTCAGCTGCCCGACGGGCTGGACGGACTTCGTCACCGCCCTGGACACCCTCACGCAGCAGTACTCGCAGATCGGCATCGAGCTGATCCCCCAGCAGGTCTCCGTCAACGAATGGAACGACGCGAAGTCCAAGGGCACGTTCCAGCTGGTCATCGACTCCGTCGGGCAGGGTCCGGCACCGGATCCGTTCTACCCGTACCACACCTTCTTCGGCACGGACTCGACCGTGCCCGTCGGCGAGAACGGCAACCCGTACCAGAACAGCGCCCGCTTCTCCGACCCCGAGGTCGACGCGGCGCTCGAGGTCGCGGCCGGGACCGACGACCCGGAGGTGAAGAAGCAGCAGTACTTCATCATCCAGAAGAAGATCGTCGCGGCGATGCCGTACATCCCGCTGCTGATCGGCTCGAGCCTGACCGAGTACAACTCCTCGAAGGTCACCGGCTGGCCGACCGCGGAGGACCTGTACGCCTACCCCATGTCGTGGTCCGCCCCGGACAACGCCCAGGTCCTCAAGACCGTCACCCCCGCCTGAGAACAGCGCTCCCCCGGTCGCCGGGCGCCCCGCACGTCGGGGCGCCCGGCCCCGCCCGGCGCTCGTGCAGAAAGGACCTGCGGTGCACATCGCGCGGAAGCTCGGCTTCTATCTCGTGGCCCTCTGGGCCGCCGTCACCCTCAACTTCTTCATCCCCCGGGCCCTGCCCGGCAGCCCCGTGGACGCCGTGCTGTCCAAGCTCGCCCTGCGCGGGCCGGTCGACGAGGGCACCCGTCACGCGATCGAGGTCATGCTCGGCGCGGACGACCAGGGCTCCCTTCTCGAGCAGTACGTCCAGTACCTCGGCAACCTGCTGCGCGGGAACCTGGGCACCACGGTGACCTACTTCCCGGCTCCTGTGAGCGAGGTGATCGGCCAGGCCCTGCCCTGGACCCTCGTGCTGGTGGGCCTGTCCACCTGCATCACCTTCCT
Source organism: Brachybacterium hainanense (assembly GCF_042434575.1). NCBI lineage: Bacteria > Bacillati > Actinomycetota > Actinomycetes > Micrococcales > Dermabacteraceae > Brachybacterium > Brachybacterium hainanense. The sequence goes on from NZ_JBHLSV010000001.1 coordinate 317,259, forward strand.
CATCGGGGTGGGCCTGGGCACCGTGGCCGGATGGCGGCGCGGCACCTGGCTGGACTCGCTGATCCCCGCCACCACGATCCTGCAGTCGGTGCCCTACTTCTGGCTCGCGCTGCTGTTCGTGTACGCCTTCGCGGTGAACATCCGCCTGTTCCCGATCTCCGGCGGGTACGACGTCACCCTGGTGCGGCCGGCCCTGGACTACCCCTTCCTCTCCAACGCGGTCTACTACGCGTTCCTGCCCGCGCTGACCATCGTGCTCAGCTCGCTGGGCGGCTGGCTGCTGGGCATGCGCAACATGATGGTCTCCACCCTCAGCGAGGACTACATCCTCACCGCCGAGGCCAAGGGCCTCAGCCCGCGCCGCATCATGCTCACCTATGCCGCGCGCAACGCCGTGCTGCCCAGCATCTCCGGCTTCGCCATCTCCCTCGGCTTCGTGGTCTCCGGATCGATCGTGGTGGAGTCCGTGTTCTCCTACCCCGGGATCGGCTACACGATGCTGCAGGCGGTCAACAACAACGACTACGCCCTGATGCAGGGGCTGTTCCTGATCATCACCGTGGCCGTGCTGGGGGCCAACCTCGTCGTCGACCTGCTGTACGGCGTCATCGACCCCCGCACGCGGGCCCGCGGCTGAGACGGAGGAGAGACCATGACCCAGAAGCCCACCACCGCCGCGATGGCCGTGTCCGGCCGGCGCCGGCGCCTGCCCCGCGTCCTCACCCCCACGCTGATGGTCGGGGGCGGCATCGTCGTGCTGATCACCCTGTTCGGCCTCGTCGCCCCGTTCTTCGTCGCCGATCCCAATGCCGTTGACAACATGGGCATGCAGCCGCCCTCGGCCCAGCACTGGCTGGGCACCACCCAGACCGGCCAGGACGTCCTGGCCCAGCTCGCCTGGGCCACCCGCGGCTCGCTCACCGTCGGCGTGATCGTGGCCGTCATGGCGCTGTTCCTCTCGGCCTTCTTCGGGATCCTCGGCGGCTATCTGGGCGGCTGGCTGGACGAGGCGTTCTCCCTGTTCACCAACGTCGTCCTCATCCTCCCGGGCCTGCCGCTGATGATCGTCATCGGCTCCTACGTGGAGCAGCGAGGGCTGATCCTCATCGCCGTGGTCCTCGCGATCACCTCGTGGGCGGCCTCGGCCCGCGTGCTGCGCTCCCAGACCCTGTCGATCCGCGGCCGCGACTACGTGCAGGCCTCGAAGATCGCCGGCGAGCGCGCCTGGCGCATCATCGCCGTGGAGATCCTCCCGAACCTGCTGCCGGTCATGTCCAGCAGCTTCGTGTTCGCCCTGGTCACCGCGATCCTCGGCGAGGCCGGCCTGAGCTTCATCGGCCTCGGCGTGGTGGGCACCCACACCTGGGGCTCGATGCTCTTCTACGCCCAGAACGGCCAGGCCCTCACCCTGGGAGGCTGGTGGTGGTTCGTCCCGCCGGGCGCGATGATCGCGGCGCTGGGCGCCGGCCTGTCCCTCATCAACTTCTCCATCGACGGGATCATCAACCCCCGTCTGCGCACCGCCCCCGCCGCCGTGCGGACGGTGCGCCACGCCCAGAAGGAGGCGGCAGCGGCATGAGCACGTCCATCCCCGATCCCGCATCGGCCCCCGCGGCCGATGCCGCCGACCACCACCCGAGCGCGGCGGGCCTCGCCGCCTCCGCCGCGAAGGGCGGGCTGGTGGACATCGAGCACCTTCGCGGGGACGACTCCCCGCTCTCGCAGGAGCCGGTGCTGAGCGTCCGCGACCTCAGCATCGAATACGAGGTCGACCCGCCGGTGCGGGCCGTCCGGAGCGCGAGCTTCCAGCTGCGGCGCGGCGAGGTGCTGGGCCTGGCCGGGGAGTCCGGCTGCGGCAAGACGACCCTCGCCTACGGGCTCAACCAGCTGCATCGGCCGCCGGCGCGGATCGTCGAGGGCTCGGTGACCTTCCACGGCCAGGACGGCCACGACGTGGACGTGCTGGGGCTCCACGGCGCGGACCTGCGCGCCTTCCACTGGTCCCGCATCGCCATGGTGTTCCAGGGGGCCATGAACTCCCTGAACCCCGTGATCAGCGTGCGCGCCCAGCTCGACGACGTGTTCACGACCCATCGGCCGGACATGTCCAAGGCCGAGCGCCTCTCCCGCAGCCGCGAGCTGCTGGACCTGGTGGGCGTGGATCCGGACCGGATCGGCGCCTTCGCCCATGAGCTCTCCGGCGGCATGCGCCAGCGCGTGATGATCGCGATGGCGCTGGCGCTGGACCCCGAGCTGATGATCATGGACGAGCCGACCACGGCGCTGGACGTCGTGGTGCAGCGGGAGATCCTCCAGGAGATCCTGCGGCTGCGCCACGAGCTGGGCTTCGCGGTCATCTTCATCACCCATGACCTGCCGATGCTGCTGGAGATCTCCGACCGGATCGCCGTGATGCGCGCCGGGCAGATCGTCGAGCTGGAGACGGCCGAGGAGCTCTACTTCGCGCCGAAGCATCCCTATACCCGCACGCTGCTGGGCTCGTTCCCCTCGCTCACCGGCGACGCGGGCGACTTCATCCGGGCCGGCTACTCCGACGAGGAGACCCGATGACCACCCTCACCGCCCAGAACATCCACAAGACGTACACCCTGCGCAGCGGCCTGCGCTTCTCCAAGCTCCAGGCCGTCAGGGACGTCTCCTTCGAGCTGACCGCCGGCCGGACGGTCGCTCTGGTGGGCCAGTCCGGCTCCGGGAAGTCGACCATCGCCAAGCTGCTCATGCAGCTCGAGCACCCGACCTCCGGGCGGCTGCTGCTGGACGGGAAGCCCATCGGCCGCCGCGGCGCGGCCCTGGCGGCCTACCGCGACGACGTGCAGATGGTCTTCCAGGACCCCTTCGCCTCCCTCAACCCCTTCCATTCGATCGGCCATCACCTGCGTCGGCCGCTGCTGCTGCACGGGAGGGCCACCGCGAAGGACGTCGACGCCAAGGCCGCCGAGCTGCTGGAGCGGGTGAACCTCTCCCCCGCCGCGAGCTTCCTGGAGCGCCGCCCCCACGAGCTCTCCGGCGGGCAGCGCCAGCGCGTGGCCATCGCCCGGGCCCTCGCCCCGGGGCCGAAGGTGCTGGTCGCCGACGAGCCCGTGTCCATGCTCGACGTGTCCGTGCGCCTGGGCGTGCTGAACCTCCTGGCCCGCCTGCAGCGGGAGGAGCAGCTGGCGATGCTGTACATCACCCACGACCTCGCCACCGCCCGGCACTTCTCCGACGAGATCCTCGTGATGTACAAGGGCGAGGTCGTCGAGCGCGGGGCGGCCGATGATGTCATCCTGAACCCGCAGGCCGAGTTCACCCGCACGCTGCTGAAGGCCGCCCCCGAGCCGGGCACCAACCCGCGCTTCCTCGCCGAGGCCCGTCGCCGCGGCGTCCCCATGCCCGACCATCTCGCCCACCGGGAGGACCTCTCATGACCGATCAGCCGCGCCACCCCCGCCCGGCGCCCGCGGCGGCGGTGCGCCGCCGCGACCTCCACAGCGGCTGGACGCTCACGGTCGAGGACGGGCCGATCCCCTTCCCCGTGCGCGACCTCCCGGCGACGGTGCCCGGCACCTTCCTCACGGACCTGCACGACGCCGGGCTGATCGAGGAGCCGTACCGGGACCGGAACGAGCACGACCTCGCCTGGTCCGGGGAGTGCGACCTGCTCTACCGCACCGCCTTCCCGCTCGCCGAGGCACCCGCGCCGCACGAGCGCGTGGACCTCGTCGCCCGCTCCCTGGACACGGCCGCGACCGTCGTGCTGAACGGGGAGACGGTCGCCGTCGTCCAGAACCAGCATCGCTCCTGGCGCTGGCCGGTGGAGCAGCTGCTGCGCCGGGGCGAGAACATCCTCGAGATCCGCTTCGCCTCGCCCCTGCGCACCGCCCGCGAGAACCAGCAGGTCCTCGGCGAGATGCCGAAGATCGGCAACGAGCTCCCCTACAACGCGATCCGGAAGATGGCGTGCAACCTCGGCTGGGACTGGGGCCCGGTGCTGGTGACCAGCGGGATCGCTGGACCCATCGGGCTGGAGACCTGGCAGGAGGCACGGCTGGGGACCCTGCGGCCCCTCGTCGAGGTCACGCCCGACGACACCGGCACCGTGCGGGTCGAGGCGCAGGTCGAGCGCGGCCCCGCGCTGTCCGTCGCCGAGGCGGACAGCGATCCGGGACAGGAGGCGACCGGCCGGCCGCTCACCCTGAACCTTCTGGTCAGCGACCCGGATGGCACGGTCGTCGCCGAGGTCGAGCATCTCCTCGGGGCGCCCGGAACCCCGCCGGCGGGGCACGGCGGGACCGCCGGGCAGGAGGCCGTGGAGCTGCGCGCCGAGCTGCCCGCGGTGCGGCGCTGGTGGCCGCGCGGCTACGGCGAGCAGCCCCTCTACACGGTCGAGGTCACCCTCGCCGGTGCCGAGGGGACGGTGCTCGGCCGCGAGCACCATCGGGTCGGCTTCCGCACCGCCGGCTTCGCGGAGACGGCCGATGAGATCGGCATGTCCTTCACCATGCTCGTCAACGACCAGCCGATCCTCGTCAAGGGGGCGAACTGGATCCCCGACGACTGCTTCCCGACCCGGCTGACGCCGCAGAGCTACCGGCGCAGCATCGGCCATGCGCTCGAGGCGGGGATGAACACGCTGCGGATCTGGGGCGGCGGCCTGTACGAGTCCGAGCTCCTCTACGACATCGCCGACGAGGAGGGCCTGCTGGTGTGGCAGGACTTCGCCATGGCCTGCGCCGCCTACTCCGAGCTCGAGCCGCTGCGCTCGGAGATCGAGGCGGAGGCGCGCGAGAACATCGTCCGCCTGGCCTGGCATGCCTCGCTCGTGCACTGGAACGGCAGCAACGAGAACGTCGAGGGCTACCATCACTGGGGCTGGAAGGAGACCCTGCCCGAGGGCACGGCCTGGGGGAACGGCTATTACACGCAGCTGCTGCCCTCCCTGCTCGCGGAGCTCGACCCCTCCCGCAGCTACACGCCCTCGAGCCCCTACTCCCGGCCGCGGCCCGAGGACCCCCGCAACCCCGACTTCGGGACCGTGCACAACTGGGTGGTGTGGGCCTCCGAGGACGACAACAGCTACATCCACTATCGCGACACCTCCCCGCGCTTCGCCGCGGAGTTCGGCTGGCAGGGCCCCGCCTCCTGGGCGACCGTCGCCCGCGCCGTGACCGAGCGGCCCCTGCGGGCCGACTCCCCGGCGATGCTCAGTCACCAGAAGGCGATCCGCGGACAGGAGAAGCTCGTGGCCGGCTACCGGCCCCACTTCCCCGACCCGGACCCCGAGTCCTTCGCCGACTTCCACTTCACGACCTCGCTCAACCAGGCCCGCGCGCTCCAGGTCGGGATCGGCCACTACCGCTCGCTGTGGCCGCGCTGCGGCGGCACGATCATCTGGCAGCTCAACGACTGCTGGCCCGTCACCTCCTGGGCCGCCGTGGACGGCGAGGACCGCCGCAAGCTGCTCTGGTACGCGATGCGGGAGCTGTACGCCCCCGTGCTGCTGACCGTGCAGCCGGGCCGGGACGGCCTGCCCGGGGACGGGCTGCGCGCGAGCCTCGGCAACGATCAGGCGACGGAGCTGAGCGGCACCTTGCAGCTGCACCGCCGCAGCCTCGCCGGGGAGGTGCTCGCGAGCGCGCAGGAGGACGTCCGGGTCCCGGCGCGTTCGGCCGTGCACGTCCCGATCCCGGAGGAGCTCGCCGTCCCGGCCGATGCGTCCGCCGAGATGCTCGTGGTGACGCTGCGGGACGCCGCGGGCGCTGCCCGCTCCCGGACGGTGCACTTCTTCGCCGCGGACCGAGACCTGGAGCTGGATCCCGAGGCGCTGCGGGCGAGCGCCCGCGCCGAGGGCGAGGAGATCGTGATCGACCTCGAGGCGCACGGCACCGTCCGCGATGTGTGCGTGATCGCGGACCGGGTCCATCCGGACGCCGTCGCCGATCGGGCGCTGCTCACCCTCCTTCCCGGCGAGCGCGCGAGCATCCGCGTGTCCGTGCCGGGAGGCGGCGTCAATCCCGCGGCCCTGCTGGCGCCCGGCGTGCTGCGCCACGCCGGGGAGCTCGTGGCCCGCGGCCGCGACGCCGCCGAGCGCGCCCGGACCCGGGACCGGCGGAGCGCGGGCGATGAGCGTCGGCACGTGGAGGCACCGGAGGCCGTCGCGGAGGTCGCCGCGCCGTGAGCACCGTCGGCCTGGTCGTCCCCGAGGACATCTGGTCCGCGCGCAGCGAGCACTTCCTGAACCTGGTGCTCGCCGGGATCGAGGACGTCGTCGTCGCCGCGGGCCACGCGGTCCTCACCCAGGCGACCTCCTCGCCCGAGCAGGAGATCGCGGTGCACCGGCGCTGGGCGGCGGACGGCGCGGTCGGCGCCGTGGTCCTGCGGGACCTGCGCGAGGACGATCCGCGCCCCGCCGTGCTCGCCGAGCTGGGCATGCCGTACGTGCTCATCGGCGACGTCGTCCAGGAGCACGAGCAGGAGCACCCCGTCTCGACGGTGACGGTCGACAACGCAGGGATGATGCGGGACCTGCTGGGCGAGCTCCTCGCGCGGGGGCACCGCAGCATCGGCCACGTGGGCGGGCCGCAGGAGCTGCTGCACTCGGGGCTCCGCCGCTCTGCCTACCGGGAGGTCATGGCGGGTCGCGGGCTGCCGGTGCTCACCGCGGACGGCGACTACACGGCCGCCGGCGGGGCCAGGGCCCTGGAGGAGCTCCTCCCGCGGCTGGATCCCGGCGGGGTGCTGGTGCTGGACAACGACGCGATGGCTCTCGGCGCCCTCGATCGGGCACGCGAGCTGCAGCTCCCCGTCCCGGACCGGGTCTCGCTCGTGTCCTGGGAGGACTCGATGGGCTGTCAGCTGTCCGATCCGCCGCTCACCGCGCTCGGGCACGCGCTGCGATCCACGGGCGCGCTCGTGGGGGCGAGCCTGATCGGGCTGGTCCAGGAGCGGCCGCACGTGACCCGGCACCGCCAGAGCACCCCGGTCCTCCTCCCCCGGGCCTCCCTGGGCATGCCCGGATGACACCGCGGTCGCGTTCCGGGGAGGACGGGACGGGTCAGGCCCGCGGCGGGGCGGTGGACTCCCGGACGATCAGCTGGGTCTCGAGCTTGAAGGGCATGGCGAACAGGCCCGGATCCGCGGCCAGCGCCATGGCCCGTTCGACGGCGACCTGCCCCATGGAGGCCAGCGGCTGCCGGACCGTGGTCAGCTGGGGGTTCGACCAGGTCGCGATCAGCGTGTCGTCGAAGCTGACCACGCTCAGCTGCTCGGGGACGCGCACGTCCCGGCTGCGGGCGGTGCGCAGCACGCCGATCGCGAGGGAATCGGCGACGGCGAAGATCGCCGTCGGCGGGTCCGGGAGCGCGAGCAGCTCCTCGGCGGCGGACTGCCCGTCCTCGTAGGAGAAGGAGCCGCGGCGCACGAGGGCGGGGTCGAGGTCGATGCCGGCGTCCTCGAGGGCGGAGCGGTAGCCCTGGAGGCGCTGGCGTGCGGGCACCGAATGCTCGGGCCCGGCGACGACGCCGATCCGCCGGTGCCCGAGGCCCACGAGATGCGCGGTCGCGGTCTCCCCGCCCTCCCAGTTGGTGGCCGAGATCGTCACCAGAGTGGTGTCGGAGGTGGACTCGGGGTCCACGACGATGACGGGCACCCCCGTCTGCCGGCTCCAGGCCGCATGGCGGGCGTCGACCGGACGTGTCACGGCGATGACCGCACCGATGCCGCGTCGGGCGACGTCCTCCAGCCAGGCCCGGCTGAGCACCTCGGGCCCGCCCTCCGCCTCATCGGCGCCGATCGCGACCTGCAGCTCGACCTTCGCGCGAGCCGCGGCGCGGACCGCGCCGTCGAGGACGTGGAGGGAGTACGGGCTGGAGAGGTCGTCGAAGACGATGAGCAGGGCCCGGCGCGGTGCGGGGTCCTCGCGGCGCCGCCCCGTGTAGCCGAGGGATGCCGCGACCTCGGCGACACGCTCCCGGGTCGAGGCGCGGACGTCGGCCCGGCCGTTCATCACCTTCGAGGCCGTCGCGAGGGAGACCCCCGCGCGCGTGGCGACGTCGCGGAGCGTCACCCGCTCCAGCGTGCTCTCACGCTCCGTGTCCGGCATAGGGGACCTCCTCCTCGGCGCATCCCCTCGGCCGCCTCGGCATCGTCTCGTTCGTGCTGCGCCGCCCGTGGAGCGGCGGCCTGTCAGCGGCTCAGTCTAGGCCTGCCCGGAAACACCATGCGAAAGCGACGGCCCGATTTTCGGACCCTCCGTCGGCGTGAGGCACCGCATCGAGACAGTATGCCCGCCCCCGGCACGGTCAGCAGGGCGCGCGCACGGCTGCCCCCGTGCCGCCTCCCAGGAACCCCCCGCCGCAAGCGGAGGGGCGGCGAAATTCTCGGGTCGGATTCGGAATCGTCTCGACACCTCGCTGATCACAGGACGATGCCCCCGCATCGCGCCGACAGCGAGCCGGACCGGCCCCCGCCGTGGATTCGACTCGCGACCTGCGCGGATGGAAGCCTCCAGGGACACGTCGCCGGCACCCGGCCGTGGCGTGACCCGACCCCGACCGAGGCGGACCGCGCATCGCCCCGGCGTCCGTGGACGGCCGCTCTCCTTGACGTTCGTCGCACCCGTCGCTAAGTTGTCCTCGCGAACTAATTTTTCTGAAAGTTTCGCGTCATGGTCGATCGAACCGATCCACACCGGACCCGCACGAGGAGGTGCCCGCCGTGTCCGTGCCCAGCTCCACCCGCCCGCAGGACCCCGCCGCCGCGACCCTGCCGCCGCTGCCCGCGCGCCGCTCCGCCACGCGGCGGCGCCGCCCTCTGTGGCGCGACGTCCGCAGGGACTGGCGGCTGTACTCCCTGCTGCTCATCCCGGTGGTCTACCTGGTCATCTTCAAGTACCTCCCCATGGCCGGGAACATCATCGCCTTCCGCCGCTTCCGCGCCGGCGGCTCGATGTTCGGCGACGAATGGGTGGGCCTGCGCTACGTCCAGAAGTTCCTCGAGGACCCGGCGTTCTGGAAGGTCTTCTCGAACACCGCGATCCTCGGCGTGCTGAGCCTGATCATCGTCTTCCCGATGCCGATCATCCTCGCGCTGCTGCTCAACGAGATCCGGAAGACGTGGTTCAAGCGCTTCGTGCAGACCGTCTCGTACCTGCCGCACTTCATGTCGATCGTCATCGTCGTGGGCATGGTGATGCAGCTGGTCTCCCTGAACGGCACGGTCAACTCGATCATCAGCGCCCTCGGCGGGGACCCGGTCAACTTCATCGCGCAGGCCGGCTGGTTCCGCACCCTCTACATCGGCTCGGAGGTGTGGCAGACCGTCGGCTGGGGCACCATCCTCTACCTCGCCGCGCTCACCCAGGTCGACACCCAGCTGTACGAGGCGGCGCGCATCGACGGCGCGAACCGCCTCCAGCAGACCTTCCACGTGACCATCCCCGGCATCACCCCGACGATGATCACCCTCCTCATCCTCAACATCGGCACGTTCATGGCCGTCGGCTTCGAGAAGATCCTCCTGCTGTACAACCCTCTGACCTACGACACGGCCGATGTCATCGCGACATACCTGTTCCGCGTCGGCCTGGTGTCCAACAACTTCAGCTACGCGACCGCCATCGGCCTGTTCGAGGCGATCATCGGCCTCACGCTGGTCCTGTCCGCGAACGCCCTGTCCCGCCGCCTCGTCGGCTCGAGCCTGTGGTGAGGAGAGGATCATGAGAGAGTCCCGCAGCTACCGCATCTTCACGGTCGCCAACACGATCTTCCTGCTCGGCGTCGTCTTCCTGACGCTCTACCCCTTTCTGAACATCATCGCCCAATCGCTCTCGAGCGAGGCGGCGATCATGGCGGGCCGCGTCACCCTGATCCCGATCGGGTTCAACATCGAGACGTACAAAGTCGTCATGTCGGACCGGCTGTTCTGGATCAACTACAAGAACACGGTCGTCTACACCGTCGTCGCGACGGCGATCTCCCTCGTGCTCACGACGATGTACGCCTACGCGATCTCCCGGATGCGGCTGCGCGGCCGTGGTCTGTTCATCGGCATCGCCGTGTTCACGATGTTCTTCAACGGCGGGCTGATCCCGAACTACATCCTCATCAACACGCTCAACATGGACAACAGCATCTGGGCGATCGTGATCCCGAATGCGGTGAGCATCTTCAACCTGCTGGTGATGAAGTCCTTCTTCGAGAACCTGCCGATCGAGCTGGAGGAGGCCGCGGCGATCGACGGCCTCACCACGTACGGCATCCTCCTGCGGATCGTCATCCCGCTGTCGAAGGCGATCCTCGCGACGATGCTCCTCTTCTACGCCGTCAGCCACTGGAACTCCTGGTTCCAGGCGTTCATCTACCTCTCCGACAAGGAGCTGTTCCCGGTCACGATGTATCTGCGGAACATGATCGCCGGGACCAGCCAGACCTCGGACGTCGCCGCGGCCTCCGCCGACGCCCAGAACAACGTCTCCGCGAACATCAAGGCGGTGACGATGGTGCTCACGGTGCTGCCGATCCTGTGCGTCTATCCCTTCATCCAGAAGTACTTCGTCTCCGGAGTCATGCTCGGCTCCGTCAAGCAGTGACCACGCCGATTCACCGATGAAAGGCACCCTCATGTTCTCCAGGCGCTCCTTCCTCGCCACCTCGTCCGCCGCGACGGGGCTCGCCCTCTCCCTCGCAGCCTGCAGCTCGGACGGCGGCGGCGACGATCCGGTCGACGTCGCCGATCTCAGCACCGGCGCGATGGACGACTACGCCGTCGGCACCCAGTTCACCGCCACCGAGCCCTTCGACCTGCCGATCCTCTTCAACGACAACGCGGCCTACCCCTATCGCGAGGACTGGCTGTTCTGGTCGGAGCTGACCAAGCTCACGAACGTCACCCTGAAGCCGACCATCGTGCCGATGTCCGACTACGAGCAGAAGCGCTCCCTGCTGGTGAGCGCGGGCGACGCCCCCTACGTCATCCCCAAGACCTACCCGGGCCAGGAGTCCGCCTTCGTGACCTCCGGGGCGATCCTCGCCATCAGCGACTACGTCGAGCACATGCCGAACTACCAGGACAAGGTCTCCACCTGGGGCCTCGAGGAGGAGATCGAGCGCCTCAAGCAGCAGGACGGCAAGTACTACGTGATGCCGGGCCTGCACGAGGAGGTCTGGCCCGACTACACCCTGGCCTACCGGGTCGACGTGCTGGAGGAGCTGGGGCTGCCCGAGCCGACGACGTGGGATGAGCTGACGGAGGTGTACCGCAGGGTGCGCGAGGCCAAGCCCGAGATGTGGCCGCTCTCGGACCGCTTCAAGGGCGACTGCCTGCTGGGCCTGGTCGCCGCCAGCCACGGCGTGGGCTCCGGCTGGGGACTGGGCGACGGGGTCGTCCGGGACGAGCCCGGCAGCGACACCCTCGTCTTCGGCCCGCAGCAGGACGAGTACCGGGCCATGACGGAGTGGTTCGCCACCGGCGTCGCCGAGAAGCTCATCGACCCCGAGAGCTTCACCCAGGAGGACGACCCGGCCGTCCAGAAGTTCGTCACCGGGAAATCCTTCTCCATCGCCACCAACTCGCAGAACCTCATCGACTACCGCACCGGGCTGATCGAGAACGTCGGCGAGAAGGCCGTCGTGAAGAAGATGCTGCTGCCGGGCGGACCGCGCGGCCAGGTCATGGCCGGCTCCCGCCTCGAGAACGGCGTCATGTTCACGGCGGAGATGGCCGAGGACGAGCACTTCCTGGCGATCCTGCAGTTCTTCGACTGGCTGTGGTACTCCGATGCCGGTCAGGAGTTCGCCAAGTGGGGCGTCGAGGGCGTGACCTTCGAGCGCGAAGGCGACAAGCGCGTCCCTGCCGCGGACGTCACCTTCCTCGGCATCAATCCCGAGGGCACCAAGGACCTGCGCAAGGACTTCGGCTTCTCCGGCGGCAACTACGCCTACGGCGGCACCACGGAGCTGCTCCGCTCGACCATGAACGACGAGGAGGTCGCCTGGCAGGAGGAGATGGCCGCCGGCCACGAGCCCGCCGAGCCGCTGCCTCCGTACCCCTTCGACGAGATCCAGCAGGAGGACGCGACCCTGGTGGTCACGCCGCTGACGGACTTCGTCAGCCAGAGCACCCTCAAGTTCACCACCGGACAGCGGGACCTTGCCGAGTGGGATGCGTTCGTCACGGAGTGCGACGACAACGGGGCGAGCACGTACATGGACATCGTCCATGAGGCGCAGGACGCCTTCGCGGGCTGATCGACGGCGGGGCGTTCCCGCGGGAACGCCCCGCCCCCGCAGGACCAGGAACGGATCGAGGAGAACGGCGATGCAGAGCAGACCGGCCCCAGCGACGGCGTCACCCGCCGCGCCCGCCCCATCGGCCCCGACGGCGCGGGACGTGCACGAACGCGGGATCTGGCGGGCTGCCTTCGTGGTGCACGGCCTGGGGGTGATCGGGCTCGCCCTCACCGCGGGCGGGCTGCTGGTGCTCGTCCCCGCGATCCTGCTCCAGGGCACGCTGCTGGGGCTGCTCGCGCTACCGGCCGCCGCATGGTGGTCGGGGCTGCTGCTCATCGGCGCCCTGCACGCCCTCCACGGCCAGGATCTCACCACGGACATCCGGCCGCTGCGGCGGCTGGGAGGCGGGCTGCGGCAGGGCGCCGGTCAGGCCGCCGTGCTCTGGCTGCCCGTGGGCGTCGTCGCCGCGATGCTGCTGGGGGCGCAGATGCTGCGCGGGACCGGACCCGGCCCGGTCCTGCCGGGCCTGGTCCTGCTGCTGGCGCTCGTGCTCCTGGCGCTCATCGGCTCCGTGATCGCGAGCCGTTTCACCGTCACAGGCGTCCCTCTCTGGCGCGCGGCGCTCGGCGCGGCCGCCGTGTCCATGCGGGGCACCGTCGGGATCGTCCTCGTGCTCGCGGCAGGGCTGTGCCTGACCCTCGTCTCCGGCGAATGGGTGCTCCTGCTGGCCGCGGCACCGCTGGTCCTCCTCCTGGATCGGTCCGCGCGCCCTCTCGTCCTGGCTCTGGAGGCCTCTCTCGATGACCGCTGATCCCCGTCTCCCCGCGCGCTTCCCCTACGGCGGGGACTGGTGCCCCGAGCAGTGGCCCGCCGAGGTCCGCGAGGCCGATCTCGACGCGCTCCAGGCGATCGGCGTGAACACCGTGACGCTCGGCGTGTTCGTCTGGACGCAGCTGCACCCTGCCCCGGGCGTCTATGACCTCTCGCTGCTCGAGGAGATCATCGAACCGGTGCGGCGGCGGGGCATGCAGATCGTGCTCGCGACCCCCACGGGGGCGCATCCCGCCTGGATGGCACGCACGCAGGAGGTCACCCGGGTCGACGACCAGGGCCGGCGCCGCCTCTTCGGGGTGCGCCACAACAGCTGCCCCACCTCCCCGGCCTTCCGCGCGGCCGCCGCGGAGATCGCGGGACGCATCGCCGAGCGCTTCGGCGATCTCGAGGGCCTGGTGGCCTGGCACATCGGCAACGAGTACTCCGGCCTGTGCTACTGCGGCAGCTGCGCGGCCGCCTTCCGGGTGTGGCTGCAGCGGAAGTACGGCACGATCGAGGAGCTCAACCGCCGCTGGTACACCCTCTTCTGGAATCACACGATGACGTCCTTCGAGGACATCGTCCCGCCCAGCGCGCTCAGCGAGCACTGGAACGGCCCGGCGTACACGGCGTTCCAGATCATCACGCTGGACTACCGGCGCTTCCAGTCCGAGGCCCTGCTGGAGTGCTTCCGCCTCGAGAAGGAGGCGATCCGCCGGCACAGCCCCGATGTTCCGGTCACCGCGAACTTCATGGGCTTCTACAAGGACATCGACTACCGCCGCTGGGCCGAGGACCTGGACATCATCTCCTGGGACAACTACCCCCGGATCGGTCACGGCCCTGCCCGGGTGGCCCTCGCCCACGACCTCATGCGCGGCCTTGCTCCCGGGAAGCCCCTGTGGCTCATGGAGCAGACGCCGTCCCAGACGGCCTGGCGCCCCGACAACCCCCTGCAGGAGCCGGGCCTGCTGCGCCTGCGCACCTGGCAGGCGATCGCCCACGGGGCCGATGCCACGCTGTTCTTCCAGATGCGCGCCTCGCGCGGGGCGAGCGAGAAGTTCCACGGCGCGATCCTGAACCATGCCGCGCGCACGGACACGCGCGTGGTCCGCGAGGTCGCGCAGATCGGCGCGGAGGTCGCCGCCGCCCGCGAGCTGGCGGGGACCCGGCCGAGGAACCGGGTCGCGGTCTGCGTGGACTGGGACGCCTGGTGGTCGCTCGAGATGAGCGACGGCCCCACCCGGCGCGTCGTCTACGTCGACGAGATCGCCCGCTTCCACGAGGACCTCTTCGACCGCGGGATCGGCGTGGACGTGGTCTCCCCCGACGCGGATCTCGCCGGGTACGCGCTGATCCTCGCCCCCGTCCTGTTCGTCGCCGGACCGGAGCGGGCCGCGAACCTCGCCCGCGCCGTCGCCGCCGGAGCACATCTGGTCACCGGCTTCCTGAGCGGCCGCGTGGACGAGGACGACCAGGCGCCGATCCTCGATGTGCCGGGTCACCTCGCCGCCCTGTGCGGGGTGCGAGTGGACGAGACGGACTCCCAGGTGGAGGGCGTCACGCGGGAGATCCGCTGGGCGGACGGGACGATCACGAGCGCAGATACGGTGTTCGACCTGGTCACGCCCGTGGATGCGGAGGTCCGCGCCGCCTACGCCGACGGCTTCTACGCGGGGAGCGCCGCCGTCACGGTGCGGGAGGCCGGTCCGGGCCGCGTCTGGTACGTGGGAGCCCGGTTGGATGCGGCGGGTCTGCGGCAGCTGTGGGACGAGGTCCTCGGCGCTCCCGCGCTCGCAGGGATCGCCGCGCCGCGGCGCCCGGGTCTCGAGCAGGTCGAGCGGTGCCGAGCAGATGCCTCCGCACCCTCCTACCGCTTCCTCCTGGCCCATGACGGCGAGCACGAGGTCGTGCTCGAGGAGCCGGCGACAGATCTGCTGAGCGGGCAGGCGCTTCCTGCCGGGATGCGGATGCGCCTGGCCGCTCCCGAGGTCCGCGTCCTGCGCACCGCCGGGGATCGGACATGAGCGACCGCGCCCTCTCCTCGACGCTCTTCGACGGCATCGCGGCGGCGAACGCTCGCGATCAGCTGGGGATGTATGGGGTCCACGTCCATCGAGAGGGTGCGGGCGAGGCGGAGCACCGCTTCCGCTCCGACGACCCTCTCCACGTCTTCTCCTGCTCGAAGACCTTCACCGCTCTCGCCGTCGGGATGCTCGTGGGGGCCGGGGCGCTGAGCGTCGGCGACCGGCTCGTGGACGTGGTTCCCCCGCGAGGGCAGGTCGCCCCGGGGATCGAGGACGTGCGCCTCGAGCACCTGCTGACCATGACCTCCGGCAGCACCTTCACCTGCTTCACCGAGCAGGAGAAGCTGGAGGCCGATGTCGCCGCCGCCTTCTTCCGCTCCCCCCTCGAGTCCCCGCCCGGGGAGCGGTTCTCCTACTCCAACGGCTCGACCTACATGCTCGCGCGCGCGGTGGATGCCGTGGCCGGTCAGGATCTGCGCGACTTCCTCATGCCGCGGCTGTTCGCGCCGCTCGGGATCGGGAATCCGCAATGGTTCCGCTGCCGGGGCGGAAGGTCCTGGGGTGCGTACGGCCTGCACCTGCGCACGTCGGAGCTCGCGAAGCTCGGCCGCCTGCTGCTGCAGGAGGGATGCTGGGAGGGTCGGCAGCTCGTCCCCGCCGACTGGGTCGCGGCGATGCACGCGGACTGGATCCCGACCGGCCGCACGGACGGCCCCGACGTGCTCCGCTACGGCTACCAGGTGTGGGACTGCGAGCCCGAGGGGGCCTGGCGGGCCGATGGCAACTACGGCCAGTACTCGATCGTGCTCCCGCGGGAGCGGGCCGTGATCACCGTGACCGCCCATCTGGAGGGCGGTCGGATGCATGAGATCCTCGGGGCGATCTGGCGGGAGCTGCTGCCCGCGCTGCGCGCGGCCTGAGCGCCGAGCCCTGCCGCCCGAGCGCGGGCGGCAGACCCGGGAGCACGCCGTCGTCCCGTCCTGGACGGGCCCGAGGGGCCGGCCCCGGGCGGTCCTCCTCGGACCCGCCGGGACCAGCCCCTCGGCCGATCGCCTCCGCGCGGCTCAGCGCACCTCGAAGGTCGTGATGCTCCGGGCCGGCAGCTCCCGGGTGAACCGGCCCCCACGGGGCCGCTCGGGGGCGAGGGCGGCGAAGCGCTCGCTCGCGGAGGTCCTCCACGATGCGACCTCCTGCTTGCTCGTCCCCTGGATCCGGTAGGTCCGCGTCACCGGGGCGTCGGTCCCGTTGATGGCGACGATGACCAGGGCCCCTTCGGCGGTGCGGTACGCGGATTCGCGGATCCCCTCGAGCACGGTGGCCTCCAGCTCGACCCGCCGGGAGCCGGCGCGCAGGAAGCGGGAGAAGTGGGACATGACGTGGCCGCGCCGGCTGATCGAGCCGTCCTCGGCGATGGGGCCGTAGCTGCGCCGGATGTACCACCACACGTACGCCTGGAAGCCGCCGATCACGAAGGCGTCATGGATGCTCTCGCCGACGACCAGCGACTCCGGCCAGCGCTCGTTCGAGCCGGGCTCGCTGTTCGGCACATACACCTCGGTCATCCACAGCTCCCGGTCGCCGCGGTTCTGCTCGAACAGCGGATAGGGGAGCTGATCGGTCGGCGTGCCGTACAGGTGGCTGCCGAGGATGTCGACCTCGGCCCAGGCGCCCGCGTCGCGGATGATCGGGTCCGATGTCTCCTTGACGTACTGGAACGACTCCGGGGCGATGATCCGGCAGCGGATCGCGGAGGCGTTCTCCCGCAGGAACGTCGTGAGCTCCTGCGGCGTCCACCAGGTCCAGTCCGCGCCGTAGTCCGGCTCGTTCTGGATGGAGATCGCCTCGAGGGGGGCGCCCTGCTCCGCCATGAACATCACGAAGTCGTCGAGGTGGCGGGCGTAGTCGGGGTAGCGGTCATGGGCCAGGCGCTGCGCACCGTCCTGCACCTGGATCCCGGCGATGCGGATCCCGTCGACGGCGACGGCGCCCTCCCCGGTCGCGATGAGCTCGAGGGTGTTCGACCCCGCCTCGAGGGGGACGTCCACGGGGACGTCATGCCAGGGGACGCCCGCCTCCGGCGCCGGCAGCGCGAGGTCCTCGAGGACCACGGCGCCGTCGGCGAGGATGCGCAGGCCCGCCCCCGGCTGGTCGGCGGCGCAGCGGATCGTCACCCGCTTGGGGCCGGTGGTGCCCATGACCAGGTCGTCCCAGCTGATCGAGGATCCGGCGCCCTCGAGCAGCACGCTCGCGCCGCCCTCGGCGGCCTCGCGGCCGGTCTCGACATGCGCGGCCGCGAGCGCCGTGCCCGTCTCCGCCGCATGCGGGGTGCCCGCGCCGTTCGGCGCCTCGTGCCGGAACGTCTCGCACATGTCCGCGGGCGGGTGCCACGGCGAGGCGAAGACGATCGCCCCGAGCTCGCGGGCGCGCCGCGCCGTCTCCACGCTGAGCGGCCAGTCCTCGCGGTTCGGGGACACGGGGATCCGCAGCACCGAGAAGCCGAGCTGGCCCTCGCCCGTGCCGAAGGCGGTCTCCCGCTGCTGCGGGGTGAGATCGCCGATCCACTCGGGGAAGCTGATCCCGCCGATGCCGCGGATCCGCTGATGCTCATGGGCCGCCTGCACGGTCACGGCGGCCGGCGGGGCGGCCCGGGCCGCCCCGCCGGCCGCCGTGACCG